>CAYNPS010000020.1:0-44377 GCA_964399125.1 uncultured Terriglobales bacterium
CGCAGGACCGAAAGGTCTGTGGGGGTTCAAGTCCCCCTCCGGGCACCATCAATCAATCAGTTAGGCTTAGTAGCAGCACTTGAACTACCCTGATTCTTCTTACCTGTAGTCAATAATGTAGTCAATTCCTGAGTTGCTGGTTTTGCCATCTTGCGGGCAATACGTTTCTTAACTTTGTCGTCGGTGATGTGATAATGCTCGAAGATTGACCGGGTCTTCCAGCCACCAATATCCATAGCCTCGACCTCTGCGGCTCCGGCCTCAATCATTCTTGTCGCTGCTGTATTTCTAGTGTTATGGAACCTAATACCGGGTCGGGTCAATTGCCCTTTTACTTTTCCCTTGATAGCGGGTTTAGGTTGAATTCCCACGGCCTTGGTAATTTTCAGCCATGCGTCACGAATATCTTTCACAGGCTTCCCATCCCGTGTCAGAACATAATCTTCCTCTGACTTGCCAGCTATCGAAGCATTGAGCAATTGGTATACCGTGTCTCCCTCGGTGAAGTAGGCGGTATAGGAGTCGCCATTCTTACTCTTTTCACCCGGCAGCGTGATACGGCAGTTCTCGATGTCTATCTGAGATACTTTTAGATTGCGCCATGCACCCAACCGCCAACCGAAGTTACATGCCAGCTCCAGTAGTGTTCGCATCCACAATCCAACCTTCGATGCCTCCAAGCACAATTGTGGGTAAACGTCATTGGAGATAGATACGATACATTCTGGATTCTCCGTTGTCGGGGAGAACAACTGCCGCCAATCTGGATGTTGCCCACCTAAACGTTGGCTACTACGGTTGTAGGCTACACGGAGAATGGAGAAATGGCGGTTGATGGTATCGGTATCAAAGCCCTTATTCAGCCGCGCAATCTTATATTCAAGTAATAGCTTTCCGTCGAGTAACGCCAGCGCCGGGTAACGACCCAATGCTGGCTTCAATTGCTTATTCCAAATGTTCTTGTCACGTTTTACGTTTCTCCGGCCCTTACTCTCAGCCAAAGAAAGAGAATGCTCTACTATTTCAGTGACGGTCACGGTCTGAGATTTGGGAACTACATATTGCCCAACCTCGACTCGGGCAACTTTCGCCTTGAGCATAGCCTTGACTGACTGCGGTATCTCCTCACGGCTGGACTTGGCGCGTATACCTGTGGACTCCTGCACCGGACTTCCGTCTAGGTTCATATAACGTAGCCAGTAGACATCTCCACGTCTATAGACGGAACCGGTACCCTTTTCCCGGCGTTTTGTATTAGTGGACATTCTTATCCTTCCTTTCTCCAAGATGATTGGTACCGGCAGGTGTGGGATATTCGGTTGGCTTGAGACTGGCAATGTACGTGTCCAGGTCAGATACCCGGAACTTCCATACGTTGCCGTCTTGAATTGTGGGAATTACGGCTAGACGCACCAGACGACGCAGCTTCTTCTCACTGATAGCCAAGTAAAGTGCAGCTTCTCTTGTCCTAAGTAGTGAGCTAGTTGCTGGCGTAGGACGTACATGCAAATACATGGTCATGCTTCTCTCCTCCTTGGTTTATCCCTATGATTAGGCATCCCAAAGCACATATGCACGTTCTTCCTTATTAACAGTCGTATGTCATGGGAAACGCCATTCGTAGGCGTCGTGACTGCTTACGCATGGCGTTTTTATAAGTGCCGCCGTCTTGTGCATGCTGAATGTGAGCGGTGATTTGTTATTGTTTTGGTAGCCCATAAGCCACCCTCCTATAGTTGCTTGTTGGGTTAGCCACTTGCAGCGTCGAGACCACGTTGTAGGTGGCGCTTCTATTTACGGACTACTACCCACGGCTCCCTGCCGGGAGCGAACTGAAGTAGCACTTAGCAGAAGTATTGCGCTCGGCACGCTCCTGTTTCTTAGCTGCCCCACTACGCTGGCGTTGGGGATTGTTGCGATGTATGGCGATTAGCTTCTCTACTTCTATATGTGTGGCCGGGGTCGATACATCAGCACCCACTTTGCGGCGTGCCTGATCCGTCAACAATTCGGGATTGTTTAACAGCCGCTCCCAATACCTATCGCTGTGGCGTTGATTCTTGCGGCTGACTACGCTTGGGCCGCGAACATGCCACGCCTTATGTCCATTGCAATAGAACGTGCTGGGATATTGCCGCAGCCGCCATTTCGCGTATGGCTTCACGAACTGCATCCTGCTCGGTGGCGTGGGGATGTTTACGACACTTATTATTAGGTGCGCGAAGCTTGATTGCCATCACGCGCTCCACCTCACGATGGACATCTCAAGAGGTTCATCCTGTGAATGTTCACTACCAGGTTCATGTTCACTGTTCACACTGCCACCGCTAGGTTGCGGGCCGTCGAGTACTACCACCGGCTTCTGGAGATAATCAGAGATGTCGTTGAGATACGGGTCGATGAGGTTACGTATCTGCATCATCTCGGCTTTGCCAACGCCCAATTCGCAGAGGCCAGCCATAACATTGTTGAATGCCCTGAATTGCTGTTTGCGTTTATTGTTGCCGGCAGCGGCATGAGGATCAGAGCGTTTTACTCGCTCTTCGCGGCGATAGCAGGCAAAGCACAATCCGTGGGCTGCAATCTCTCTGGTATCTCCGCAGTTGATACAGGGACGAACTTTACGATACTGCGTCACAACTACTGCTCATTTCTATTTAGTGTTGGACACCCAAGGAGAGGGTTGTGCTAATAGCACGGCGCGTTCAACGCCAGATGTTCCCACTCCCCTCAGGTGATAAGCACCGCATATACTATATTTCTGCTAAGTGCTAACTTCAGTTCCGCCCGTTAGGGCTGCCTTCATCTCGGGATCCGCGCTCGCCCAAACGACCGCAATAACTATACGGACTGCCGTAGTAGCGAAGCAGCTTGCCCTTGCGGTTGCGACCGGACTTCGACTTCGGCAGTGAAATGCGCTCCAACACACGCTCCACTCGCTTGATCTGCTCTTCGCGGCAACGGTCGAGTGCTTTAAGCCCGGCATGAACGATTTCCTGTCCACCAAGACCGCGGAAACCGCCTGTCCAACACATCGGCATGACTCCAGACTGGCCTAGCTTCGCCCGGCCAACAGCTATCCAGATCAGCCTCTGGCGAAAGCGGTGCAAGATCTCGTTCCGGCTGCGGCGGATTCCATTGCTTATTCCATGCTTCCTGATCGCACCCAACAGCTCATCGGCGATCTCCGTTATCTTTTGCCGCTGCTTCTTCAGTGACTTGGCACGGACCCTTACCAGCCCATCGAAACGAACCTGATATCCCAGGAACTGAATCCAGGGAATTCCAAAACCTGCCCGCGCCCACAGATACGGGGGTTTGGACTTAACTTTCCAGAACGACGCTTTGTCCTGCCCTGCATAAGCAGCTGCTGCCGACGTCGGATGTACAGGTAATTTAAGTCGCTGCAATAGTTGGCAGTACCGTGAAAACGCTTCCTCGCACGCAGCTTTGTCGGGTGCCAGCATGATCATATCGTCGCAGTAGCGCAAGTACTTGAACTTCCGTCCACTCGCTGCCAGTGCCTCCAATTCCTTATCTGCGGCATGGAGAACCGCGTTACCGATCACACAGGAGAGCGCAGCTCCTTGCGGCACTCCGATCCTCGGCAGGCAATTCAGCCCGTGCAGAGTGTGTAGCTCTTCTTTAGGCCACTTCACCTGCGCTTTTGGACAGCGTGCTTGCAGAAACTGGTATTGGCGAAGCACGTTGTCCTCGAAGGCGTAGACATTCAAGTAGGCATCGAAAATCTGCATCGCGCGCCGATCGATCACGAGCTGAGGGTTGCCTTGCTGCGCATCCTGGATCAAACTCCGCAGAGACGCTCGCGCCACATCGTGGGAAATGCAGTCGAAGAAAGACTTAATATCGCATTCCGCAACATAGATGCCGCGCTCGCTCCACTCGTCCCGGCAGCGAAGAATGGTCTCTAAGGCAGTATGGATCGTCGGAGCAGGGCGGCAGCAGCGGAATGCCAGGCACGATGGCAGCAGTTCCCGATCAAGGCTCTGTCGCAGATATCGGGCAACGATCGAGTCAATAACCTTGTCCTCGAGCGGCAGAATGGCTAATGAGCGGTACTCGTCTTCGGCCGGACTCTTCTGTATGAAGACAACCTCAGGCTCGCTGAACGTGAAGTTCGCGCTCCCGAGTACTCGCTCGCGTATCCGATCAACAACTTGCTTCAACTTTATTGCCCACATCGCCTTCGGGTGCCTTCTTCGCAGAGTAACGGTAGCTTCGAATAGTGTCTCCAGGTCGAGATCGATAACGGTGTTGTGCTTGCGCCGTTTGGGCCTGAAGCGGTGCCATTGCGTCCGTGGCGGAAAGATGTTTACCGGGACCTTGCCCCGGTCATTAGGCACGACGGTTTCCGCAGCATCACACGCAGGAATGATGTTGTGAAGAAAGAGTCTGTCGTGCCGCCTCCTGGCTAGCTTTATACGTGCCTTGCACAGCTCACGAATGATTGCGTGCTCTGAGAAATGTTGCTTGAAATTCTTCATTTGAACTGATGTTTCCGGCGCCGCGGGCCACCATAACCCGGGGTCAAGTGGCTTGTTGCTCGGTCGTCGTCTTCGTCACCCAGCGGAGACACGCGAAGGTGTCATCGTTATCCGCCTCAAGGAGGTCCCCACTTTCCTACCTCCGCACGACGCCGGAATCTCTGATCCTCCAGCCGGTTTAAACCGGGAGCATTGCAGATCATGAACTTCAAGGTTATATGGTGCATCTCGCTCGAGCGATTCCAGAATCGCAGGGTGCGCCTCTCGCTGTCAACCATGATTGACGTTCTACGTTAGTCTGTGATCTCTTAGATTCACGCTATGCCTTTGCTGCCGAAGGACTAAGGACGGCATGGAACATTCGAAAAAAATTTTCGAGCTATCCGAGGTGGCCGAGATCCTGCATCTGCCGGCATCCAGGATCAAGAATTGGACGATCGGCAGACCCCTCACGATCACGCCTTCGGTCAGGCCGGCGAGCGGTACCGGATCGCGCAATCTCTACAACACCGATGACGTGTATCTCTTTGCGCTGGCTGAAGATCTCAATGAGTTTGGGATCGTCCCACGCCTCACTCAGCAGGTACTTGACCGAGCGCGGGGCAGAGTCGCTCAGGAAATGGCTTTGTTCATCGCCGGCACGGTAGAGAAGCCCAAAGTTGAACTGCACCGGGTCGAGCCCTGCAAGAAGAGTGGTCTCGGCCACATCGGCGTTCCATGCGTTTTCTGCAACAAAGAAAGCGCTGCCAATCTGAGTCTGGACCTGCTCGAGAAATGGAACGCGGGGGCGTACCTCCGCGACCTCAGCGCCCTGGTCACGCGGGTAGATAAATCTATGGAGAAACGGGTTCGGCGAGGAGCGTGAAAACAGCGAGGGCTCGACCCAAACGGTTTCCCATCTTAAATTCCGGCCTTTCGTGCTCGCGACGTACAGGTGGCCACCGACGCTCGGGTTAAGGTCTGGTGCCAGGTGCTACGTGAGAAGCCGGCGATCGGCGCTCGATGCTACCCTGACAGCGCTGGTGGAACAGCCGGAGCGGAAGTAGCCTCAAAGTGGATGAAGCGGAGGTCTGGCGATCCTAATCTTCCCAAGGGAACAGAAGATGCAATTCCAGAATTCACTACGGTATACAGCCCAGAACGTTGCGGTGGCAGGATCGGTTGAGCAAAGCTGCGGCTACGGCACGGGACCCTCGATAGAAGAGTTCCTAGCCAAGAAGGTAGCGGGACATGCCGATAACAATATCGATGATGAAGGCTGATACGCCCCTCCGCTCCGCTTTGAGGCTGAGCTTCGGGGCTATTTTCCCGGAAATTGCACCTGTAACAACTGCCAGTGTTCGCGCCCGGTACTGATATACGAGACTGCGGCCAGTCGGGGTTCATTCGCTTAGGGAGGCCACACAAATCGAAAGAGGTTTGTGTGGACGCGAAATTGGACACTGACGCTCTCCTGACGCCCCTGTGCTAGGTCGGGGCTTTTTTTTAGTGACGAATTCGGCCGGTTACTTCTGCTGAACCATCCAAACGTGCCAGAAGCAGACAAGGAAAAAACAGCCAGACTGCTGGCGCAGGTCGAAGATGAACTTCGCACATACTGGAAGATGAACAGTTGTGAATCAGTTCTGAATTGTGAATACCGAGTTTAACTGCAGTGGATGAAGCGAGGTCCGGCTTCAGGTACTTGCCTTAGCTCGCTTCACTACACCCAGGCTGCCAACAATGGTGATGTGACCGCTCAGGGGGCTGGTGATGGCTTCTCCGCGCCTACGCTCCGCTAAGCGGCTGCGCTTCGGCGCTACCAGCCGTTAGCTTTCTTTCCGTCGCGTAGGCGAAGTTCTGTTGTAAATGTCTGATTTTAGGCATTAGTCGACCACAGTGGAGATTTTGAACTCTCAGGCTTACCCCGCGACCACTTCCGCGTTTTGAATTACGAACAAAAATCACTTTTTGAAAATAGCGGTGATCCGATCCGATACACTCTTGTGTCATTGCCAGTTAACAATATCGACACACGAGCAGAAAAGCATCCGCAGCAGTGCGCCTGTCCCGATGCGAGGAAAAGAATTGGACCAAAGAATAAAACGTCTCATCAGCGAATGGCTAGGCAAAAACCTAAACGGCTGGATAATCAGCGACTATGTGAACGCGGGAAAATCAGCATTAGTTTTCAAGGGAACTCGAGACGGAGTCGTCGCCGCAATTAAGGTATTCGATCCGGACATTATCGAACGGTTCGGCAGAAAAGATGAAGAAGATCGCATCAACCGAGAACTCAAACTGGTAGGCGCACATCATCCCAATCTCGTCAAGATCCTCGACGGCGGCTATTCGAAAGAGAACGATCTCTTTTTCGTGGCTATGGAGTTTATTGAGGCTCCAAACCTTGCGATGCTGCTGAAGGAGGTGCCAGAAACTAAGGTTGGCCACATCATAAGCCAGATCGCAAGTGCCGCTGAATTTCTCGAACAAAATGGAATCGTTCATCGGGATATAAAGCCCGACAACATAGCTATTCTTCCAGACTTCAGCCGGGCGACTCTGCTAGACCTAGGCGTGATCCGTCCCTTTGAAAGAAACAGTGAACCGCTTACAGACCGTGAGAAACAGGTGTTTATAGGAACTCTTCAGTACGGCTCTCCTGAATTTCTGATGAGAGCTGAGGAGCAAAGCGTTAACGGTTATCGCGCGGTAACTTTTTATCAGCTCGGAGCGGTACTCCATGACTTGCTGATGCGTCGTCGCATTTTCGAAGGTTCGACCGATCCTTATCCGAAATTAGTACAGGCTGTTCTCCACACAAAGCCTGAAATAGATCCGACCGGACGATCTCCGTACCTAGTGAGCCTGGCTAAGAACTGCCTGGTTAAGGACTGGAAAGTACGCCTTGAACTTGTATGTTGGAAAGATTTCTCTCAAAAAGAAGTTGATGTGAGCAACGCGGCAACAGCAAAAGAACTGATACGAAAGCGACGTGCACTGGCCGTCGTGGAAGCTGCAACTGAAGCGAGCGAAGCAGACTGGGAGAGAGTACACAAACAAGAGCAATTGGTAGCTGCATACGTTAGTCGTATTGGAGAACAGATAAGGGCAGAATGCGCTGAAGGTGAATTGCCTCCGAGAATTGTTACTCACCAAGAGGACAGCGCGGGTGGCGAACTAAAGGTCCGCTTCAAGAAATCTGCGAGGGATGCGCTGCCTACTGACCTCATCGTACTTTTCCGCGTTCGAGTTATGGACTTCGAGGGAGAAGTCCTCGGTATTGACGTCGCAGCTGTTGCAACTGATGCCGAGCCGGAAGGAATCGGCTTCGCTACCCATTCCACTAACATCTTTCGAGGAGTGTACGAGGATTCGGTCGCCCGAGCCGCAATCACAAGAGTTCTGTACCCGGTTATCGCAATGGCAATGGATGTGCCTACGGGCGCGCTCCCGCAATGGATAAGCGTGCCGGAAAGTCACGAGTAATCCGAACATATGAATGAGACTTGGTGGATTGAGGAAGATCAATTAAGCGAGGAACAGTCCAGCGTCATTGATTTACCTATCGGCAAAAGCTATCTCGTTTTCGGACCTCCGGGGTCAGGTAAATCGAATCTCCTGCTCTTACGAGCTAATTACCTTTATCTGGCGAAGCACACGAATATCCAAATCGTCGTGTTCACCAGAACTCTGCAAGAGTTTATGGCGAGCGGCGGTCAACAATATGACTTTCCTGGAACTAAGGTGAGAACAAGCACCAAGTTCTACCAAGACTTACTATTCAAATATGGCAAAAATATAGAGTTGCCCGATAGCTTCGAAGAGCGTCGAAAAGTACTTTTAGGCGCCGTATCCGCCCTGATTGAGGCAAAGCACCTGAAAGAGGTCTACGATACCATCTTGCTCGATGAGGCGCAGGACTATCTGCCCGAAGAGATCTTTGTGTTCCGACGACTTTGCAAGCATTTGTTTGCCACAGCCGATTCCCGTCAGAAAATTTACAAAGGGGACGACGCCATAGCAGCTCTGAGCAAATCGGTCGACAAAGAGTTCAATTTGGAGCTCCATTACCGTATTGGACTCAACATTTGTAAAGTAGCTGATGCATTAATGAAGGACTCGGGGGATTACGTCTCACTTGAGCCGGGTTGCCAGTATGATGAAGTGTCTGATCCATCAAACGTCGATGCTTTTGAATGCGCCAATTTAGGCGAACAGGGAGAGAAGATCCTGGACTCGCTTCGAACGCAACTGAAGACTTATCCTGACGAGTTGCTTGGAGTAGTCTGTCCTACTCATTCTGCCCTTGATGAAATTAGGGCGGTTATCGCAAGCAGCGATGTTGCTGATATAGCAATAATGCAGGGCGATGGTGACGTGTTGAAGTTTGCGCCTGATAAGCACATTGTGTCTCAACTATTCATGCCGCAAAAGGCTTGGAATTCCGAACGATCCATATCGCGGCAGCCGATGGTCTTAAGGCTTTTCCCCATCAACGCAACATGGCCTTCACAGCTGTCACCCGGGCGAAGACAACGGTCTTTGTGTATCACTCGAACTTCCTCCCGGGATATTTCGAGGATGCACTAAATGCGGGAAAATCTAAGCCCCTTCCAGATAAAAAGAGGGTGTTCGGGGGAAAGAAAAAGTAATGTGGAGCAAGACTCTCACCCGGCGAGAATTTGTAGACCTCTTCCAGAACCAAACGTTCGGTTCTATGCCAGGACTGCGCGAAACCCGATCTCTTGGTGCGCCATCTGGAGAAGAGATCGAGGTCCTCTGGAAGTTCTCCCCTGTTGAGTTTGGATGGGCTCCAACTGTTGCCATTGTCGAAAGCTCAGCCCAATTGGATTTTCTAGCTTGGATAAGTACGTATTTACAAACGGCACGCCCCTTGACGGCATTCTGCCGGGTCGTGGATCGTTGGACAGCAGAGGAAATGCTGCGTAAAAGCAGGCCGCCGTCTCTCGGACGATTCACAAGTGCATGTTTGGGATTGATTTTAGGTGAAGCCGTGTCGTACGTTGCGGGCAAGCGTGAAATTCGAAATATCTCTCCGCAAGCTTGTTACGCGACGTTCTCCTATGCAGTTTCAAGAGCAGTTGCATTAGATGTACCGGCAGATTCAATTTCGGAACTACCCAGGCGCTGGAATTATGCTCGATCTTTAATAGGGTCCAGTCAACTCCCGGTTGCCATTGACTTGCTTCAAAATGTCTGGGGAGTTCTGGCCAATATCACTCGTAACGAAAGCCTCTTTTCACAGCGCCATCTTTTCGGCCCAGCATTGCACCTGCCGAAATGGAGAGCACCGCACGAAGCGATTGTTAGATGCTGTGAAGATCTGCTATTCGGAGAACTGAGCCAACAGAGTTGGTTTGAGTTAGTTCAATTCGTTCCGCGACTTTCCGGTTTGCGAGCGGAGCTGTCTGGTCCCAGAGAAGGTCGAGTCAAACTACTTGAAGTTGCATTAGAGGCGCTTCGGGGGGTTGGTCAATCCGAGCGAGAGTCGAGCTTAGGGAGCTTTCTGATTGCATATCTTGCCAGTGCTATCAGCCCGGGGTCACTGGATCATATTCAACTCCTGACACCGCTGCTGACCGGGTTTCCGGATGTCATTCTCTGGTACGGCTTATTAGCTGGGTTACACAGTCGGACAGGGACCATTTCCGGCGTAAACGGTCTTGGAAGACGCATCATACGCGAATTGCTGCGTGAGGACGATCTCCTCTCGGCACCATCCTGCGATATGGCGCTTTCAGAATTGGAAATCCTTACACCAAGTATGCGGAGTGGATCAGAGCCGCGATTTACATCGCAAAGCAGCCTTGCAATTGAATTAGTACCGTGTGTGAACGCAATTTTTCGGCTTTCACGAAGCGATGACAGTACGAGTGCAATTGGCAAAGATCTCGCGAGATTGTGGCGGGACATAGATGAAGAATTTGACAGATTTGAAAGGCAATTAGACAGACTCCGCCGCTCTAGTCTGGAAGGTTCACGTGACAGCTCACGCACAGAGAAACGCGGACGAAAAGCAGCGGATCGCAGTTAATGTCCAAGCACAGCTACTTTTCTCGCTACGGAGTGCCAGTTTTCAGCCGTAAGCCTATTCTAAAAGAGGATGTAAACGCTGCTCCCATAGATCATTTTTGTATCGTTCGAAAATCAGAACAGACTTCGGCCGCTTGAGTGGGCGCCGGCGCTGACGGAGACGCTTTCGGAGTAGTGCGTCCCTCTCAGTACGCTGCGCGAGGCGGACCGGAGGCAATCCCGAACGCGGACAGGGATGCTGATGGTTGTGGTGCTGATGATGATGGAGATGACCAAGCTTGTGGAATGCGAACGGGCCCACCGGACTATTTTATTGCTCAGCCGCTTTCGGAGTAGGCTGTGATTCGGAGTGGGCTGTCGGTTGATGTCGAGCAACGGCAACTCCCGAATTGGTGTTGAAGAGCGGAACGGAATGCATTTGAGCCGTGATCCGATCGAGCATTTGTTTCGACAATGGCAACTCCTTCGAAAGCGAGGGCCAGATTTCCTGCATGCGCTCGACAGTTTGCTTTGCAGTATCTAATAAGAGGCCCGACGGTATTCCCGATTTTCGGGCAAAGTCTAGTAAGCGCTCCTGATCTATTTTCTGTGTAACTTTTGTTCCGCTTACAGATAACGCAAGTCTCGGATCTGTATTCGGATAAACGATGGTAGATACGAGATCATAGGCCGGAGTAAGTCGCGGGGTCCGCCCGTCATAGTAAATAATCGACCAGTTCTTCAGGTGCATGTCCATATTGCCAATGCCAATGCTGAATACAAGTCGGCGGACAAACTCTTGTGTGTCGGCTTCTTGGAGTAATCGCCAGATGTTAGCTGCAATAGTGCCGTAGCTTTTATGATCGTATTTGTCGCGTGGAAACTGCCCGAATACCTGGTTGAAGTCCTCGATATGTATGCGACCACCATCGTCTGTGCGATCGAAACGCTTTATGTAATACGCTTCAGAAGGGTCTTTAGCGAATGCTTCTGGTAACCCCTCTACGGAGCTAGTCGAAATTAAGCCGAAGTCAGGGACATCAATCCCGATTTCCTTGGCATAGCGCATCATTGCGTACTCGTTTTGCGGTAGAGATGTGTGAGATGGCGAAGGTAGTTTGACAATCCAGTGGCCTCCCACGCCATTAACTGGGATCGTGAGGCGCTTGCCTGCAATTCCCGTTGCTGAAAACTTTAGCTGTACTCCGGCGAGCGAAAACCGCAGTATTTTGTTTCTCTCAACTTGGTCGTCCTTCTCTGAGCCGATGCCGACATCCAAATCTGGAAGCGCTCTGCCCTCGGTATCCTCTGCAAAAACATTTCCTGGAAGGTCGGCCCCTAGTGTCCAAAGGAACATGAACTCATGCTCCGAATTGATTCCTGCTCGCTTAGCGATGAAGTCTCTGAGAGCGCCTTCAGGAAGTAAATTTGAGAAAAAGGGAGGGATCTTCGAGCGCGTAAGCTCTTCGGTAACGCGCAGATTTCCAGTGGCATCAAGATAGCTTAGGCTCAGTACAGGTCGAGCAGGATCCTTTAAGTAATCTTGAGTGAAAGCGAACAGGTTTTTGTCAAATCCACCCAGCTGCGTCATAGAACCAATTTCGTAGGCCCCGAGTCTGATTCGTAGAACGGCGGGCCGCTCTGGTTTCGAACTAAGTTTCGTCTTCATTGCCTGTTTCATCTATTTCTTCAGTTACAAGTGGCGGCGGCATCTTGTTTTCTGAGCCGCCGGTCTGGAATTGGGTGCCGATGACGTGATCAACGGCTGGAATAAATCGCTTTGGAACCAAAACTAGCTCAAGGTCTAGTGCTCGTGAGATATCCAGCAATGTAGAAAGTGTTAAATCACTTCCATTCTCGAAACGAGAGATCTGCGATTGCTCTACATTTGCCAGCTTTGCCAATTCAGCTTGACTTAATTTTTTACGCAGCCTCTCTTCTTTAAATCGAAGCGCTATACGTGGATTCCGAAAGCTCATGTCAATTAAAATAATACATAAATCTACCATGTTATGCAATATTAAGCATCACTATATCCTTAATCTTAATGACAATACTACATAATGTAGTAACAATATATAAAAAAAACATATTGTTCGGTGTGTCACATCGACAATGACGTTAAGTAAGGCAGAGTTCTCCGTAAAAAGGCTTGGAGTCGCTCGAGCGACAGCGCTTCTCATCGTTCCTTGGACACAGGAGCCGCTCGAAATTGAGGGCTGAATTATGTCTATGTAAATGAAGCCAAATAGCTTATGTAACATCTCCCGGCGGAAAATCAGACGCGTTCACCTACCGCAGCATCTTAGCCATTAAATGAAACCAGAAATAGCACGAGAGCAATCGGTTGATGGCGGCCTAATCCGGCCACAACTCAGACCGGACTTGAAAATGACGGTGCAACTTCTGGAGCGACTAGCCCAGGAAGGCTTCTATGGCTCCGTCGAGTTGAACTATTCGAAAGGCGAGATCGTCCTGATCCGCAAGGAAGAGACCTTCAAGCCCAACCTGCATAATCCGAACCACGGGAGCACGCATGAGCAACATTTCCGCAAGTGATCCGCAACCGCAGCTGTCTGCGCCGGATGCTCTCACGCACTGGATAGTCAAGGCGTTTTACCCCGGGCCCGTTCCGCAAGGCCTGGAAGAGCAAGAGCGATTCGCTGATTTCATGCTGGATAAAGCATCCGAACATCCGGTTTTTGGTGCCAAGGTGCTGGCGAGTCTTGAAAAGTATCCGCACTGGAACAGCCTGCAGGCGGCACTTGATGATCTGCTACCCAAACAGCGCCAGCATATCTTCACGGCGGATCAATTGCTGGCCGCGCCGATCTCTCCGCCGGTTGAAATTGTGCCAAACCTGTTTACCGAGCACAGGGATGTGATCTTGGGCGGCGCAATGGGCGACGGCAAGACTTCCATTTGTCTCCAGCTGGGACTGCAACTCGCATTGGGATTGCCTCTGTTCGGGTTGGCGCACAGTGTCGGGACAGACGTGCTAAAGCCAGTACGCTCCTACAAGGTCATGTATTTTGATTTGGAGTTGGGCGCCGCGGATTTCAAGCAGCGCATGGCACTCAACTCGAACTCCGCCGGTGTAGGACGCCAGTTCATCTATCTTGATGCGACGCACCGAACGCCTCTCTACGGCAAAGTTATCTTCGACAATCCTAACTTGCATCTGCCGATCATCCGTGACGAAATCAATAAGCATAAGCCGGAGATTGTCATTGTTGACAACCTCTCGTTGGCTTTTCACGGGGATGTGTCGAAGCCAGAAGATTGCATGAGGTTTCGGCGCAATGTGGATTGGCTGTACCACGAGTGTCCTAGTGTCCGAATGTTCCTTTTCCCCCATCACCTGACAAAGCCGACCACCACCGAGCAAGGTAAGCCGGCGCGGATTTCGTTGTTGCGCGATCCCCGCAATTGGTTAGGCCGAGTGCGTGGTAGCGGGAAACTTCTCGATCACTTTACGGTGCGATTGGGCTTTGCTCGGGAGGAAGTTGATGGCCATGAAGTGTGCGTCATCAACGGCATCAGCAGCCATGCGCAGATTTCCCCGATCTGCTTGGAACAGGACAGCCAGACCCGGGTATTCTGCCTGCACCCTGATGGCACGTTGGCGGCGAAAAGCATCTTCACCCAGGCAGAGTTGAAGCTCTGGAATCAGCTGCCGAATCCGTTCACGTGGGCCGACGTTGTCAAAATTGACCGAAGCGCCGGACAACGGATGCTGAAAAAGGCCAAGGACAACGGGCTGGTGCCGGAATCGGCTTCGAGCTATACCAAGGTAGGATAAGGGATGACTGATACCACTGATACCACGGCAATTTCAAAGGACTTATTCTGATACTGGTTCTGATACCAGATCGATACCTTGATACTAAACAACTCGCGCATCCGGTTAGAACTGTTCAGTATCTGCTGGTATCAGTTTCGGTATCAGGCGAAGTGCTTCAAAGTCAATGTAGTATCACTGGTATCAGCACATCAGCCACCACCAAGGCAATGTCTAAAATCCACGCACCAGGATCGCCAGAGCCGGGCGCACTCTGAACGCTACCGATAGATCCAGCATCAAACAACCTAGCAAGCATTCCACAACCTTTATATATCTATGCCTTCTCCACGATCGAGTCGCCTCAATCTGGCCCACTACCGGGAGCGTGCCGGCTTGCGTACGGCCCAGGAGTCGCTCGCGTTGAAAAAATGCATCTGGCAATGGGCCTTGTTGTCACCCGAGCATCGTAAGCCGGCGACGCAAGGTGAATTAGCCGCGGCGTTGGGCGTTCGCCGGCAATACGTGTCGCGAATTCTGAAGCGCGTGGTATTCGATGCGCCGCTGGACATGCTTGCAGCCTCGCCAATGACGCCCGGCCATGTCATCGCCATGCGCCAACGCCAGGAGCAACATCGTCGCCAGCAGGATGAACAGGCACAACAACAAGTTGAAGATTGGATCGCGGCCTGGCGCGATGAAGAAGCGCGGGCACGACAACAGGGTTACTCGCCTGAGCAAGAAGCCCGAAACTTGAGCCATGCGAATCCGGCTGCAACGAGAGGAGAGCAGGAGCTGCGCCGGATGGTGCAGGAAAGCGGTAATCCCGAGGATAGGGAACTCGCCAAGACCATGTTCCCATGGCTGAAGCTTTAACGAATAGACTGCACATAAACTACAGCTGCGATTACGACCCGCGTAAACAGCGGTGATTCAGACAGCGCTTCGGATACCATATCCGATGTGCCAACAGAATAGTGAGGCTTATCATCGAGTTGCGGCGCCCGCAGTTTATAGTGCAGTTAATCCCATTGATCCGCCAAACGCTCGTATAGCCGACTAACAACCATTTGATGACCATCCAAGCAGGCGCGGAATGGGTCTGCGCAAACGGTTCCATCCGCGATGATGATTGCGACGCGGCCCATCCAACAGCCCCTGTTGCTCCCACTCGCGATAGGTTTGCGGTTTGGTATACGGGCTGAAGTTGCTGTGCTGCGGCTGGGATCGCGGTTGGTTGTACTGAGGCATTCCCATCACAGGTTGCTCGCGGTAAGCGGTCTGTTCGTCTGCCTCCCTTGTTTCGAATGCGGGGACTGGCGCAGGCGTGTAGAAACGCCGGCGATCTGTCGCTCCCTTCAAATCCGTGAGCGTTACAGGTTGCAGATCGCGTGGTGCATCCAGCACAACCCGCTTGGCAACCTTGTTGATGTACTGACGCGAAACCCTGAGCTCGCGGGCTAATTCCTGCTGCGATTGGCGCTTATCTTCGGGTTGCAGAGCCCACTGCCAGACGAGGCGCTTGATGATCCCGGTTTCTTCGGCCGAGCGTTCACGCTGCACTTTGGCCAGGTTTCGTCGGCTGCTGGTTGGCGAAGGCATATGACATATTCGATGCAGTCTTGCAGCAGATTAACTACACGTAAACAACAGTCATGGCCCGAACCGGCATAAACACTGGCGATTTTCCCGTGTTGGATCTGTTTCCTAGGCAACTTGCCAGCGTAGCTGGTTGAAGCTTTAGCCAAGAAATAGACTGCACGTACACTACAGCCGCGATTACGACCCGTGTAAACAGTGGCGATTCTCACAGCGCGTCGGATGCTAAATCCGGTGCGTTTCCCTCCGCCCAGGTTACCGGGTCGAAAATTGGCACGGCTGATCCCGAGCGATTGAAGCAGCCGCGGAGAGGCCGGCCATGTTTGGTTCCATCTGCCGGTTCTCCATCGGCAGGCTCTTTCTGGTTACGTCAAGCCGGGTGCGCTTCCTATCGGAAAGCGAGGATTGCTGAGCAACAACATAGCTCGTCCTCTGCATCCAACATCGCGTTCGTGAGTACCTGGATGCGGGCCTTTGCCGATCTCAGTTTTTCGGGTGCTCAGATCAGGGATACCCCGACGCAAGAATGTTGGATCTGCAGTTGTTCGCCGTGCGCGTTCCAAAATGTTGAGTGCATGTAAAACCCTAGTATTAGCTGGTTTTACACCGTAGTGGATTGTTTGAAGTTTCGCCTACAGCTAGACTTCAGCTTCGGATAATCGGATGAAAGCCCATCGTAAGTTCTTATTCGCCCTTGTGGCCTCCCTCGCTCTGGTCTCGATGAACGCAGAGGCGCAGCGCGGTGCGCGGACCCTGCCACGTGCGTTAGACCAACTGACTAACGAGGCGGACGTAATCGTTCACGGGTCGGTTAGCTCTGCGAGAGTCGAACCGCACCCGCAATTCAGGAACCTGATGACCGTGCTAATCACCTTGCGCGTGCAAGAAACTCTAAAAGGTAGACCGCGGAATTCGATGCAGTTTCGGCAATACATTTGGGACATTCGCGATCAGATTGATTCGGCCCGTTATGTCAAAGGCGAGGAACTGCTTCTGATGCTCGGAGCCCCGTCGAAGTATGGACTGTCGAGTCCAGTCGGACTAGAGCAAGGCCGTTTTCGCATTTCCCGTGACAGCAACGGGCAAAAGGTTGCGATGAATGGAAATGGGAATGTGGGCCTGTTTGACTCCGTCGCGGGTCGGGCCGAGAGAAAGGGAATACAGCTATCTCCTCGGGTGAAAGCATTATCGCAATCGCCGCAGTCGGGACCCGTGCCGCTAGCAGATCTGGAAGGCGCGATTCGAAGTCTAGGAGCGGAAAAGTGATTCGCATCAGGCTCGTTGTGCCGGCGGTACTCCTTTGGTGCTTGTGTGTTGCTACTGACCCGCTCTGGGCTGGTGGACCACTGCTGGTGGGTGGACCGTCGGTCGGGAGTCAACCAGCATTTGGAGTGGACGGCCAGTCGTTCACGTGGAATCCCGCAGCGATGCCAATTCAGTATCGTGTAGATCCAGGTCCAATGGCGGTCGATGGAAGCGGAGCCGAGGTGATTAGTAACAGCCAAGGGTTGCAACGACTTCAGTCCATGTTTGGGATATGGCAGGCAGTTCCTACGGCAAGCCTTTCGTTTGCAAATGCGGGAACATTGCTGCCGTCAGGCGCCTACGCCGGCGGGGATCTTAAGACACTTCAGCAATACGATGCCATGGTCGGCTCCTGCAAATCTGGCGCTCAGAGTCCTGTGATATTCGATGGTGATGGATCGCTGCTTGCGGCACTTGGTCTGCCTCCCGAGGTGATCGGCTTCACAAGTCATTGTGCGGTGGATACGAGCCACGGGTATTTCTCTAGTGCGCTCATCCTGATGAATGGGAAGATGCAGGATGGCGTCAATACTCCCACGTCCGCCACACCGAATTACGAGCTAAGTGCAAACCAATTTGACGAGGCGATGACGCACGAAATCGGCCATTTTATCGGCCTCGATCATTCACAGATAAATCTTGATCTGTACACGCAGGGTGCGTACCCATGCAACGTAGATGAGCTCGCAGGTCTGCCGCTGATGTTCCCAATCGAGATGTGTCAGGCTCGAAAGGATGCAGGCTTACCGCTACTGTCCCCCGATGACTTGTCTTGGATCTCAGCTCTATACCCAAACGCGAATTTCAACAGCAACTACGCGATGATTAGCGGGACCATTTACTTCGGCGATGGCATCGATGCCGTCCAGGGGGCTAATGTTATAGCTCGTCTCGTGGACGACCCCACCACCCAGGAAAACGAGTCGTATCGCGTGGCTGTTTCGGCTATTTCCGGCTATTTGTTCACGGGTAATCCCGGCCAGAGCGTAACGAGTGACAACATCAGCGGAGACCCTAATGGTTCGCGTAATCCGAGTCGCATCGGTTACTACCAGATGTACGTTCCGCCAGGCACTTACACGGTAGAAGTGGAATCAGTTTACGGAAGTTTCGTTTCGGACTCTGGCATAGGTCCCCTCAATCCACCGGTTCCACTGCCAGGACCAGCAGAGTTCTGGAACAAGGATGAATCGGCTTTTGACTTTCCTCTTCAGCGTGACACGATCACAGTTCACGCAGGAGATAAAGTCACCGGGACAGATATCATCCTAAACACACCTCTGCCTCGATTCGATCAATACGAAGACTCTGGCGCATTGTTTGACGCCCCGATGCTGTCACCTATTCAGGTCTGGGAGGACAAGCGAGCGTGAGCAAGCGAGCCATTGCCTTCTTCGCCGACTTCTTAGTTGTCGCGCTCCTGGCGTCCTGCGGTGGTGGCGGCTCGTCAACTAGTTTGCTTTCACCCTCCCCAACCGGTTCGCCTGCGGCGCAGCCTTCCCCGGCATCTTCACCGCTTACGATCAACACCAATGCAATTCTTCCCGGCGCCTTACAGGGGCATTCCTACAGCACAACGCTTACTGCCCTAAACGGCGTTGCCCCACTTAATTGGTCGATCTCCAAGGTGTCAGGCACCGCTCTCTTTGTGGATGGCCTCAGCATCGACTCAGGCACTGGCGTATTGTCCGGGACGACGAATTTTCTGGGTACCGCTGGATTCATTGCACAAGTAACTGACTCCGCCTCTCCACCGAAAACTGCAACCCAGGGCTTTTACGTTACCGCCAGTACTCCTCTCCAAGTATCCCCGACTCAGTCCGCCAACGCGGCGCAGTATGCAGCTTTGATTCCGCCAATTGCCGCTTCCTATCAAGGCGGAGTTGCTCCGCTGACTTTCACGATGGCCAGCGGTGCGCTTCCTCAAGGATTGCGCTTGGATAACACCACTGGACAGATTTCCGGCAGTGCAACTACGGTCGGCACATATGTCGCCACCCTCACTATCCAGGATTCCTTTTCAACTCCTGAGATCGCCACTACCCAGCTCACAGTCACGGTTGTGCCGCCAAATCTTGAGGTAATGCAGTCACTGCCTGCGTCATTACTGTTAAATCGGCCATTCAGCGGTAGGGTCGTAGCCCGCGGCGGGATACCCCCTTACACTTTCTCACCGACGTCGGGGACCGTCCCACCTGGTCTGAGCTCGATTGATCCCAATAGCGGCACCATCAGCGGAACACCTACTACACTGGGATCGTGGGTGCTAGCCGTTACAGCCACGGATTCGAGTTCGCCTCCACAACATGCGAGTGGGACCTTTGGCATCGCTGTGGTGAAACCATTAGGACGGAATGACAGCCCAGCAACGGCAACACTGATCGGCAACGGAGCCGTAAACGCGAGCATAAGTCCGTACATTGACCCGCCCAACGGTGTACCGTTCGCAGGCGACAATGATTATTACAAGCTGGTTTCGCTTGGCGGCAGCACCGTGCATCTCGAGACCCAGGCAAAACGCTCGAACTCTGGTGATCCACTCGACACCGTGCTCGAGGTCGTAGATGGAAACGGCGTTCGCCTGACGACATGCCGCCAGCCGGGCGACACCAGTACAAACTTCGCCTCGCAATGTTTGAACAACGATATCGGTTCGGGCGTCCAGGATTCAGCACTGGATCTTCAGGTTCCAGGACCTGCAAATAGTGCGACCACGTTCTATGCTCACGTCCTGGATTGGCGGGGAGATGCTCGCCCTGATATGAGTTATGGGCTCCAGGTCTCCGGACTTGTTTCACCGCTGATGATCCAATCGAGTCCGCTCCTGCCCGCTGCACACGGCCTTTCTTATTCACAACAACTATCTGCTTCGAACGGTAGCGGATCAGTCAGCTGGTCACTTATTAGCGGCAGCATTCCTCCTGGGTTGACACTCGGATATTCGGGAGCGATAACGGGGGCAGCGACTGCCGATGGGACTTACAATTTTACTGTGCGGGCGTCTGATTCCGCGTCCCCTCCGCAGACAGCCGTCGCCGCAGAGACGATTCAGGTGGTGGAACCTGTGAAGATTATCAGCTCAGCAACGTTCCCTGACGCTTGCGTTAACCAGCCATACAGTTTCGCTGTTCAAACCTCTGGTGGATTGCTCCCGCTTTACTGGGGTTTCGTTTCGAACTCTTGGGTCGCTATTAACCTCAATCAAGGCACGGGGATTTTCAGCGGGACAACGAACGTCATCGGCACATTCACAGGAAATCTGTCGGTTAGCGACGTGACTACACATGGCGTCAGCCAGCAGGTGACGTTGACTGTGAAGCAATGTCCGTAACCCGGTTTTTCTTCGCCTTGTTCGCTGCATTGTGATCATCCAAGCAGGCGCGGAGCCGCATCAATAAAGCGGTTCCATCCGCGATGGGTGGTATCAACATTTTTTTGATTTTCGAGCGGAGACGGCCATCTTTGGTACCAACGCGCCCCTCCACGCTTATCCAGCCGCCTGTTGAGGACGCTGCTCTGACTTGAATGGCACGAGAACGTGAATAGTGGTTCCACCCATAGGCCGCGATTCAATAGCAATCGCTCCGTTTACGATCCTGGCCCGCTCTTGCATGCTTATAAGTCCCAGCCCTCCCTTATTCGTCGCGCTCTCCACATCAAATCCAATTCCGCGATCTGAGACTGTAAGGCGAAGCTGATTTCCTGAGCAACCTAGCCGCACTTCAATGTGCCGCACTTTGCTATGCTTCACCGCGTTATGTAGTGCCTCCTGCAAGACTCGGAAGAGACATAGGGACACCTCGTGTGACACAGGCCCTGGAATGTTGTCATGGGTGAGATCAATCTCAACATTCTGTCGTGCAGCAATCTCACGACAAAAGCTTTTCACGGCAGCGACGATGCCCAGATGTTCCAGTTTTGCGGAGTGGAGTTGATGCGATATTGATTGCACTTCCGATGAAATCTCGTCGATACGGTCCCAAACCTCGGCCAGTAGTCGGGTCATCTCCTCAGCGCAGTTCGGAGGATTCTGCTTTGCTGCGTCAATATCGATCGCCAAAAGAGCGAGACGTTGGTTGATATCATCGTGAAGTTCCCTTGCGATCCGACTGCTTTCCTGCTCTTGTGCTTCAATCAATTTTTGGCTCATGCCCGCCAGAGCCTTTTCAGCACGCTTGCGATCGGTGATGTCTTGCAAAATACAAGCGACTCGATCAACACCGTCAGTGCCATCGATGGGAAAATAAGAAACGGATAAGTCTCTCTGGCCAAGCTCAGGATACGTATATTTCATCTCATATCGAACGACGTTACCTTGGAAACACTCATCCAGTTTCTCTTTGACAACAGCTTCGAAAACTCCCTCTTGCAATATCTCTTTTGCGTAATGCCCCACAACTTGGTCCGACGTCATATTCCGCAACGACAAGAACCTGCGATTTGCAATTAGATAGCGGTATTCTCGGTCAACAACCGCGATCATCTCGTCCAGGCCTTCGACGGCTTTCTCGTACTCTCGCAGTTTTTCCTCGGCCTGCTTTCGTTCGGTGATATCTGTAATCATGCCCACCATTCGCACCATTCTGCTGTCCCGGTCGAAGAAAGCATGGGCGGTTTTTTCCAGCCATATGACTGATCCATCAGGGCGCAATAGACGGTAGCTAATCTGAGTATCCGGGTCTTCAGGAGTTCTCTCGGTAGCGGAAGCTACAAATCGTGCTCGGTCATCCGGATGAACTCTAGTTAGCAACTGCTGGCGCGTAAGGCATGAGCCTTCTTGTACTGGGCCGAGCACACCGGCGATTTCACCAGATCGAAGAACTGCATCGGTTGCCACATCCCACTCATAGGCGTACATCTTCCCGGCTTGTGCCGCTAAGCGCCATCGTTGCTCGCTCAGTTGCAGTGCCTGCGCTGTTTCAAGGCGCGCTTCCATTGCTGCCTGTTTAGTCACAACCTGCTCTCGCTCGCCCTCCGCACGCTCCCGTTCGGCAATTACCGCCGCCAATGACAAGCCTGATATCGAAAGCACCCCGAAGAACACGTCCAACAGAACAGCATTTACGAAAGCAGTGTTCATCGCGAACGGACCGGAACCCAAAGCGGTTTCAACAGTAGCGATGGCAGCGACGGTCAGTATCGCCAATGCCGTTACGCCCACTCCGAAACGTATGGCTGCCCAGATTATGAACGGCAGTACGGCGAAGGCCATCAGGTGCAGCTTGACTGGAATAGAAGGCAGATCGCTGAAGATAACGAAGCAGGTCAAGCTAAGGAACAAGAAGAGAATTGCCAGCTCTGTGATGTGACGCCGGTCACGGAGCTTTGAGAAGTCGGTGAAACATAGGGCAAGTGGCGTCACCAGCAAGACCCCAGTAGCATCTCCCAGCCAGTAGATCAGCCATGCCGCGCCCCACCCGGAATAAGCATGGGCGTTAGTTGCATTCAGAACTAATACTCCCATTGAGGCGCTCACTATGGCGCTGCCAAACCCTCCAAACGCAATGAGGCTGAGCACATCAGATAAGCGCGAAAGCGAGGGACGAAAATCAGCAAAGCGTTGGAGAAGGAAGGCACCGGTCAGTGCTGCTACGGTTGCTCCAGTCGCTTGCCCGAGTGCAGCAACGTGGGAGACGGGGCTGAAGAATGCCACGAGAAACGCCCCAGCCGCCACCCCCAGCCAGACACGATATCCGCAAATCAAAATAGCGGCTAGCGCAACGCCGTATGCAGGCCATACCGGCCCAAGATTACTGCTTCTGATGTTCGTTGTGGCTTGGCCGAGCTTACCCGCGACCAAATAGGCGACGAAGACGACCAAGATCTGGAGCAGGTATCCTCGGCTGATGCGGTGATCGGAAGCTTGATTCTGAGCGGCTTGAATCATAGGCGCCCTCTTCGCTTGTACTGCAAAGAATATGCAGCATTCCCGGGCTG
This sequence comes from uncultured Terriglobales bacterium, assembly GCA_964399125.1. Taxonomy (GTDB): domain Bacteria; phylum Acidobacteriota; class Terriglobia; order Terriglobales; family Acidobacteriaceae; genus Gp1-AA112. Next base: position 23,143 of record CAYNPS010000020.1, read on the forward strand.
ACCATGTACGATTCGGCCGCCCGAAAAACGGCTTTGACGTTCAGTCTATCGGTCAAGGAGCGCATCTTAGCACCACTTCCCGTAATTCCACGAAAATCGGGGTCAGCGACAAAGGCACGCTTCGGAGAGACTTATCAGACCGAGGTGATTGAGAGTAGCAAAAAAGGTTAGCCTCGTGGACGACAGATATCTCTGATGACGAACCATTTCCATTGTGGCGATCCAAGCGCCTGGCGAGGCGGTGCCGATCAAACGGTTCCATCGGCGACGGGTGGTACGGATATGCTTATATTTGATAGTAGCGCGGAGCTGTCGGCGATTTCGTTCTACGCGCCGGCACTCGAACCAACCGCGGGTGATGAATCAAAAGAGCTGAAGACCCTCGATGATCGTCGAAGCGGGCGCGGATCGACTAAGCATGCTCTTGGGCACCCACCAAAGCTCAATGGGCAGCACCTCCTCCGCCCTGCTTGAAACTTCGAATAAACAGCGCGAGCAAAGGACCGGCCAGCGCAATTACGCCCAATAACCAGAAGCAATCCAGAAAACTCAACAGAGCGGCTTGTTGCTGCACAAGTGCGCCGATTTGCGCCAGGGCCCGCTGAGCGGCGTCTGGAGCTGAGTAGCCTCGTTCCATGAATATGTTGGTGAGATTTGCGAGAGTTGTTCGGAAGCCTTCATCGTAATTAGTGACATGAGCTGCCAGGACAGAATGGTGAAACTGGCTGCGCCGTTCGACCATCGTTGTGACAAAGGCAATGCCAAAGCTTCCGCCTTGATTTCGAAACAAGTTCGTCAGGCTGGAGGCCTTGTTGTTCTTCTCCTTGGGAAGGTAGGAATATGCAAGCTGGCTTGTGGGTACGAAGAGAAAAGCGATCCCCAGTCCTTGAATTGCCCGTGCCAACTGCTCGCTGCGGTAATCCGTCGTCAGATCGAAACTGGCGAAGTGCCACATCGAGAGACTGAGAACTGTGAATCCCACTCCAATCAGCCATGCCACTGGTATCCGCTTGACCAGCCGCACTACGAGCGGCGCCATGACCACGATCACCATAGCTCCTGGACCTAATACAAAGCCTGCATCAGTGGCAGTGTATCCGTACAGCGATTGCAGCATCTGCGGGATCAGTACGGTGGAACCAAATAAGATGAATCCAAAGAGAAAATAAAATGCGTTCGAGATGGCAAAGTTCCTCTCTTTTAGTAACGCGATCTCCACCACTGGATCGGGATGGCGAAGTTCCCAGATGATCGCGGTTGCCAGCGCAACCAGTGCGATCGCAAAAAACACCACAATGAAATGACTTTCAAACCAATCTTCCCGTTCACCGCGATCCAGCACCACCTCGAGGCAGGCGAAACCGATCGCGATGAAAATGATTCCGATGTAGTCGATGGTCAGCTTGCCCGCTCTCCGGGCTCTCTCAACCTCCGCCTTGAACTCGGGCGGATCGGAGACCATGCGGCTGGTGAGCATTAATGAGAAAATTCCAATCGGCACATTGATAAAGAAAACCCATCGCCAGGAGAAACTGTCGGTGATCCAACCGCCTAGCGGTGGCCCAATCGCTGGCGCTGTCACAATTGCCATGCTGTAAAGGGCGAAAGCAGCCGCACGTTTGTGCGGAGGAAAAGTGTCCACCAGAATTGCTTGTTCCACTGGGGCAAGCCCTCCTCCGCCGATTCCTTGCAGAATACGGAAGAAAATCAAGGCCCCCAGGTTCGGAGCCAGCCCGCACAGAAGCGAACTCACGCTAAAGAGCGCCACACACGTCATGTAATAGTTCTTGCGTCCGAAGACCCGACTCAGCCACGCGCTCAGCGGCAGAACGATGGCGTTGGCAACCAGGTAGCTGGTTAGCACCCACGTGCTCTCGTCATAGCTGGTCGCGAGCCCTCCTGCGATATGGGGCAGGGAGACGTTCGCGATCGCGGTATCCAGCAATTCCATGAAAGTGGCGAGCGTAACCGTAATGGCAATCAGCCACGGATTGACCGTTCGCTGCTGAAGTGCTGGTCTCTCAAGTTCTGCAACCAGGGTAGCCATATGCAATGGCTGCTCAGATGACAAATGAGACCACGTGGTCGCAAAAGTAAAATGCTTGTATACTAGCGAAAGACCAAGCGGTCTCTTTCTAGTGTGTCGGAGGTGGCAGGATGTCAAAAGGAGAGGAAACCCGTGCCCGCATTGTGGCGCAGGCTGCAGAGCTGTTCAATCAGCATGGCTTTGAGGGCAGCTCACTCGCGGCCCTGATGGAAGCCACGGGACTCGAGAAGGGCGGCATCTATAGACATTTTTCCAGCAAGGAGGAATTGGCCGTGGAAGCCTTTGACTATGCGTGGGGCGCCGCGATGGAAGCGCGCATGCATGGGCTGGATTCCGTGCCGAACAGTGTGGATCGTCTGAAGCAGTTTGTGGCCAATTTCGTCGAACGCCGGCCAGCTGTGACGGGCGGTTGCCCGCTGCTCAATACGGCGATCGACGCCGATGACGGCAATGACATTCTTCGCCTGCGTGCTCTCAAGGCGCTTCGCGGGTGGCGAGGTCGCCTCGGTTCGATCATTCGTCAAGGAATCGATCGCAAGGAAATCAGGCGCGAGGTGGATCCGAAAGATTTGGCGACGATCATCATCTCCTCCCTGGAGGGCGCATTGATGATGTCCCGGCTCGAGGGAAACAGGGAGCCGTTGCGCATCTCGCAGTCCTACCTCGATGACGTTTTGGAGAAGACTGTGCGTCTGTAGAAGAGAGCACCCGATGTCAGCTCTTTACATTTCCAAAATAGGTGTAGGTTCTTCCCAATCGATGTCACGCAGATACATCAGGAAAGACCCACATGACGAGCTTAAGGCCAACACATGAAACACCGAGACGATCTCCCGCGTGCAAATCAAGACGACGACAACGAACGGACCATCGAAGCGGGCGCGGATCGATTAAGCATGCTTTTGGGCACCCAACAAAACGCCGGGAAACGGGGTCGCCAGAAAGAGACGCGCGCACAGATCAAAGCCGGACTGGATCATCGAAGCGGACGCGGACTCAACGTAAGCATGCTTGGGCACCCAGCTATAGCGCGAAAGCTGTGAAGATGAGCTGCGTCTGTTCTCGCCTTCGACGGGATGAAGTTCGCTTTATTACCGCTCCCCCATCAATTTCCTCGTTAATATTGACGTTCTGCGGACGAGCGCTCACAATGCATCGCACCGGAACGTCCTGTGCCCGAATGGGGGTGGAGCAGATCATGAAAATCTACCAAGGCAACTTCGTGGCCGACATTGAGCCGATCAAGAACAAACGAACACTGCAGCCGACTCTCTTTCATGTCCGTGTGATCCAGCTGCGCCCGGTGGAGCTGTTGATCACGGATTCCATTGCCACCGATGCCCATGCCGCACGAGAGAGAGCGGAGGCGAAGCTTCGGGAGGTTCTCGCCTGTGAGCTAGTACTCAACAAGATCGCATGATTGGGCCGCCAGGTCGTTTCAGAGCGGACCAGCATGGAGCACAATTAACTGAGGCTTGAGTTCAGTGGTGATCCTTTCCATTGAACGCCACAGGAACAGAAAGAACGCACCTATGAAAATTGCGGCCATTATTGCAAGAATGCTGCTGGGTTTGATGTTTCTTGTCTTTGGGCTTAATCCGTTTCTGAAGTTTCTACCGATGCCTCCGCTGGAAGGAGTGTGGGGACAGTTTCTAGGCGCGCTGGTCGTTTCACACTATGTGTGGTTTGTGGGTGCGGTGCAGGTCATCAGCGGAGCGCTGTTTCTGATTGGGAGGTACGTTCCACTGGCGATTGCGTTGAGCGGCCCAGTGGTCGCCAACATAATTGTCTACCACTTGACAATGCAGCACAGCGGGGCACAGCTGGCGGTTCTGGCGACGATATGTTGGGTGATTCTGTTCTGGTATTACCGTGCTTCGTTTGCGCCGCTGTGGGTGCAAAAAGCCTAGCTTTGGACAACACTCTAGTCGGATCTTGTGGGATTTGTGTGCCGGCTTGCGTACAACGGCAAATTGCTTCGGCAATTCTGTACGAACAGAAGCGAATTAAATTTACGGTGCCGGGCAACGAACTCGACTCTTAGATTAGTTTCCGGATAGCCGACAAACCGGGAATCAGTTCCAAGTTGATTTGAGACGGTGGACGATATCTCGGCAAGAAAAGCACTCACGTCGCGGAACTGTGCCACCACTACAAACCTCAAGTGGGACACTTGAACACAGCGAGCCAAAGAGACAAGGAACCTCCAAAAGAACCGGCGGCAAGCAAGCCGCCGGAATCCAAAGGAGAGTCAGACGAAAATTTGGTCACGCATGCCGCCGTAGCGGAGGCCACGGGGAAAGAATACGGTGGGCCCAAACGAGAGTAGGAGAACTTGTCTTTGCGCTCCAAGATTGCCGCCTTGGATTCCATCCTCCGGCGCACGCGATCCACATTGGTCGTCAGCTGTGCAGCCAGAGATAACCTACGTACGCTAACAACAGAATCGCTACAGTGACACAGATCAGGACAACGGGTGTGTCATCTTCCTCATTATTGCTTTTCGGGGGCGTCCATGTCGTGCATTCTGGCAAGCGCCAGGTGTGGCGCTAAAGGCATGCTTAATCGAAGAGGGGGCAGGCGGTCTGCCAAGCCTGCAGTTGCTGCATCGAAACGAGTGAACCGCGTGTATTCAAACAGAACGGAGACAGAGTGGACGCACCGGTGAATCGACACAGTTTCGTTAGCATGGCTCACTAGTCCGACTCCCGAACAGCTTCGAAATCTATTTCGCAAGATGAACGGCTAAGGCTTGACTCCGCCAGACGCTCGATCGCGCGTGTGCGAGCTATCCGAACGTCATGAACCGAACAGCCAAGAAAGAGGGCGCAGGAACGATCGGAATAATGTTCCAGAACGGACATGACGAACACAAACCGTTGGAAGTCTTCAAGCGCTAACACAGCTTTGAAATGCGGGTCTACAGCATTCGGCAGTTTTCGATCGGCGGGAAAGTGATTGGCGGCCTTTGAGCTGGCATCGTCGGGGAGCGGCTGCAGTGCACGAATTGCATTTTGAATGATGGCGCGCTTTGCCCAGGCACGCGCCGATTCCTTGAATGCCCTATTTGTAGTGGCACACTCTTCAAAACCCGTAACAAAGCATCTCTCTGCTTTCTCCTGATCGCCTGTCAGCAAAAGGGAGAGCAGGTAAAGTCTGTCAATGTTTTCGATGAAGATATTGCGAAAATCTTTAATCCCCGCGTGGTCGTCTGTGTGGTCAACCTGAATCGAATTTTTCTGTAGGTATCTCATCAGCTGCCCTCCTGAACATTCCGGCGCACCCTACGGGCGAGTTGCTTCAATATGTGTTTGGTAAAAACGCCATGAGCGCGGAGCTTGACGCCGTCATTCATTAACGCAAGCAGTACGTTCTCTCCCGCCGGACTGATGGCCGTTATGTTCTTCGCTTCGACTATGAGTTCACGCTCGTGGAGGTCAGATCTGGCCTGTTCGCACGCAGCCTTTAGTTCGGCGGCCCACGGCGCCACGAGTTTGCCTTCCAAAACCAATCGGCGCTGACTGTGGCTTTCGATGATGGAGATCTTTAGCATCCGTACGTCCTCTACGTTTGCCAGCCGCCGCCGAGCGCCTGGTAGAGCTGGACGAGCGCCAACCGTTCGTTGAGTTGGGCTTGCACCAGGTTGAGTTCCGCTGAGAAGTAGTTCGTGTCGTTGGTCAGCACCTGGAGATAGCTTGCGCCGCCGTGCTGATAAAGGATTTGCGAGAGCCGATCGGAGCTCTGCGCAGCTTCCGTGAGCAGTTCCTGTTGTTGGCGGAATTCACGATCTTTTTGAGAGGCGATGAGCGAATTGGAAACCTGTTCGAGCGCGTTCTGGACGGTTTGGCGGTACGAGAGCACCGATTCCTGCCATTGCGCTCGGGCGAGCCTCAGTCCCGAGCGGAGTGCTCCGCCTTCGAAGACGGGCTGACTCACGTTAAGCGCGCCGTACCAGGTCTCCGAGGGCTGTGTGATGAACTGGTGCAAGGCGTTGCTCTCCAGTCCTCCCAGCCCGGTGAGCGATACGCTTGGGAAGAATGAAGCTTTGGCGACGCCAATTTGTGCGTTGGATGCGACCATGTTCTGTTCCGCCTGGCGGACGTCCGGCCGGCGTTCGAGTAATTCGGAGGGAATACCGGCCGGAACGCTCCGGGGGACAGGCTGTTCGGTAAGCGCGCGTCCGCGGCGAATGGATTGGGGATTTTCGCCGAGCAGAACACTGAGCACGTTTTCCTGCTGCTGAATTTGCCTTTCGAGATCAGGTATTGTTTCCGATGCGGTATAGACGAGTTGCTCTGCCTGACTCACGTCTAGTCCGGACGCTCCACCGTGACTCTCAAGCACCTGCGTTAACTTCAGGGATTGTTGCCGCGATGCCAGCGTGCGCTTCGAGATGTCGAGTTCGCTGTCGAGCGCACGAAGCTGGAAATAAGCCGTCGCAACGTTCGCAACCAACGAAGAGATTACCGCGCGCTGTCCCCATTCAGTGGCGAGTAACTGGGCGCGAGCCGCCTCGGTTTGCCGGCGGTATTTTCCCCAGAAGTCCAGATTCCAGATCACCGACAGGTTCAGTTCGCCCCCATTGACCTGATAAGCAGGAAATAGATTTGTAACTTTGGCATTTTGCTGGCTGAAAACGTCCGCACCCACGCTCGCCGAGGGGAGCTGGTTGGCGCGGGTAATGCCGACTTGCGCTTGCGCTTCAAGAACGCGCGCTGCGGCGATGCGTAGGTCGTAATTTTGTGCGATGGCGGTATGGATCAGTTGCGTGAGCACCGGATCCTGATAGACCTGCCACCATTGCTCGTTGCCCAGCGACGAGGCTTGGGCGGCCTGTTGCGGAGCGGGTGCACGGTATTCCTGCGGGACATCCACTGCCGGCCGCTTATACTTCGGCCCCACCATGCAGCCGACCTCCAGGGCCAGCACAACAACAATTCCTAATAGTGCAGTCGTCTTCATATTAGTCACCTTGGCTAGGCGCTTCGGCAGGCTTCAGTTGTGTCGTGCTTGCTCGCTCAGCACCGGAGAATTTCTCAACTACATAGAAGATCGCGGGAACAAAGAATCTGCCGATGAACGTCTCCGCCAGCATGCCGCCAATTACCGCCGTGCCCATGATCTGGCGTGCTACCGCACCTGCTCCAGAAGCTGTCCAGAGAGGCACGCAGCCGAGAATAAAGGCGAGCGCGGTCATCATGAGCGGCCGGAAGCGAAGCCTCGCCGCGGAAAGTGCTGCATCGACGATGGACATACCTCGTTCGTGGTCCTCCTTGGCAAACGCAACGATCAGAATCGAATTTTTGGCAGAGAGGCCGATCAGCATCACCAGGCCAATCTGGGCATACACATCGTTCTCGATTTGAACCATGTACTGAGGCAGGAAGAAGCCGAGCACGACGCGACGCAGCCAGAGCACAGCGAGAGCGCCGAATACCGCGACTGGCGTGCTGAGCAGCACGCTAAAAGGCACGGTCCAGCTTTCATAGAGAGCTGCCAGAATTAGGAAGACGAACAGTAGCGAGATTCCGAAGATGATTGAAGCCGGTACCCCTTCTTCGGCCTTTACTTCCTGGTAAGACATCCCCAGCCAGTCGTATCCCATTTCGCGGGGCATGGTTTGGCGAAAAACGTCCACCAGTGCCGCTCTGGCCTGATCGGCGCTGTAACCGGGCGCAGCACTCGCATTGATCTGCGCGGAACGATACTCGTTGTAGCGCATCGTAAACTCGGGACCGGAACGGTTCTCGAATTTTGTGAGCGCGGAAAGCGGCATCGTCTGCCCTTGTGCGTTGCGGACATAGAATTGCCCGAGATCGTTGGTCGACGCACGGTAAGGCGCTTCCGCCTCCACATACACCTGCCAGGTGCGGCCGAAGTCGTTGTAGTAGTTAACGAACAACCCGCCCATGTACGCTTGAATGGTGTTGTAGACGTCTGTCAAATTCACGCCTTGCTTCATCACCTTGTCCCGGTCCACATTGATGAACTCTTGAGGCACACTCGGGATAAACGTGGTGCTGACCATGCCAAGCTCAGGGCGCTTGCGAGCGGCCGCCATAAACTTGTTCAGGTTATCCGTAAGAAAGTTGACATCCTTGCCGGCGCGATCCTCCAGGACAAAGCTCACGCCACCGGCAGTACCGACGCCGGGGATCGCCGGCGGCGAGAAAGCGAAAACCGTCCCTGCTGGCAGTTGCTTGAGTTCCTGGTTCAAACGCGCCTTAATGGCTTGAAATTGTTCGGCCTGAGTTTTGCGGTCCTCCCAGGGCTTCAAGCTGACAAAGAAGTTGGCGTTGTAAGTGGTCCGCACATAACTCAGCAAACTAAAACCAACGACGCTAGTCGTGTACTGGACGCCCGGCGTGTCAGCGAGAACCTTCTCTACTTGTCTCGCAGCCGCGCTCGTGCGCTCCAAGGATGCCGAGTTGGGAAGCTGCATGTTGACAAAGAGGTATCCCTGGTCTTCGTCGGGGAGAAAGCTAGTCGGCAAATGGGCACTAAAGAGCCACGCTGCACCGCCCGCAACGACAAGCAGCACCATCACCACCGCGGCTTTGCGAATCAGGTCACCCGAGAAACGTACAAAGCTGTCTGTCGAGCGCTCGAAATAGCGGTTGAAGTAGCCAAACAATTTTCCGAGCGGCCCGCGAGTTGCCTTCTTGGGGCGGAGCAGTAGCACGGAAAGTGCCGGGCTGAGCGTGAGAGCGTTGAACGCGGAAAGTATCACGGAGATGGCGATGGTGAGGGCAAACTGCTGATACAGCCTACCAGTGATGCCTGGAATAAAAGCCGTTGGCACAAACACTGAGGCCAACACGAGAGCAATACCTACGACTGGCCCTGAAAGTTCTGTCATGGCTTTGATGGCCGCATCTTTCGGACTCAGTCCTTCCTCAATGTGGTGCTGCACCCCTTCGACAACCACGATGGCATCATCGACAACCAGACCAATAGCCAGCACCAGACCGAAGAGAGAGAGTGTGTTGATGGAAAAACCGAACAGCGGGAACAGCACGAAGGTGCCCACGAGGGAGACAGGCACGGCAAGCATAGGGATCAGGGTGGCCCGCCAGTCTTGCAGGAAGAGATAAACCACAAAAATCACCAGCACAATCGCAATCACGAGGGTCCAAATGATCTCTTTCATGCCCTCTGTGACCGCGAGTGTCTGGTCGAGTGAAATGGTGTAATCGATGTCTTGCGGGAAGCGTTGCTTCATCTGTGCCATGAATTTCCGGATGCCCTGCACGGTTTGAACGGCATTGGTTCCGGGCAACTGATAGACAGAGATGACGGCGCTGGGCTTGCCATTCAGGCGAGCGATCATGCTGTAGTCCTGTGTGCCCAGTTCGACTCGAGCTACATCTCGAACGCGAACAGTGCCTCCATTCGGTGCTTCGCGCACGATCACGTCGCCGAATTGCTCTGTTGTCGTCAGACGCCCTTGAGCCAGCACAGCATAGGTGAACTGCTGATTCTTCTGAGCTGGCTCTCCTCCGACCTGGCCAGCTGGATTCACCGTGTTCTGTGCTTTAATCGCGTTGACAATGTCCGTGACAGTAATGCCAAGCTTGGCCATTTGATCAGGCTTCACCCACAGCCTCATGGCATACTGCCCGGAGCCGAAGACCTGAGTCTGGCCGACGCCATACAAGCGTGCGATCGGATCGTTGAGGTTGATGTAGGCGTAATTCGCCAGATAGTTCGAATCGCGAGTGCCATGCGGCGAGTACAAGGCAACCAGCATCAGCGGCGCGGTGGTCGACTTCTTGAGAGTGATTCCGTAATTGTTCACTTCGGGCGGCAACTGACCGTTTGCCAGTTGCTGGCGCGATTGCGTGAGCATCAGGTCCATGTTCGGATCGGTCTTGAGATCGAAATCGACGAACATCGTCGTTTGCTGGTTCGCAGTGGCGTTCAGTGAATACATGTAGGTCATGTTGTCCACGCCGCTGACTTGCTGCTCGATGGGCACGGCAACAGCTTGCTCGAGGGTCTGCGCGTCAGCACCGGGGTAGGTGGCTTGTAACCGGATCTCTGGTGGTGCGATGTTGGGGAACTGGGCTACTGGTAAGGTCTCGATTGTGATCGCGCCGACTATTACCGTGAGGATCGCAATCACGATCGCGACGATCGGACGTCGAATGAAAAAGTTTGCCATGGCTTAGCGTTCCTCCGTTTCTTTGTACGGCGTGGGATTTACCAGTTCGCCTTCTTTTGCTTTCTCGGCACCAACCGCTACGACGCGTTCTCCGGGTTTCAGCCCGGATGTGATCACCCAAAGCGTGCCCACTCTTGGCCCGACCTCGACGGTGCGGAGCTGCGCGCGGTTGTTGGCGCCGATGACCGTCACCTGGTAGGTACCTTGCTGCTGACTCACCGCGGCCTGCGGCACCAACAGCGCTCCCGTGATATTTCCGGTTGGCGCCTGAATGCGTGCGTACTGGCCCGGTCGCAACACATTCTTGGAGTTGGGAAATTCACCCACGATCTGGATGGTTCCGGTCTGCACATTCACCTGGCGGTCGGCGAAGACGATTTTGCCCGGATGCGGGTAGGTACTCCCATCGGCCAAGGTCAACTGCAACGGGATTCGTGAAGCGGGCGTCATAAAGTCCACACTGCCCGGAGCGCCACCATCCCCCAGACGCAGATATTCCTGTTCACTGATGGGGAAATAAACTTTGATCGGGCTTACCTGCGAGACCGCGGTGAGGACCGTAGACGGTCCCACCAGGTTGCCGACCTGTACGGTGTTGATGCCGGCGATCCCGTCGACCAAAGAAACGACTCTCGTGTAGCCCAAGTTGAGCTCGGCTTGTTCGACTGCCGCCTGGTCTGCCTCGACGGAGGCCTTCGCCGCGCGGAGCGTCTGCGTGTCGGTGTCGAGCTGACTCTGCGGAATGGCGTGAGCTTCCGCCTCGGGAATATCACGCTTGACGTTGAGTTCGGCGTTGGCCATCTTCGCCTCGGCCTGAGCCAATTGCCCTTTGGCTTGATCCAGCACCGCTTGAAACGGACGGGGATCGATCTCAAATAACAGCTGGCCCTTTCTGACGAATGCCCCTTCGCGATAGTCCTGGCGAATCAGGTAACCACTCACTTGCGGCGAAATCTGTGCATTGACGTAGCCTTCGAGTGTTCCTACCCACTCGCCCTGAACCGGCACATCTTTTTTCTGTATGACCGGTGCGACTTCGACTACCGGGGGCGGAGTTGGGGCCGACGCTCGAACTTTACCGGTGCTACAGCCAAATGCATTCAGCAGCAACAGCGCGCCCACCAGGCTTGCAGTTATTGGCTTCATCTTAGTTTCTCCTCCAATTGCATCCACGCCATCGCACGCCGTTTTCAGCTCAGCGGCCCAGTCTGCGACAATCTCGCATTCCAGAAAGCGCGCTGATTGTGGCTGTCAACAATGGATCTTCAACATGTGTTCTTGCCTTCACGCGAAGGAATAAGGCAAGGCACATGCCAAACGTGCAGAGCCGGAAGTCAACGAATTTGCGTTGGGGAATTGGGTAGATGTCAGAAGTTGAAAGTGTCGAAGTTGATAATGTTGAAACCGTCGAGGAGATTGGAGAAGGGTAGAAAAAAGGAAGGCGGTGCCTCAGGCAGCATACTGCTTCGCGTAAATCCCGTACTTTCTCATGCGAGACAGGAGGGTAGTTCGATTAATACCCAGCCGTGCTGCAGCTCCATCAGCACCGCCGACACGTCCCTTGCATTCGGTGAGTGTGCGTATGATCTCCTCGCGCTGCTTCTCGGCAAACTCTTCAGCCACAGCGTCTGTGTCAGTTCGCGAGCTGTTATCTGCTACGACGACAAGCTTCGGTCGCTTCGCGGCGCCATGCACCACCGGTTCTCCCGCCTTCGTCCTTTGCAGTTCTGCGAGCGGAGCGTCAAGGGACTTGCCGCGCGTCAAGATCACGGCGCGTTCAATAAAATTCTCGAGTTCACGAATGTTCCCGGGCCACTCCCATGCCGTCATCCGCTTCATTACAGCTGCAGGAATCGCTTCGATGCTCTTCTGCATTTGTTTTGCGAACTTCTGAACGAAATAGCTCACCAGCAGTGGAATATCTTCGTTGCGATCGCGCAACGGTGGAATGCGGATCGGAAATACGTTCAAGCGGTAGAACAAGTCGCTGCGGAATTGGCGCTCAGCAATCATCTTCTCGAGATCGCAGTTTGTGGCGGCCACGAGCCGCACGTTCACTTTTCTCGTATAAGTGCTGCCCAGTCGTTCAAATTCACGCTCCTGCAAGGCACGTAGCAGCTTCGGCTGAATCTCAATGGGAATGTCTCCCACTTCATCCAGAAACAAGGTGCCCTGATCCGCCAAATCCAGTCGTCCGATTTTTTGGGTAATCGCGCCGGTGAAGGCTCCCTTTTCATGTCCAAACAATTCGCTCTCCAGCAGACCGGTGGGAATTGCAGCACAATTAAGCTTCACAAAGGTGCGGTCTTTGCGCCGGCTGTGCTCGTGAATTGCGCGGGCAATCAACTCCTTCCCCGTGCCCGTCTCCCCCAGGAGTAGTACGGTGGAATCGCTGGGAGCGACTGTTTCGACCAGTTGCAAAACGTGCTTTAGTGCCGGGCTGCTCCCAACGATCTGCTCGAAACCCCTCTCGCTGCGAATTTCTTCCTCCAGATAGAGCTTCTCCTGGGCGAGCTTGTCCCTTAGATCGGAAATCTCCTGGTATGCCAAAGCATTTGCAATGGCGATGGCGATCTGCCCCGAAGCTTGGCTGAGGAATTCAACATCCTCTGGCGTGAAGGATGTCTCGGTGGTCCGTGCGATCACCAAGCCCCCGAGCGCTCGACCTCGATTAAGCAGTGGAATCAAACAGGCGCTCTTCAGGCCTTCGGCGACGACTTTATCGTATATCTGAGGCGGAACTGCGGCGGGGTCAGACACGTCAACGACTAATGGTTTCAATGTCTCCAAAACGCGCTTTCCGGCTCCGCTTATCGTGTAGACGATCTCCTCCTTAATAAGGCCTTTGCCCTGAGGAAAGTCGAGAACGTATAGCTTGGGCGTGCCTGATGCCGAATCTACCAGCGAAACAAAAACAGCATCACAGTGCATTACCTCCCGAATGTTAGAGGAAATCGAACGCAACACCTCACGAAGCTCTAAATTCGAGGTGATTTGGTGAGTTACGTTCAGGAGCAACTTCAGCCGGTCATTTTTCGTGCAAAGATCGCTCTCACGTTGCCGTAGCTCCTGCTCTGCACGTATACGCTCGGTTACATCGATCACCGTACCAACGAACTCACCGAGATTGCCGGATCCATCGAGGACCGCATGACCGACGGCGTGAATGTCCCTGATCCCTTTTTCCGGATGAACGACCCGATAGTCCAGTTCGAAATCCGCTTTGTTGCGGATGGCTTGCTCGAATCGTTCCCTGGTCGCTGCTTGATCGTCCGGATGAATTCGCTGAAAGAATTCTTCGAATCGCGGCAGCGGGCCGGCGGGATCGAACCCCAAGACGTAGTAGCACGTCTCCGACCAGTACCTGATATCACCGGCCGCGGGATTCCATGCCCAACTGCCAGTTTGACTGAGTCTCTGCGCTTCCGCTAGATATGCTTCGCTTTCACGTAACCTCTGTTCCGCGCGTTTGCGTTCAGTGATGTCACGATATATTACGTAGTCACAAATCTGGCTTCCCGCAATCGACATAGGCGCGCTGAGTATCGAGACATGAATGCGGGTGCCATCCTTGTGCTTCCGCACAGTTTCGACGTTCAGGTTCTCTCCCCGAAGGCCACGACGCGCGTATTCCTCCGCCTCAGCCGAGAGTTCTTCGGGAACGACTAGCTCGTTAATCAGACGTCCACACGCTTCCTCCTGGGCATAACCGAAAACCCTGGTGAATTCCGGATTCACCTGCAGAATGCGGTCATCTGTGTCGAGCAAAACGATGGCTTCTGGCACTCTCGCAAACAGCCCGTCGAGGAGGGCACTTTGTCGGGTGAGCGTGTCCAAAGGAACGTCCGCGCTTTTGAGAGCTTCGCCCACAGCGGAAATTGTAGCGCCACGCCTGTGCTCATGCTTGGGGAGGACCTCCGGCCTGAAGCCCGGCACCGAAACCCTCCCCGCAGGTCGCAGGCTGCATCCCGAGTGGCTAGCGCGGTTCTTCGGTCAGTTCGGCTGCCCGTTGTTGCGGAAGCACGTTGTCACGGACGCAGGCTTTGGTGGCGACTCGGTGTCTTGGAGGTGAGCTTCAGAAATTACGCGGACTTCAACCGCTCCCGAACCGCTCGTTTCGACAAAGGTCCGTCCAGAACAGATCTCTGGACAACCTTGTGCTCCCGTCGGGCTCTCTCATCCTTGTAGAACCTCCTCCATGTAGATTTCTGAGGGATGTCGCATGCGCAGCCTCCGCCTGTTCATGTTGCTGTGCCAGCTTGCTCGTGCCGGATTCGTTTTCCCGCAAAAGCTGGCGACCAAAAACTACTCTGCAAATGTGACGGCGCTTATGCGACTGCATGATGATCGGTTCCGAACAATCTGCTTAACGTTGACCCTGGCCGTGCTCGGGCTGGCCACGCTCATTGGATGTGGTGGCGGCAACAATTCTTCCTCGAGTTCTCCAAACTCTCCTGCTTCTCCGAACCCTCCAAGCTCTCCCACTTCTCCCAGTAGCCCCACGGCTACCACAACGTTCCAGGCGGAAACCTCCAATAACACGAGCGCCAGTAGTGTTTTTTCGGCCCAATTGAATGGTCTTCCTCAGCCGGCCAACATCAGCAAGATTGATACGCATTCGCTTCTGTATGGTGGATCAACAACAAAAATCTACGCTACCCTCATGGGCTGGTTCGGCGAGTCAGGGCACATGAATGTCGGTTACAGCTCAGATGATCCAGCACAGGTTCATAGGCAGGTAACGGACATGATGAGCCGAGGTATTCAGGGTGCGATCCTGGACTGGTTCGGGCTGAACGAGGCTACTGTGAATGGTACAGCTCTGGCCCTGCGAGCCGAGGCAGAAGCGAATCCCGGGTTCGAGTTCGCGATCATGGAGGATGCCGGTGCTCTGTTCGACGCCGCCATAGCGAATGGCTGCGATGTGACGACACAGCTGCTGAGTGATCTGGACTACATCAACACTCAATTTGTGCCTTCGTCCGCCTATGCACGTGTGAACGGCCGACCGATCATTCTGTTTTTCGGAGTAGATGGCTACTACATCGATTGGAGCCAGGTACGAGCGCAGGTGACGAATAATCCATTGTTCTTGTTCCGGGGCGTCGACGGGCTCACCCGGCCGATCAGCGACGGGGCGTTTCAATGGGAGGATATCAACGCTGATCCGTTTCATCCGTCGTCTCCCAATCCGTTTGATCCGGCCTTGGCAGCACAAGACGCGTTCTACCAAACGAATCCGGCGGGTCGCTTGGCGATAGGTTCCGTCTATCGTGGCTTCAACGACAGCCTGGCCCCTTGGGGAATCGACAGGTTTGTGCACCCGCGCTGCGGGCAAACCTGGATCGACAGTTTTGGCGAGATCGGGAAGTTCTACTCGAGTACCAATCAACTAGCTTCGCTGCAAATCGTTACCTGGAACGATTACGACGAAGGCACCGCCGTGGAGATGGGAATTGATAACTGCATTTACATGCAGCCGAGTATCTCCGGAAACACTCTTAGTTGGAACGTCGCCGGCGGACCTGAAGATACTGTCGATCATTACACGGTGTTCTCGAGTACAGACGGGCAGAACCTGGCAAAGCTGGCCGATGTTCCGACGGGCACGCACTCCCTAGATCTCACGCCATTCCCATTGAGCGCTGGCAAGTTTACGTTGTATGTGAAAGCCACGGGCCGTCCGGGTATTCAGAACAAAATGTCGGCGCCGATTGTTTTCGTTGCCGGTGATCAGCCCCCTACCGCGAGGCTTGCGCTTTCCCAAACGGCTCCGCTTACTTTCAGCGCATCTACTACGCCCTCAAGCAACGCAGATGGTTCTATCGCAAGCTCCACCATCGATTTCGGGGACGGCGTGACTGCCCCGGGTCCTACTGCCAACCATACCTACGCAAGCGTCGGAGCGTATAACATCACGGCAACAGTCGTCGACAATGGCGGTGCGTCCGCGGTTGCGGTTCAACGAGTTTCGGCAACGGCCATCACTCCCGGGGTAACGATCTTCACTCCAGCTTCTTCTGGGGTGGTGAATTGGCCAAAACCAACATTTGTTGCCTCGGCTACCAGTGCTAATCCGATAAAGCGGATGAACGTGCTGGTCGACGGCACACAGATCTATTCCATCGATCAGGCCACGGTGAATACAGCGCTCAAGGTTTACACCGGCAATCACCACGTGGAAGTACAAGCTGTTGACAGCGCCGGAGCGGTCTCCAGCGCAGCTGTTGACGTTACAGCCCAACCTAACGATCCTGCTCCAACACCAGCTATCAAACAGACGGCTCTGCCGCAGGTCGCCCCCAACACAGTATTGTTTTGTGGCGCGGGATGGCAGGATCCCAATCACTTCGTAAATGCATATCAGTGGGCGTTTTCAGATAAAAGCGCGCCGTCCTTCACCCCCGGCGTCGTGCACACGTTCCCCACATCGGGAGCCTTCTCGACCACGGAGTCCGTGATCAATGAGCTAGGCACGCCGGGCTCGCTCACTCAAAACGTCACCGCGAGCGGCGCAAGTTTAGTTCAGCAGACCGTCAAGGCACATATTCAGGACGAGAGAACGCAAAAACTGAATCTTCCCATCCGGCTACCACCAAGATCGGGCGCGCAGCGTTAGCGCCGTTGTGCTGAGAATCTGGTGACAATGCTAGAAGAGGAATTGGTCGAAACCCTCGCCGCGGAAGCTTCAGACAGAGCCGACGCATGGGTGGCGAGCATGATGCAGCCACCTATAACCATATTGCTTAGTTATGGCTTGGAACAGACAGGCAGTTCCCGAAACCGGCACACGGGAAACCGTATCGCGAGTTCTAATTTCGCTCTCTCCGCCGGTCCCGTTAAGACCCGTTCTTCTCACACGCGACACCAAAACAGAAGCCCTTCCTCGACGCGGGACCGCGTGATAGCAGCGACCACCCCCGGGAGGCCGCCGCTGTGGTCCGCGTGCCAGTGCGAGAGGCACACGGCTTCGATGGCCGCGAGCCGGACGCCGAGCCGACGCGCATTCTCCAGCCATACCTCGGCGGAGGGTCCGACGTCGAAGAGGACCGAGCGCTCTTCGGAGCCGCGCCGCTCCGTGACCAGCGCCGAGAAGCCGTGGCAGGCGAGGCACAGATGCCCCCAGGGCTCGACGCAGTCATGGCCCTCCTTGGGCGCAAGATGGGGAACACGCGCGACCAGTCGCCCGAGCTCGGGAAGCTGCGGCACACCTTCATCCACGCTGGATAGCGTGTCGCTCTCGTTGTCCACGACGACGAGCAGGTTCAGCGAATCGAGCGCCGCGATCTCCACAGGATTCATCGCTCTCTCCTGCCGACTGGGCGACCCTCGCAGCACCCGGAAGCCGGCTGGGTTCGCGTTCTTGTCGAGTGTGACGTGCATAATCAGAATAGGCAAGAGGCCTGGACCCTCAGGTCTCTCCCAGGCGCGCGGAGCCATCCTACACGCGGAGCCATCCTGTACAAGGTGACCGGCTGGTTTTGGCACACTCTTGCCTACACTCGCACGAACCGATCACCGTGTTAGGTCATTGCGGCCTTCGCGATGACGCGATCGAGTTTTTCATCACTCTCGACAGCTCCGGCGGTGACTTCATTTCGTCCGAACTGTCCGAAAAGCGTCGAAGCTTGATCGAATTCGACGACCGTGCGACCAGGCTCGGACTCGAAGACGAGCACTCGCAGCGGAGCATAAAGTGCCGCACGGATGTCATAGCGAGTTATCTGGATCGCCACGAGTGGATTGCCGATCAGGTACTGCTTGGCCTTGCGGGGCTGGCCGACCATCAGCAGGTCCGCACCATGGTCGAAGATATTGATGATCATGAACCCCTGCTCGCCCTCCATCGACTTCAGCTCCTCCATGGCACCCGCGGGCGTCAGGCCTTTCAACCTTGATGGGACGAACCGCCCGAGGATCTGCTCGAGCCGCCCGGTGAATTCCTCATAGCTACGCTCGATCAAGAGCGAGCGGTGCTGAACCTTCACCTCGGACGCTGAGCTGGCGATAGATGTCATTGCATGCCTCCTTCAAAAAAGTTACTTCACCATGTCATTGATGATGCGCAGCGGACTGAGCGGACCTAGCGGAATGTAATCAAAGCCCATCAAACCGGCCTGCCCCAGCGGGAATTTTTCCAATATGTTTTTCGCCTCTTCCGGTGTGCTTGCGTTGACGATGAAAACCACCCCCTGGCCGTCGGTCCGGAAATACCACTGGTCTATCTTGCCCGCGAGATAAGCATTCACTGTGTCATGCACCTCGTGCGGCATGATCTGGGCGCGCTGGGCGGGTGTCATGGCCGCCCCCTTGAAATGGGAGATCGCCAGGATTTTGGTGGTGGGCACAGGCGGCAGCGGGTTCTGCGCTGAAGCAGCGCCCTCGGGGGTGATCGGGTTCTTCATGGCAGTAGCTCCTATTCATCTTTTAGTATTTTGCTGTTGAATATTTCGGTGTTTGACGCGCGGGCGCCGTCCGCTAGACGCTGCCCTCGTCAACAGCCTTCCGTCACATTGAGCATTAGTTGGTTACGAAGTACTTCGCGAGAGGCGTGCCGGCGTACTTCTCGCCCATCACGCGAGCGAAGAGCAGCACTGAGCTGCGAGGCCGGTGGTTTACCACGATGTGCTGGGCTTTCCCCGCATCGTTGCGGGTAACCGTGACGACAGCGCTGGTGGGCGCGCCTTTAATCAAGCAGGTGTACTCCTCGATAAAGCCTCTGTCCCCGTAGTCGCCAGTGAACTGGAACTCGTGCTGCTCATATAACTCACGGGCGTCGAGCACCAATTTTCGGACTTCCTGTGCGCCATGGAGAGTGCCTTCGATCGCCGCGCCCTCCCCGGTCACATCGTCGGCAAGGTTGTCCAGCCACCAGGGGTAATAGTGACTGAGTTTGTCAGCGGAATCGCTATTGTCCGCAGGTTTCATGTTGAGCCTCCTTGAGAATCTTGGCAGTGTGTCAGTTATTTGCCTAAGACATTCACCACTCGGCCGGTAGTCGATGCATCGGAGCTTGCGTTGCCTCTCAAGACGGTCGTCCCAGCCCTTCAATGTTGATCTGGGCGGTACGGAATTGAGACCCCTTTCGTGGGAGTGCGGTCAATCAGCAGACTGAATTGAATAGCGGCAGCTTTGACGACTTTCATTGGCCAACCTCCTTCACTAGTAGATGGATACGTGTGATGCCGACTAATATCTATCTTTGCTCAATGCCTAATTGTGCGCTCTAGCTGAGGACAATCCGATCGAGGTCGATGGAGATAATCAATGGTTCGGGAGCGGGGTGTCCGTCCGCTTGACGACGGAAGACTCTTCTTTTCGTCGGGAAGGCAATGCCAGAAAACTCCTTGTGATCGTAGACGTAGTGCGCTGCTCCTGCGGTGCCATCGATCTCGACGTTGTAGTCCTGTCTCCTCAACAATCCTTGCCGGTCGAAGTAGAGTGCCTGCTCTGTGCTGTGGGTCGCGATATCCACGGGGAAGCGGACTTTCAAACGACGCAACGTTTCGCCTGCCTCTTGCCACGGCTCCACTTCTTCTGACTCAACTCCGGGTCTGGCAAGGAGAAACGGAATGTTCAGATAGGTCCACATCGCGTACCCGGCGAAGTAGGCGAGCTGCAAATCGCTCCAGAGGGTAGCGTGTCCTTTAAACGAGGAGCGGGGTTGAAGGAGTTCTTCAAGGACCTTACCGTTCGCGTCTTCGAGCGCGACCCGGTGTGGTTCGAAGCGCGACCGTCGATCGGGAGAACCGAAGGGCCAGTGCGAAGCCTTCTCGTCGCGGAGGTCGACCGTGACGGTTACGTTGGCCAGCACTCCCGGTTTGCCCTTCGCCGCCCAGAGATCGCCCCCTTGGATCAGGTGAGCTGAAAGCGTAGTGAAATGGTTCCAACGTTCAAGGCCGCCGTGGGCGTCGAGTGCCTGCTTGGCGAGTTTGTTCATGGTCCTTCTCCTTCCTACGGGGAGAACGTCTCGATGATCGCCTCGGCGATCGCACCGGCATACTCGTCGAGCACGAAGTGGCCACCGTCGAAATAGCGCAGATCGGCTGTCGGCACAACCTGCTTCACGAATTCCGCCGCAGCAGGCAGGATTAGAGGGTCATTTCGCCCCCACACGATGAGCGTCGTCGGCTGCCGGTCCTTCAGATAGGCGGTCCATTCGGAATAGTGCTGAATATTCGTCGTCAAGTTCATGAACAACCGCGACATGAAGACCCGACTCGCCGGGATCGAGAACGCGTAGGCGTCGATCGCCCAATTGTCCGGATTCAGGGCGTCAGGCTGGCGCGCGCCCTTTTTGTGGAGAAACATGCTGCGTTCCACTGTGGCAAATTGCTGGGTCTCGGCCAGTTTTTCTGGGCTTTCAGCGCCGCCGAGCCGCTCGTACACTTTCAGGCGCTCGGGGTTCCAACCCTCCACTGACATGGTGAAGTTCTGGAAAATGAGGCCGGCAATCCGTTCGGGGTGGGCGGTCGCGATCCGCATTCCGATCGGACCGCCGATATCGTGCAAGTACAAGATGAATGGCCCAGGCGCGTGCTGCGCGAGGAACACGTCGATAACCGTGGCTACGTCGTCAAAGGTCGGTTGCAGGACGGTCCGGTCCGGTGCCTCGCTGAACCCCATGCCGGGGTAATCAGGCGCGATGACGTGAAACCGATCCGCAAGAAGTGGAATAAGGTCGTGGAATTGGTACGACGAGGAAGGAAAACCGTGCAGCAGGACGATGTTCGGCTTCGACGGGTCTCCGGACTCGCGGTAAAAGAATCTGAGGCCAGCAACGTCGGCGGTCTTGAAGTACATGAAGCTCTTTCGTCAGTCAGGGGTCATCTGAATCGAAGTCGCGTCTTTGAATAGCATTCAGGCCGCCTTCGCAGAATCGGTGAATGTAGCCGCATTCTTCCTGACGAATTCCTGCATCGTCAGCGGGTTTTGCCCCGTTAGTGCAAAGACGTCGTCCGACATCCGGGCATAGCGTCCCGCGCGGTGCAAGTCGGCCATCGTCGCGAGATGGTTCACGAGGT
>CAYNPS010000021.1:0-2501 GCA_964399125.1 uncultured Terriglobales bacterium
GCCGAGTGTCAATTCGTGCAGCCAAATTTCTGCGACGTCGGAAACTAGCTATATCGAGACAACTTGGCTGTTGCTGATAGCTGAATGCCGACTGCCGAGTGCTTATATTCCCATAAGCTCCTCAAATACTACCACTCAGCATTATGATTCCATAAAAATTATAAGCTTGGATTATAATTATCCGAGTCGTAGAACAGACGGTTGACTGTACGAAACCCGACCTGAGGAACGCCTATGGAACGAATCACGATCTTTGATACCACGTTGCGCGACGGCGAGCAGTCTCCAGGATGCAGCATGAACATTGCCGAGAAGCTGCGTATGGCAGAGACCCTGGATGCTCTCGGCGTGGACATCCTCGAAGCCGGATTCCCGATCGCCTCCGACGGCGATTTTTCCGCCGTGCAACTGATTGCGCGAGAGATTCGTCGTCCCACGATCGCCGCTCTGGCTCGCTGCAAAAAAGAAGACGTAGAGCGCGCAGGCGAAGCTCTGCAGGATGCTGAGCGCAGTCGTATCCATCTGTTCCTTGCGACTTCGGATATTCATCTTGAATACAAACTGAAGATCTCGCGCGAAGAATGCGTGAAGCAGGCGCGTGAAGGCGTGTCTTTGGCAAAAACAATGGTCGACGAGGTTGAGTTTTCGCCCGAAGATGCGACGCGTTCGGAATTTGATTTTCTGTGTGAAGTCGTCGAGACGGCGATCGAATCGGGCGCGACGACCATCAACATTCCCGACACAGTCGGCTACACACTGCCGGCCGAGTATGGGGCGCTGATTGCGAGTCTCCGAACCAAAGTCAGCAACATGAATAAGGCCGTACTCTCTGTCCATTGCCACGACGACTTAGGCCTGGCGGTCGCCAATACCATCGCCGGAATCGATGCGGGAGCACGCCAGGTGGAGTGTACGATCAACGGCATCGGCGAGCGTGCAGGAAACGCGGCGCTCGAAGAAATCGTAATGGCAATGCGCGTCCGCTCCGATCGCATGCCCTATGAGACCGGCATCGATACGAAGCTGCTCTACGCAGCCAGCCAGCAGCTTGCGCGCACAATCAGTTTCGGACCCCAGCCCAACAAGCCAATTGTGGGAGCCAATGCCTTTGCTCACGCCGCCGGAATTCATCAGCACGGCGTGCTCTCGAACCCGCTGTGCTACGAAATCATGACGCCTCAATCGGTGGGCGCCCCGGGAACCACGCTGGTGCTGGGCAAGCACTCCGGACGGCACGCGCTCAAAGCACGTTATACAGAATTGGGATATGAGCTCAGCTCAGCCGAGCTTCAGGAGACATACGTTCGTTTCATCGAACTCGCGGATCGAAAGAAGAGCGTCTATGACCAGGACTTGCTTGCGCTGCTACCGGTAGAGCGCAGAGGCGCGCGCGCGAATGTGGTCTCAGGTCAAGCAGCTCAGGCGGTTTAGAAGAGGGACAACAGGCAAATGAGATTGAAAGTCGCAGTTTTGCCGGGAGATGGAATTGGTCCGGAAGTAATGCAGGTCGCCGTCAAGGTGCTGCGCACGCTGGCGGACATTGGCGGCTTCGAGCTGCAGACGCAGGAATATCCGATCGGCGGCGCGGCGATCGACGCAACCGGCTTCCCGCTTCCCAAAACGACCCTCGACGAATGTCTCGAAAGCGACGCGGTTCTGCTCGGAGCCGTTGGCGGATCAAAATGGGACAAACTTCCCCAAGATCGTCGTCCCGAAGCGGGCTTGCTGCAGTTGCGCATTGGACTCGGCGGCTTTGCCAATCTGCGTCCGGCGATCGCGTACAACGCCTTGACCGAGTGCTCTCCTCTTCGCCCAACGATTGTTGCAGGAGCGAACGTTCTTTTTGTACGCGAACTTCTTGGCGGGCTCTACTTTGGCGAGCCGCGCGGTTGCGATGCGTCCGGCGCGCGCTCGGCGTGGAACACGATGCGCTACAGCGAAGCCGAGATTGAGCGCGTAGCGCGTGTCGCGTTCGAACTCGCTAAACAGCGTTGCTTCAAACTGACATCCGTTGACAAAGCCAACGTGCTGGAGACCTCGCAGCTCTGGCGAAGCGTCGTCACTCGCGTGGCCGAATCCTATCCTGAGGTTTCGCTGGAGCATGTTTACGTCGATGCGTTCGCGATGCATCTGGTTTCGAATCCGCGTCGTTTCGATGTGGTGCTGACGGAAAATCTTTTTGGCGACATTCTGTCTGACGAAGCTGCTGCTATCACCGGATCGCTGGGTATGCTGCCTTCAGCGAGCGTCGGAGGCGCAGTGAATCTGTATGAGCCGGTTCACGGTTCTGCTCCAGACATTGCTGGAAAGAATATCGCCAATCCGCTCGGAGCAATTGCCTCGGTCGCAATGATGCTTCGGCATACGTTTGCTATGCACCGCGAGGCGGAAGAGGTCGAGCTGGCGATCCGCTCCGTTCTGGAACAGGGATATCGCACCGCAGATATTCATCGCGCTCCGAGCGAGCAGCAGGTCTCGACGACCGAAATGGGAAGCCTCGT
>CAYNPS010000021.1:2601-4409 GCA_964399125.1 uncultured Terriglobales bacterium
GGCCACTGTGGATCACAACGTTCCCACGACCAGCAATCGCAGCGTAATTACCGACCCAATCGCCGCACAGCAGATCGAAACTCTGCGACGCAACTGCCGCGACTTCGGCGTGCGCTTCTTCGATATCGACGCAGCAGAGCAGGGCATCGTGCACGTGATCGGCCCGGAATTGGGACTCACGCAGCCGGGTATGACGATCGTTTGCGGCGACAGCCATACCAGCACTCATGGCGCCTTTGGTGCGCTGGCGTTCGGAATTGGGACGTCGGAAGTCGAGCACGTCATGGCCACGCAGTGCCTCTGGCAGAAGAAGCCGAAGACGATGCAGATCGTTGTCGATGGCGAGCTGCCGCTGGGTGCCACTGCAAAAGACATCGTGCTTGGCATCATTGGGCGAATTGGTTCCGACGGCGCTACCGGCTACGTGATCGAGTATCGCGGCTCGGCCATTCGTGCGCTCTCCATGGAAGGCCGGATGACCGTCTGCAATATGAGCATTGAAGCAGGAGCGCGTGCCGGCATGATCGCTCCCGACGAGACTACATTCAACTACGTCCGCGGACGCCGTTTTGCCCCCAAAACATTCGACAAAGCGGTCGAGCATTGGCAAACGCTGCGTACCGACGATGGCGCGCAATTTGATCGCACAGTTATGATCGACGCGGCAACCATCGAACCATACGTCACGTGGGGTACCAATCCGGGAATGGTCGCTCCCATCACCGGCCGCGTGCCCGATCCGAATTCGGCGCAATCGGAAGCCGACCGTGCCGCGACGGCCCGCGCCCTTGAATATATGGACCTGAAGCCGGGCACGGCGATGCAGGACATCGCTGTCGATCGCGTCTTTATCGGCTCCTGCACCAATGCACGCATCGAAGATCTCCGGATCGCGGCGGAGTATGCCCGAGGATACCGTGTGCATCCGCGAGTGCATGCAATGGTCGTTCCGGGATCGCAGCAGGTAAAGCGTGCTGCCGAAGCTGAAGGGCTCGATCGCATCTTCCGGGCCGCCGGTTTCGACTGGCGGGAGTCTGGATGCTCGATGTGCCTGGGCATGAATCCCGACATCCTGAAGCCCGGCGAGCGCTGCGCGTCGACGAGCAACCGCAACTTCGAGGGACGCCAGGGGCGCGGAGGCCGTACGCATCTGGTCAGTCCACAAATGGCTGCCGCAGCGGCCATTACAGGCCACTTCACCGATGTCCGCAAGTGGCAATTCAAGGGGGCGCAGTCGGCATGAAACCATTTCGGGAACACACCGGAATCGTCGCTCCGCTTGACCGGAGCAACGTCGACACCGATCAGATCATCCCCAAGCAATTTCTGAAGCGGATCGAGCGCACCGGCTACGGCGAGTTTCTCTTCTACGATTGGCGCTACACGCCTGAAGGTAAGCCTCAGCCCAACTTCATTCTGAATCGGCCGGAATACGCGGGCGCGTCGATTCTGGTCGCGGAGAAGAACTTCGGCTGCGGCTCTTCGCGCGAGCACGCGGCATGGGCTCTGCTCGACTACGGTTTTCGCGTGGTGATCGCGCCGACGTTTGCCGATATCTTCCATACCAACGCCGGTAATAACGGCATTCTTCTCGTGAAACTCTCGCAAGCTCAGGTCGAAGACCTGCTGCAGCGCGCAAAGCGCGCGCCCGGATACAAGCTCCATGTCTCACTTGTCGACAAGATCGTAAGAGATGATCAGGGATTCTCAGCCAAGTTCGATATCGATGATTTCCGGCGCACCTGCCTGCTCGAAGGCCTCGACGAGATCGGCCTGACGCTTAAGCACGAAGCAGAGATTGCAGCATT
>CAYNPS010000021.1:4509-10286 GCA_964399125.1 uncultured Terriglobales bacterium
CGC
Organism: uncultured Terriglobales bacterium; assembly: GCA_964399125.1. GTDB lineage: Bacteria > Acidobacteriota > Terriglobia > Terriglobales > Acidobacteriaceae > Gp1-AA112. The sequence goes on from CAYNPS010000021.1 coordinate 4,513, forward strand.
GAACGGTACTGACAGGCGATCGATCAGGTTGGGCTTACGCTGCCTGCAAGTCTCGCTGGAACTCCTGTGCTCGTTGTTTGTCGCGTTCTTCTTGTTTGGATTTCTCGATTTCCGCGTGCGCGATGGCGGAATTTACCTCTCCACCTAGCAGCAAAGCGAATCCGGAGACATAGAGCCACAACATCAGGATTGCAACGCCTGCGAGCGAGCCGTAGGTTGCGCTGTACGAGTTGAAGAAATGGAGGTAGAGGCGCACCACGAACGATGCGGCGAGCCAAATCACCAGGCCCGCTGCTGCTCCCGGAGAGATCCATGTCCAATGCGGCTCTTCAAGGTTTGGCCCGAAGTAGTAAACCATAGCGAACGCCAGCAGCATGGCTCCGAGCAGGAATGGCCACTGCACGATTTTCCACAGGTAAACAAGGGCTGCTCCAATGCCAACATGCGCGGCGACTAGGTCGGCCAGTTTGCCACCGTAGATCACGAGAACGATGGCAACAATCACCAGTGCCGATGATGCAATAGTGAGCGCAATTGAAGTCAGTTTTTGACGAACGTACGAGCGACTCTCTTTCACGTGGTAGGCACGATTGAGGGTGTCCATCACTGCGCTCATTCCGCTTGATGCGGACCACAGTGCAGCCAGCGCGCCGATAATCACTTTCCCACTGCCCCGGGCTTTGATGACTTCATTTAACGTCTTTTGCACCAGCTCGCCTGCCGACGACGGCACTGCACGCGCGAGATTGGCCATGAGATCGGTGCGAATCTGAGCTCCTGCTGCCGCGAAGTAGCCGAGTACAGAGATAAGAAAGATCAGCAGCGGGAACAGCGCGAGAAAGAAGTAGTAGGCCAGCTTGGCCGACTGGCCGGAGAGATCGTCCTCCGAGACGCTCTTTCCAACCTGCTGGCCGAGGCTAAGAGGCGTGAGTCCGCCGAACTTCCATTGTGATGGTTTGGTTTCCTTCATAGATTGTCCTGATTGCGTTCCTAGTGAAAGATGCGGGCGTTTTCGAGCCCGTTGGCGTAAATCGAGAGCTGAGGCGATCCATCACGCAGAGACAATGTCCGGACCTCATTTTGGAACGGGGAAATTACCTAGGTTTACGGCCTGAAGGAAAGTTCCAAGGCGATACTCTCATTGCATTTAGCCAAAAAAACAGCTATATCCAGAGTTCTTGCCGGCTGCCCACAGGCAAGACCTGACTCACAATGGACCGAGTCGTCGTTACCTCAGAAGATGTCTCGAAGGTGATTGAAGCCGATGTTCCGGCTTCTACGCCAGCTCCTGCAGAGTCGAGCGGAATTCCTCTTTGGGCACGGATCGGCACTGCAGTCCTGGTACTGTTTCTGCCTGTTCTCGCCATTGTGACTATCGTGCTTCGATCCGTGCTGCACGGCCGCGGCACACGCTTGCGCACGCAATGGACCGCATGGATGTGCACACTCCTGATTGCCAGTGCTTTCGTAACTACGATCCAGGTCGCGATTCTTCTGTATAGCTATCCGGCCGGTGTGCCGACGAGCAACGGAAGCAGCGAATTGGACGAAAGGGACACGTTTCCGATACTGCCGGCAGGCCAGCCGATGAACGCGGCGGACCTCGGCGCAACGCTCAAGCCCATGGTGATGCTGGTCTCCCCGGAGGCTTCTCTTTGGTTCCATCATGGTGCACAACCATCGGGCATGTTGGGAGCCGCGGTAATGCTGCACGCGGATAAAGATGGGTATTTATTCGCGACCGCGAATCACGTGGCCGACAGCAAGACCGGAGTCATGCTGTCTACAGGAAACGGCGGCTGGACTCACTCCGATATCGTCGCGCGCGATACCACCTCGGATGCTGCGCTGCTTTGGCTGAAGCGTCACGAAGGTCACGCGGATTTCTGTCAGCCAATGGCGCCTAAAGAAGAGTTCCGGCCCGGCGAGACTGTTTATGTGATCGGTCACCCTGAAGGTCTGAACTTCACGCTTTCAAGCGGTATGATCTCGCGGGTTCCCGGTGGTCCCCACATCCAGATCGACGCACCGGTCAGCCCCGGCAACAGCGGCGGACCGGTGTATGACGGGAAAGGGAACCTGCTGGCCGTAGTGGTAGCAAGCATTGATAACCGGGTTGCGCCCAACGCGCAAAATCTCAATTTTGCCGTCCGTTCTGATACAGTATCGCAGCTCTCCAGCTGGAGCTTTTCCGGAAATGGGAAGGCGGAGCTGGAAAGTTATCGCGATCAGTGCCTGAAGTCAGTTCACCCCTAAATCGCCGAAGGTACAACAAGGGAATGGGAACTCTAAACGTCACGGTGTACGACTCAACGGAAAACAAGCGCGTGCCAGTCGAGGTGCCGGATGACGCGCCGTCAAACAAGATCATCGCGGTTTTGATCGACAAGTTGATGCTGCCCAAGAACGGGCCTGATGGCGCGCCGCTCAGCTACAAGTTCCATCACAAGAACTCCGGCCGCCAGGTACAGGAATCGCAGACCCTTGCGCAGGCAGGAGTCAAAGACGGCGACATTCTTCGCCTCCAGCCCGAAATCACTGCCGGATAACATGACTGCTCCTCTGCAATTGACGGAAGCTCTGGCCGAAGATCGGTTCAGCCGACTGCGTCTGATTAGCTGGTGGGAGCAGAAGAAGATCGAAAGCTTGCGGGTGCTCGTGGTCGGATGCGGAGCGCTGGGCAACGAGATCCTTAAGAATCTGGCGCTGCTGGGCGTGCACCAATTTGTGGTTGCCGATCCCGACAAAGTCGAAATTTCGAACCTCTCGCGCAGCGTACTCTTTCGCCCGGGTGACCTGGGCAAGCCCAAAGCGCATGCCGGCAGCGAAGGTGTGCGCGAACTCTTCCCTGAGTGCCAGGCGCAACCTCTGGGAATCAACGTCGTGCAGGAGTTAGGGCTGGGTGTAGTGATGTGGGCCGACGTCATTATTGGTGGCGTCGATAATCGCGAGGCGCGCCTGTGGATGAATCGCTCGGCGTGGAAGCTGCGCAAACCATGGATTGACGGCGCCATTGAAGGCATCAACGGCGTCGCACGAGTGTTCGTCGCGGGGCAGCCACCTTGTTACGAATGCACCTTAGGCGAAACCGATTGGGCGCTGCTGGAGAGGCGGATGTCGTGCAATCTCTTGCTCCGCGACCCCGCTCCGGAAGGCAAAGTTCCAACCACCCCGACAATCTCTTCGATCATTGCAGCCATTCAAGTTCAGGAAGCCGTGAAGCTGGCGCACGGCATGCCCACACTCGCCGGCAAAGGATACATCTTCGAAGGTTTGAATCACACTTCGTACGTCGTCGACTACACGGAAAATCCCGAATGCCAGAGCCATTACAGCTTGCCGGTCGTTCTGGAAGTAAATTCGCGATCCGAGCAGCTGACGTTGCACTCGCTGTGGAAGCATGCTTGCGCTGAGCTAGGCTCTGACGCGGTTATCGAGTTCAGCCGCGATGTTATCAGTCGATTGACTTGTCCGGGGTGCAACGAAGCTGAGGTCATGTTTGTGCCGGTAGGGAGAGTCGCCTACGACCGTGGCTTCTGCCCAAAAGACGGAAAAATGAGAATTGTCGAGACCGTCCATTCCTATTCCGGGAACGAGTGGTACGGCGAGCGCAAGCTTTCCGAATTAGGACTGCCTCTTTTTGACGTTTACACGGCACGTGCGGGCGAACAGGAGATTGGGCTGCTGATTGCCGGAGATCGCAATCTCGTACTTAGCCGACTGACCGCGGAGGTGGACTCCTGAAGGTGAGCAAATCCAAATCGGCAGGCACGATGTCGGTTGAGATCTGCGCCGACGTGACTCGTCGCATCCGGCAGCATGCGCGCACCTCTCCTAAAGCAGAGATTTGTGGAGTCCTTATCGGCGACCGCAGAGATTCCAGAGTAGTAGTCGAAAACTGCATTCAGGGAGTGAACGCCAGCCAGGGCGGAGCCCATGTGACGTTCACACAAGAGACGTGGGAGCACATCTACAAAGTTAAGGACGAGGAGTACCCCGAACAGCGGATTATCGGCTGGTATCACTCGCATCCTGGATTCGGCGTGTTCTTGTCGGAGCACGATGAGTTCATCCAGAAGAATTTCTTTTCCGCTCCGGAACAGATTGCATGGGTTTACGACCCGCACACCGATGAGGAAGGCTGCTTCGGCTGGAACAACGGCCGCATCGAGCGCCTGCCGGAACTGCGCGTGCGCGATGAGGGAATGTCGTCGAAAGCTGTCGCATCGTCAACCGAAGCGTCGGCGACCGACAACGAAAACCAGCAGACGACGCTCGAAGGCGAGTGGCGAGGCGAGCGTTTCCGGCCAAACATTCTTCTTCGTCTGCTTCCATACGCTGCCGCGCTGCTGCTGGGAGCGGCGATCATCTTTTTCTTTTTTCCACGGCTGGTGATTGTGCCTATCGATCCCGCTACGGGAAGAATTATTCCCCCTGAAGAACTGCGTCAAATGCCCGCATATCAGAACAGCCCGCAACCGGGGACGCCGAATCCGAGTAGCCCCTCAGGAGCACCGAAATGAGCGAAGGGCCAGCCATCAAAATTACTGCGGAAGACCTGGCGAAGGTCGGTACTTCAGCGCCGGCGTCACCACCGGTTGGCATTCCCGCGGTGCAAGAGTCGAGTGGCAAACGGTACGGGAACATCCATTCCCAAATTGAAACTTCCAGCGGCGACGAACAGAAAGAGCGGAACGTCTTCCTGGAGGCCTGGTTCTATCTGGGGGCTGCCGGTCTTGTGGGAGCGGTGATCGGATGGGCAATTTGTGAGCCCGCGTTCTTCGACCCTCCCAATGCTCACGGTTGGGGAAATACGTGGATTCTGCCGAGCATTATTACCTTCATGTGCCTTGCTTTTGGTTTGGCGGAGAGCATCGCCGAGCATTCCTGGCGAAAGGCTTTATATCGAGCCGGCATGGCGCTTCCGCTCGGTTTTCTCCTTGGGTTCTTCTTCGATTTCATGGCCAACATCTTCTATGGCGTGATGATCAACATGGGAGTGTCCCTCGGCGCTCGCAGTTTTGATAATCCGATCTTCTGGATCGGCCGTGGGCTCGCCTGGGTGGTCTTCGGAGTTGCGGGTGGAGCGGTTTACGGGATCATCGGCATGTCGAGCAAGAAGGCCCAATATGGGATTCTGGGAGGAATGCTGGGCGCGGGTATCGGCGGAGTCGTTTTCGATCCCATAGCAATGGGCCTGCATCGGGCGGGTGTAAGCCGCGTGGTCGGATTCATGCTCTTCGGTTTATTCACCGGCTGCGCCATGGGCATTGTCGAGAACGCGCTGAAGGATCGCTGGATCTTCGTGAGCGCAGGGCCGCTCGCTGGCAAGCAGTTCATCCTTTACAAGCCGAGAACGACGGTCGGCAGCGTGCAATCTTGCGACGTTTACTTATTCAAAGACCAATCGATTCTCCCCGAACACGCCGTTTTTGAGGCCAGGGGGAACCGGATGCAGCTGACCACGCGAGGACAGGTTTTTGTGTCGGGGCAGCCAGTCCGCGCGCGCGTCTTGCAGAGTGGGGACATAGTGCAAATCGGCCGTTATTCATTCCAATATCGGGAAAAGCTTCGCTCATGAGCGCAACAGTTTGTCCCTATTGCAGAACGGGAATAGAGCAGGGCGAGCCGGTCTCGTATTGCAACTCCTGTGGAACGCCTCACCACGAAGCCTGTTATGCCGAGAACGGCGGATGTACTGTGTTCGGCTGCCGGTTGGCGCCACCGGAGGAGCCCAAAATTCAGGTATTATCTCCCGAACTTAGCGGCTCCGG
>CAYNPS010000021.1:10386-18079 GCA_964399125.1 uncultured Terriglobales bacterium
AATCAACGCTCATGAATTACACGGTCAAGAAAGGCGAAACGCAGCTTGGACCATTCACGCTTGCGCAGTTGCAAGAAGAGTTTCGGCAAAAACGAATCTCGGCCGATGACTTGGCGCAGAGCGAAGGCATGAAGGATTGGGTCTTCGTCTCGCAGATTGTAGGAAATGTGCCTGTGCCGGCGACGGCTTACGGGGCCGCGGTTGCTCCTGCCATGTCTGCACCCGTCGAGACAGTCGCTCTACCGCCGAATTTGCACTGGGCGATACTTCTGGTCCTCAACTTCATCACCCAAGGCTTGTTCAATTTCATTTGGGCTCTGGTCTTAGCCAATTGGGCGCGAAAACTCGATCAGGAAAGTAGCGCGCTCATTCTGGTGCTCATGTACCCTGCGGGGTTCATTGCCGGCATGTTCACCGCGTTGAGCCGCCCAGGTTCTAGTTTTGGAGCATTGTTCATCTTCGGAGGTGCAATCGCTTACTTGATCGGAGTATTCAAGGTTAAGGCCGCGATGGAATCCTATTACACTTCGACCGAAAACATCGGCATGCAACTCAGCGGACCGATGACATTCTTCTTCAGCACGATTTATCTGCAGTACCACGTGAACAAGGTGGCGAAGTGGAAGAAGACTGGAGTGCTCTCGTAAGGATTCTGCATGCTGTCACCCAGAGTTAAACGGCTGAACCAGGATTACGAGTTGCTCCGCAACCGCTTTGCCAACTGGCCGCTGATTCAGATCACGGGCACAGCGGGACTCCCGCCCGAGGTGTACCGGTTCACATATTCCATAAAGGGCCTCTTTGTTACCTCGTCAGGCGAGATTCAGGAGCGTGACACTCACGTGCTCGAAGTGAACCTCTCGCTTGGATATCCAAGGCGCGCGCCGCAGTGCCGGATGCTGACTCCCGTGTTTCACCCCAACTTCGACGACGCGACCGTCTGCATTGGCGATTTTTGGGCCGCGTCAGAAGGACTGGACGACCTTCTGCTGCGCGTCGGCCGGATGATTGCCTATCAGGAATACAACACGAAGAGTCCCCTGAACGGGCTTGCGGCAAAATGGGCAGCTCAGAACCAGCATTTACTTCCGGTGGATCCTCGCGAAATCGCTCCACCCGTGACGTCCCCTGCTGCTGAAGTTCCCACCGCTGCAAATGGCCATCTCCCCCCGGCCACTGAAGCTGCCGCCGCAACTTCGGCTGCCTCCAACGAGGGTACCAGTATCGGGCAGCCAAACCCATGGTCGGAGAAAATTACCATCGCGTAGCGCGTATAGCTGGCGAGGATTATCAATAAAATCAGCAGCTTAGGATGGCCCGTGCCTTAGCAGGGCAGGGATTATGCGGCGGTCGAAGTCCGACGGATTAGCTCAAAAAACCCGGTGAGACTCTCTCAAATCCGGGAGCATCCAAAGCTATAATGAAGAGTGCGAGCCGCTGAAGTTCGGCTTGCCAGAAGGTTAAATGTCGAAGCAGCTCAAGATTGGTGTCCTTTCCCTCTCGTTTTTCATTGTTCTCGTCGTCGTGCTCGGTGGACTTGGTGTTCACGCCTCCAGCAACGACGGTGCTTACCGCCAGCTGGGCGTTTACAGCGAAGTGCTTTCCCGCATCCGTACTGAGTACGTCGAAGAGCCGAATTTTTCCGCTGTCACCAGCGGCGCACTGCACGGATTACTCGAGTCGCTCGACGCAGATTCCAGTTATCTGAATCCTGACGAGTACAAGTTCTACAAGACGCACCAGAATGAAGGTCATGCGAGCATCGGCGCGACCATTTCGAAACGCTTCGGATATGCGGACGTTGTCTCGGTAATTCCAGGCGGCCCGGCGGACAAGGCGGGTGTGCAGCCAGGAGACATCATTGAGGCGATCGAGACCAAGAGCACGCACGAAATGTCGCTCGCCACAATTGAGGAAGAGCTCTCAGGAAAGCAGGGTTCGAACATCAATTTCGCGATCGTGCGTCCGGGTAAGGCTGAGCCGCAGAAGATTACGGTCACGCGCGACAACGTTGCAATTCCTGCTACGACCGACAAGGCGATGGAGGACGGAATTGCCGATATCACGCCAATAACCCTGACCAAAGGTAAGGCCCAAGAGATCGCGTCCAAGATTCGCGACGAGCAGAAGAAGGGCGCGAAGAAGTTGATTCTTGATCTTCGCAATGTCTCCGACGGTGATGTGAATGAAGCTGTCGCAGTCGCAAATCTCTTCTTGAATCACGGCGTCATCACCTATCTGCAAGGGCAGAAGTATCCCAAGCAGACCTTCACTGCCGATCCGCAGAAGGCAATCACGAATCTTCCGCTCGTCGTACTTGTCAACCGCGGAACTGCGGGACCGGGAGAGATCGTGGCCGGCGCGATTCTTGATAACAATCGTGGCGACGTCGTAGGGGACAAGACGTTCGGCAGCGGTTCGGTGCAGAAGGTGATCGACATTCCCGATGGCTCAGCGTTGATCCTCTCGGTCGCGAAGTACTACACCCCGAGCGGAAAGGTGATCGAAGATCCCGATCCGCAGCATGCGGGCATTACTCCAAACGTTCTGGTGGCGAGCAGCCTTGACGATCTTTCGATCGACGATGAAGACGCGACGCCGGCTGCACAGGAAAAGCCGAAGCAGCCCAAAGATGATGACCAGCTTCGCAAAGCGGTTGAGTTGCTGAAGACGCGCAGCTAATCCCCGAGTCTTACAACTAAAGTGCGCCGGAAATCCTCCGGCGCATTTCTTTTGTGGCCCATTTTTGTACTGCGTTTCTGGGCTATGCGGCGATAATAAGCAGAGCCGCTCATAAATTCTTGAACCAGCGCAGCGCATGAAGATTGAGATCAATCTCGCGACCAGCCAGGAATCCGCCCTCACGACTGTGGTTAAGTCGGGAGGAGTCGGCTTCTGGTTTATGGCGGTCATGGCTGCCATGGTCGGGACCTTTGCGGGATTGTTTCTCGTCTATACCACCGATCTACCGCAAATCGATCAACTCGAGCGCTACCATCCGAGTGCCACAACGGAACTGTACGACGACAAAGGCCGCCAGATCGGCTCATTCGCGCTGCAGCGGCGCGTGATCGTCACTTACAACGACATCCCCAAAGTTCTGCGCGACGCCGTCATTTCGATCGAAGACAAAGATTTCGAGCGGCATTGGGGCGTGGACCTTTGGCGAGTGCTTGGGGCGGCGTATCGCGACTTCCGCTCCGGCGGACGCGTGCAGGGAGCATCCACGCTCACCATGCAGCTCTCGCGCAATCTCTTTCTCTCCGCTGACAAGAATCTCGGCCGCAAAATTCAGGAAGCGATGCTGGCGATGCAGATCGAGCGGCATTTCACGAAACAGCAAATTTTTACGATGTACGCCAATCAGATCTTCCTCGGACATGGCGTCTACGGATTTGAAGCCGGAGCCGAGTTCTATTTTGGGAAGCATGCCAAAGATCTGACGCTGGAAGAAGCGGCGTTGCTAGCCGGCATTCCCAAAGGACCGAACATTTATTCTCCGTTGCGCAATCCCGAGCGAGCACTGCATCGTCGCAACATCGTGATTAACGCTCTTCTCGAAGATGGCAAGATCACTGCTGCTGAAGCGGCAAAGGCAAAGGCTGCTCCGGTTCGGCTGCATATCCAGAATGCTCCGGGCACGATCGCGCCATATTTTGTGGAGGAGGTCCGGCGTTATCTCGAAGCGAAATACGGCACAGAAGAGGTACACGAGGGCGGATTGCGCGTGTACACGTCGCTTGATCTCGATTATCAGAAGGCCGCAAACCGCGCTCTGCTAGACGGACTCGCAGCATACGAGCATCGTCACGGCTGGAAGGTCGGGCACGGGAGCGTTTTCGATTTGGGACAGACCGTCTCGAACTACACGAACCCAGATTGGGACCAGCCGATCGAAGCTGGCAGCTACGTTCATGGCATCATTGTTGCCAAGGCGCCAGGCTTCGCCCTTGTGAAGCTCGGTCATTACCTCGGCCGATTGACGGCACAGGATATCGCCTGGACCAATACCAAAGATCCCGCCAAGCTGTTTAAGCCGGGCGACATCGTCTATGTACGTGTGCTCGAAAACCCGCCGGCTAAGCCCGAATTGGGAGCGCCGCCGCTGCGGCTTGCGCTGGAAGAGGAATCCGGAGTCGAAGGCGCGCTGATCGCCATCGATAACTCAACGGGGGATGTTAAAGCGCTCGTTGGCGGTCGAGATTTCGACGAGTCAAAATTTGACCGTGCAACCCAGGCTTTGCGCCAGGTTGGATCTTCGTTCAAGCCTTATGTGTACACTGCAGCGATCGATCGCGGCGCCAAGCCGGATGACACCATTCTTGACGCGCCAGCCAGCTTTTCCGCTGCTTCAGGACCGTGGTCTCCTCACAACTACGACAACCGATTCGAAGGCGAAATCACGCTGCGTCATGCGCTGGCAGAATCGCGCAACATTCCTGCAGTGAAGCTTGCGGCCCAAGTTGGAATGCCGGAGGTGATCTCGTATGTCCATCGCTTCGGCATCAGCTCCAGAATCGAACCGTATCTTCCTGTCGCGCTCGGCGCCGCGGAAGTCACGCTGGAAGAGCAGGTGTCGGCTTACACAACATTTCCAAATGACGGCGTCCGGGCAACGCCTCGCTTTATCCGAAAGGTTGTCGATTACGAGGGCCACACACTCGAGGAGAATTATCCGGAAGTGAAGGACGTGATCAGCGTGGGCACTGCTCGCACCATGACCAGCATGCTGCAAACCGTGATGCAACATGGAACGGCAGCCGCTGCCGGCGCCAGACTGAAACATCCGCTCGGCGGTAAAACCGGCACCACCAATGACTACACTGACGCATGGTTTATCGGCTTCTCGCCATCCGTTACGTGCGGAGTGTGGGTAGGCTTTGATGAAAAGAAGTCGCTCGGCGATGGCGAAACCGGCTCGCTCGCGGCTCTTCCAATTTGGGAAGAGTTCATGCGAACTCCGATTGCAGAACGTCCACAGGAGAGTTTTCCCGGTAAATCTTTCCATGCACCGGTCGTGATGAAAGCTCAGACGGCGATAACCAAGGCTGTTCCCACCTTGGCCAGATGAAGGTCGGATTGATATTTCTTAGCTACAAAGTCGATGAGCTGAGATGCTGCGTTTCCTAAAGCTACTCACGCAATCGCTGCTCCTGTTGCTGATTGCGCTGTTCTCGGCGCTAGCGGCAATGCGGCTGGCGATTCACGGAAGGGAAGTGCGCGTTCCCGATCTGCGGAATATGCCGATGGTGCGGGCAGAAGCTGCGGCGAACAGCAGCGGGCTCATCGTCTCAGTCGAAGACAAGTTCTACAGCTCGACCGTCGGCGAAGGGGAAGTGATCTCGCAATTTCCCGCACCGGGAAGCCGCGTGCGGCGCGGATGGCGAATTCGTGTGGCCGAGAGCCTCGGACCGCAGCGCGTGACGATTCCGGATCTGAAAGGTCAAACTGAGCTGGCGGCAACGTTGAACCTGCATCAGCGCGGCCTTGAGCTGGGAACTATTTCGCCGATTCCTTCCACCTCGGCTCCTCCTGGCCAAATTGTCGCGCAATCGCCTCCTCCAGATGCCACTGAAGTCTCAGAACCGAAAGTGAATGTGTTGATTGCGGAACCGCTCGCAAAGCCTTTATACGTGATGCCCGACTTCATCGGACGGGATCTATCCTTTGCCAAGCAGAAGATCGCAAACGCCGGATTGCCGGCGGCGCAGGTGACGGTTGCTCCTGCAATGCCAATTACGGCAGTGGAAGGCTCGGCTGCAAGCGTCACGATGGCTCCCGCGATAATTCCCAAATTGGGAAAGATCGTTAGTCAGAGCCCAGCTCCAGGCGCACGTGTGAGCGCAGACACTCAGATTCGGTTGCAGATCGGCAGATAGTGCGGAGATTGCGCGTCATAAACCGAGCTTTTCGCCCTTCTCCGGGCGATAGCCACGGAGGAAGTCGCCGATCGACATCTTGCGCTTTCCTTCCGGCTGCACTTCGAGCAGCTCAAGCGCACTCTCGCGGCAGCCAATCAGCAGTTGATCTCCTTGAACCCACACTTCGCCAGGAGAAAGGTTTCGCAATTCCCGAATCGGTTTTGCAGCAGAAATCGTGAGCTTCTTGCCGCGAAAGCTGGTGAAGCATCCCGGCCAGGGCTGGAATCCGCGCAGCCGGTTGTAGATCACGTCAGCAGGAAGCGTGAAGTCGGTTTTTCCATCTTCCTTTTTCAAAATGGGAGCTAGGGAAGCCTGGCTGTGGTCTTGCGGGCGTGGAGTGACCGTGCCTTCCTGAAGGCCGCGTAGCGTCTCAGTCATCAACTCGGCGCCGATTTCAGCGAGGCGCCTTCCATAGGTAATTGCAGTCTCGTCTGGCTGGATCGGCAGTTCGCGTTGTAGGAGAATGTCGCCGGTGTCGAGACCCTCGTTCAGCAGCATGGTCGTTACGCCGCTCACACGCTCGCCATTCGCGATGGCCCACTGGATCGGCGCTGCGCCGCGATATTTCGGCAACAGCGATCCGTGCAGATTGATGTTTCCGTATTTGGGCAGCGTCAGCATCCAGGGCGGAACAATTCTTCCGTAGCCGACGACGATGATCGCGTCGGCCGCAATGCTCTCCAGCAGTGCGCGGAATTCAGCGTTGTTCTTGATTTTGTCGGGCTGCTCGATTGGGAGGCCGTGCTTTTCAGCGGTCTGCTTCACCGGAGAAGGCGCGAGCTCGAGCCCACGTCCTTGCGGTCGATCGGGCTGAGTGACGACCAGAGCGATCTCATGTCTTGCGATTAGAGCTTCCAGGGTGGGAACCGCAAATTGCGGCGTGCCGCAGAAGAGGAGCTTCATGGGTTCTAAGCTACTAGCTGCTAGCTCCTAGCTGCTAGCTTTGCCTGGTGTGGGAAACACCTTCGCACGTTCTGACACAGGAGCAAGACAGCGCATCCGTAGGAAAGAAAAAGCTAGCAGCTAGAAGCTAGCAGCTAGTAGCTTTCTCACGCTTCCACTCGCGGCATCATCGGAATGAGCCGAGTGTTCTTGAACTCGGACAGAACCGCATTTAGATGGTCGAGGGTTTCCTCGACAGAGAGCGTGTACATTTCTCGGCCATTGTCATAGCCGGTTTCAATAGCGTTCTTGAGGTAGTGTCCGGCGATCTGGATTGCGAGTGGATCGGTGATTGCTTTGCCGGTTTGTTCTTTGTACCTGACCCAGGCGAGATGCGGGAGCGAGATCCACACTGAGCGTCCGCCTGCGAGGAATTTAATGTCGATCGCGTCGGCGTGGCGAGTGGCAATGGCCACGATTACCGCCTGATACATGCAATGAATCGGTTCGCCCGACCAGCGATCGATAGCTGTGAAATCGTCGTACATGGCAGAAGAAAAAATATAACACGCTGCCTCGACGGACTCTGTTCGCTGCCCCGCCCCGTTGGAGCAACAGCCGAACGTGGAGTCGGGCGCCCCCGCCCGGGTTTTCGTCGTATGTGCAAGATGTCCACTTAGATCCAACAGTTTTGGCCCATTAATAAAACACCCGGGCGAGGGCGCCCGGCTCCACGTCGATCTCTCCAGGTTGCAGCTCTAAGGATGTGCGATGGCCTTGGAGCCTTCCATCCGCTTCTGCATGTCCTCCAGGGTGATGCCTTTTGTTTCCGGATAGATCAACAGCACAACGAAGAACTGCACGATCATCATGAAGCAGAAGAACATGAA
>CAYNPS010000021.1:18179-22409 GCA_964399125.1 uncultured Terriglobales bacterium
AGGGCCGTGCCAACTGCTCCGATCAACAGCAATTTCTTGCGGCCGACTTTGTCGATCACCGACATCGCGATGACGGTAAATACGAGGTTCGTCGCGCCGATAGCCACAGCCTGAAGGTCACCGGAGACCTTGCCAAAGCCGGCACGCGCAAAGATGTCGTTCAGGTAATAAAGAATCGCATTGATGCCGGAGAGCTGGTTGAATGCTCCAATCGAAATAGCCAGGAAAATCGGCAGAGCATAGCGCCGCTGAAACAGTGCTTCTTTGCCGAGTTGTTTTGCTTCGGCGATGGAATCGACGATCTCGCGCAGCCGTTGCTCGTAGTTTTCTTCGCCGATGGTTTGCAACACGTTTCTGGCCTCCTCGACGCATCCAACTTCCGCCAGCCAGCGCGGACTGCGCGGGATGCCGAACAACATTACAAAGAAGAGAAATGCGGGAATCGCAGAGACGCCCAGCTCCCATCGCCACTCTGTCGAGCCAAAGCTCGCGAGACCGATGAGATAGTTCGAGAGATAAGCCAGCAGGATTCCCAGAACGATATTGAACTGGAAGAAGCCCACAAGACGTCCACGCCAAGCAGCAGGCGAGATTTCCGCGATGTACATCGGCCCGAGGACGGACGATCCGCCGATTCCTAGTCCGCCAATGAAGCGGAAAACAACGAGTGACGGCCAGTTCCACGCAAACGCGCAGCCCAGCGCCGAGACGAAATAGAGCACGGCCATTACGCGCAGGCTGTCCCGGCGTCCAAAGCGGTCACCAGGAAATGCTGCAAGCGCAGCGCCGATCAATGTACCAACGAGCGCGGCAGCGACAGTTACGCCGAGTGAGTCGGGCGAGAGGTGATATTGCTCAGTGAGTCCACGGGTAGTGCCCGAGATGACAGCGGTATCGAATCCGAAGAGCAGACCGCCGAGCGCGGCAACGACGGTGCTTTTGAGCAGAGAGGAGTTCAGTGTCATGCGGAAAGTCGAGCGCCAATCGTACCCGGCTATTGTGTTCGCCGCAAGCTTGCACCACTAAGCTTCATTCTGCTGCGAGCCAAGCAAGGGAAGCCGCAATTTAGAATGGGGAGTGATTTCCCAAGCGCCCCGCCGAAAACAAGTAAATCCGGATAGAGCGGAACTTCAGCTAATTCGAGCGCAGAACTTAGCCCAGCTCTCAAACCTCGTGCATGGCTTCAGCACACGGATTGGCGGTTTTTCCGAGGCCTACGGCGGTGCGCAGCTTAACCTCGGCTTCACGGCATCGGATACTCGCGAGTCCGTGGAGCGCAATCGTCGCGCCCTTGTTCGAGCTGTAACCGGCCGCGAGCGCTCACTTCCTCCGCTCGTCACACTGCGACAGATTCATTCCGGGCTGGTTCGCATCCTGAAAAGCAAAGATCAAATTCCTAAATCGGCACTCAAGGGAGATGGCGTCATTACCAGCCATTCCGGCGTACTGCTTGCGATCCAGGTGGCCGATTGCGTACCGGTTCTAGTGGCCGACGCCAAGCGTCGAGCCGTAGGAGCTTTTCATGCAGGTTGGCGGGGCACAGTTAAACGCATTGTCGAGCGCGGAATCGGCAGCATGAGAGCGGTGTTTGGATGCGAGCCCAAGAATCTATACGCCGCGATCGGACCTTGTATTCAGGCCTGCTGCTATGCCGTCGGTGACGAAGTTATCGACGAGTTCACATCGCAATTTACCTATTCCAAGGAATTGTTTTCCGAGGTTTACGATCGCGATCCGATCAAAGAGAAGTACCCTCTCCTGTTTCTAACCGCGAGAGCTCCCGGACACAGCAACATCGGGCCGCAGATTCATCTGGACTTACTCGAGGCGAATCGGCGTCAGCTCATCGACGCAGGAGTTCCCGCAGATCACATCTGGGCGGCGGAGGAGTGTACATCGTGTCGGACCGATCTGCTGTTCTCCCATCGGGCTGAAGCTGGTTATACGGGTCGGATGATGGGCGTGGTCGGCTTTCTCACCTAAAACCAAGGGCGAACAGCCGTTCGACTTCGCTCAGGGCAGGCTCCGGTCACGAAGTTTACAGAGGAGGTCACGGAGAGCTTTCCGGGATTATCCGGAAATCGGTCCGGTTCCGGCCGAAGGCGCTGCCGCCGATCCGGCGCTGGCTGTTCCAGCCGGGGCGTTGACCAAGTCTTTTAGTTCCTTGCTGGGCTTGAAGAAAGGAATCTTCTTGGCCGGCACATCCACGCGATCGCCGGTCTTAGGATTGCGACCAATGCGCGAGTTGCGCTGGCGCGTACGAAAGCTGCCGAATCCCCGAATTTCGATCTTGTCGCCCGCGCGCAGCGAATGGACGATGCTGTCGAAGATGGTTTCAACGATCACTTCGCTGTCGCGGCGGGTGACGTCGGTTATACGGGCAACTTCTTCGATCAGATCAGCCTTCGTCATAAGTTGTACATTCCACCTGAGATGCGGCAATCCGTCAAGTGCTAAGACTCGGCCTAGAAGTTTTCCTTATAGCGGTGATTCGTTGAACCTCTAATCCCGACTGAGCCTACGCCATCGTCCACTTCGAAGCGATCCAATCATGTCGAAGGACAGGAAATCCGGCCTTGCGCCTGCTCAGCATTTGCTGTAATTTCGGAGTTTCCGAGTGGTTCAGACTGCCAATTCGTCCCGCTTTGGTTCTGTGTGCGGTTGTCGGGCTATGGCCATGTGCATGCCTTCAGAGACGAGCGGCCACTGATAGACGGTTAAGACTAAGGATTAAGAAAAGCCGCTCAACGATGAGCGGCTTTTTCTTTTTGGCGATATCAAGCCGGAATCTGCCACGAGCTGGATGAGTTCAGGTTGATTTTCGGTTTGTACTGCTTTAGGTGTTCCAGTTTTGCAGTGATTGCATAGTTCGAGTCGAGGATTGAATGACGGCTTTAAAACGCCCAATTGCCATTTACTACGAACATCCACACTGGTTTGACCGACTCTTTGCCGAGCTTGATCGCCGGGGCACGCCATATGAGCGCGTCGATGCCACGCACCATCATTTCGATATTCAGCCGAACGGGAACCGCAGCTACTCGCTGGTGTTCAATCGTATGAGCCCGTCTGCGTACACGCGTGGCCACGGACACGGAATCCATTACACAGTCAGCTACCTCGAACATCTGGAGCGCCTGGGCACGCGCGTCATCAACGGCTCTCGCGGTTTTCGTTATGAGATCTCCAAAGCCTCGCAGCTTTCGTTGCTGCACTCGCTCGGGCTGCCGTATCCGCGAGCACGAGTTATCAATCATGCAGAAGAAGCGCCGGCCGCCGCGGAAGGATTTCGCTTCCCGGTCATTCTGAAGCCGAATGTTGGCGGCAGCGGCAAGGGGATCGTTCGCTTCGACAGTCCTGAAGCATTGGCGCAAGCGGCGCGCAATGGCCAGCTCTCGCTCGGTCTCGACAACACCGCACTCATCCAGGAATTCATTCCGGCTCGAGATAATCACATAACGCGGGTGGAAGTCGTAGGCGGGAAATTCATTTACGCCATCAACGTGTACATCACCGGGGAAACGTTTGATCTCTGCCCGGCGGACATTTGCAAAACCACTGAAGGCGTGGAGCTGAATCTCGCTACCTGCGCCGTCGAGGCTCCCAAGGCGGGACTGCGCGTCGAAGGCTACACGCCTCCACCGCAGGTGATCGAAGACGTGGAGCGCATTATGCAGGCTGCGGGCATCGATGTTGGCGGCATCGAGTACGTGATCGATGACCGCGACGGCCAGCGCTACTACTACGACGTGAATGCGCTTTCAAACTTCGTCTCGGATGGACCGCGTGTGATCGGCTTCGACCCTTTCGTGAGGCTCGTCGATTATCTGGAACACGAGGCGCAGGAATCGCTCAAGAAGGAGGCAGCAGCGTAATGCGATACGGATATTGGCTTCCAGTGTTTGGCGGATGGCTGCGCAACGTGGAAAACGAAGGCATGCAGCCCACATGGGATTACGTGAGCCGCCTGGCCCGCCGCAGCGAGCAGATCGGCTACAGTCTCACGCTGATCGCCGAACTCAATCTCAACGACATCAAAGGCGTTGATGCGCCGGCGCTCGATGCGTGGTCAACGGCTGCGGCATTAGCCGCGGTCACGCGCGAGCTGGAATTGATGGTCGCCGTCCGTCCGACGTTTCATCTCCCTGCGTTGCTGGCGAAGCAGGCGGCGAATATCGATCACATCAGCAACGGGCGTGTCTCTCTCAACGTTGTTTCATCCTGGTGGGC
>CAYNPS010000021.1:22509-29083 GCA_964399125.1 uncultured Terriglobales bacterium
GGCCCGATGAAGTACGGGGTCGCCGGCTATGCCATCGTTCGCGACAGCGAAACCGAAGCTCAACGCGAGTTGGCGCGCATCACGGATGTAAAGCAAAGCGCCGCAGGTTACGGCAATTACCAGCAATGGCTCGCAAACACGCAACTAGAACAGCGCGTCTCGCTCGAAGATTACTCGGTTTCAAATCGCGGTCTGCGTTCCGGTCTGGTAGGAACGCCGGAGCAGGTCCGAGAACGTATTGCCGAGTTCGAGGACGCTGGAGTCGATCTCCTGTTGCTGCAATTCAGCCCGCAATACGAAGAGATGGAGCGCTTCGCCGCCCAAGTGATTGGAAACGAAGTCGCCGGGCTGCAGGTGCCAGCCACAACCGGCGCGGCGTGAGGAGTGCCGTGAGCTGGCAGCGCCACATTTGACGATCTCAAAAAGCACCAGTGAAATGCAATTCCGTTCTAAGTCGTTGAGCCCGCCGGAGCCGCTTTGGGCGCCGGTTTGTTAAACTTAAGTTTCCATGTCACAGATTCAGCGTAGGAAGACTCCGACAGTTCTGGTCGGGAACGTGCGCGTCGGCGGTGATGCACCCGTTGTTGTGCAGTCGATGACAAATACCGATACGGCCGACGTTCAGGGTACGGTTAAACAGGTTGCTGCTCTGGCCCGCGCCGGTTCTGAGTTGGTCCGCGTAACCGTGAACAACGATGCGGCGGCGCAGGCTGTACCGCATATCGTTGAGGGACTCGATCGTGTTGGAGTTCACGTTCCGGTAATTGGAGATTTCCATTACAACGGGCACCTTCTGCTGAAGAAATATCCAGCCTGTGCTCGCAGTCTGGCGAAGTACCGGATCAATCCTGGAAACGTAAGCATCGGCAAGAAGGATGACGAGAACTTCCGCACAATGATCGAAGTTGCCGTCGAGAATCAAAAGCCCGTTCGCATAGGCGTGAATTGGGGTTCGCTCGATCAGCAACTGCTCACTCGCATGATGGACGAGAACTCGCGGCGTCCAGATCCGCTCGACGCTCGCGATGTGACCATGGAAGCGATGGTCGTGAGCGCGCTGAACTCGGCTGCAATGGCGGAGAAATATGGATTGCGTGCAGATCAGATCATCATCAGCGCGAAAGTGAGTGGAGTGCAGGATCTTCTCGATGTCTATCGCAGTCTGGCGTCCCGTTGCTCGTATGCCTTGCATCTCGGATTGACCGAGGCCGGAATGGGAATGAAGGGAATCGTTGCGAGCTCTGCTGCACTCGCGCCGCTTCTCATGCAGGGGATCGGTGACACCATTCGTGTCTCGCTTACGCCCGCACCCGGCGGAGATCGCACAGAAGAAGTTCTTGTCGCACAGCAGATCCTGCAGTCGCTGGGAATTCGCAGTTTTGCTCCGCAGGTGACTGCTTGTCCTGGATGCGGACGAACCACTTCTACGTTCTTTCAGGAGATGGCCGAGCAGATTCAGAGTTATCTGCGGACGAGCATGCCAGTCTGGAAGCAGAAGTATCCCGGCGTCGAAGAGATGAAGCTCGCCGTAATGGGCTGTGTCGTGAACGGGCCGGGCGAATCGAAGCATGCGAACATCGGCATTTCCCTGCCGGGGACGTTCGAAGAACCCAAGGCGCCTGTGTTTGTCGATGGTAGATTGATGACCACGCTGCGCGGCGATCACATCGTGAAGGAGTTCATCCACATCCTGGATGAGTACGTTGAGACTCGCTACGGCGCCGCTTCTGCATCGTCTTCATCCGCCGAGAACAAGGCCGAGTTCGCGACCAAGGCCTAGTTCCGCGGAGACGCCCCGCCTTCGCCTAGTCACCACAAAAAGGGCGTCGATAACTGGCGGCCGTTTAGCCGCCTCCGATCCCGCCAGAAGCCCGGCTCAGACCGGTTATGAAAACGGTAGTAAGTCTGCACTGCTCAAGCCCAACTACTACTACCCTGCTGCGTTACAAACCTAGCGTACCGCGAGTGTTCCGTATGCAACGCCGACCCATACCAGGAAGAGCGCGCAATTGATTCCAATCCGGAACAGCGTGTTGTCGATCAAAGAGTTGTACTTTGCGTCGAACATTTCGGTATCTCCTCTCGCATATATAGACGGCCTCAGGCCGCTTGCGTTAGTAGATACGCAAAAAAATCTTGCGAAGTTCCATTCTGGAGCTTGAAAAGTTTTCTTTCAAAAGCTGCTAACGCCGGCGGAGATTCCTCGTCCCCGTCGTCCTTTGATAGCCCCATAGAACAATGCGCGGAGCTGGGCGGACAGAACAATGGCGTAAATTCTTAATTTCGATAGTGCAGTCGTGCAGGTTTTGGATTAATATTCGGCAACTTCTCAGGCATCGAAATCGCCCGGCGGTATGGGCAGTCCTCAGCACAAAAATGAAGGAGCCCCCATGAAGTCCATATGTCGTTTCGCTTACTGCGTGCTCAGCGTTGTTCTATTAACAGGCATGGCACTTTGCCAAACCCAGATCACCGGAGGGGTGATTCAAGGCACGGTGCTCGATCCGTCCGGCGCGGTCATCACCGCCGCTTCGGTGGAAGCTTTGAACCTCGATACCAATGTCAGGCAGTCCGCCAGCACTGACGAAAACGGCAGGTTTTCATTTCTTGCCCTCAACCCGGGAAATTACCAGGTCACAGCAAAGAAGAATGGTTTCGCAAGCGTGGTCGCTCAGGGCATCGACCTGACCGTCGGCCAGGCGAGAATCCTGAATCTGACTCTTAAAGTCTCGACCGCAGGAGAAACCGTCACCGTAACAGACACGACGAACATTGACGTGACGGCAACGGAGTCGAGCAGCACTCTCAATCAATATACGGTTGAGCAAACGCCTATTTTGGGAAGAAAATTCGAAGACCTCCTTACGCTCACGCCCGGAGTCAGCGTCGTGCAGGGACCCGACGGCGACGAGATCAACTTCGCGGGGCAGCGTGGCATTTTCAACAACATCAGCCTCGACGGCGGCGACTACAACAATGGTTTCTTTGGGGAGCAAGTTGGCGGGCAGAGGGCGGCGATCGATATCACGCTGGATGCTGTAAAAGAATTTCAGGTAGTCGCGACTGGAGCTACAGCGGAATTCGGACGCACGGCCGGAGGCGTGGTCAACGTGGTTACCAAATCGGGAACAGACCAACTGCATGGCAGTCTATTCCATTTTCAGCGATTAGAGTCTCTGAGCGCCGATACTTCCGACGGGAAGCCCCTGCAGGATTTTCATCGCGAGCAGTTCGGCGGAACCGTCGGGGGTCCAATCATCAAGCAAAAGATGTTTTATTTCGGAGCCGTCGAGCAGATCCTGGAGAACTTCAGCCGTCCTAATCTGAGCGCTTCGCTCGGAAGTTGTCCGGTAGGCACTCCTGTAGTCGGTACAAACGACGCCCTGATCGGCACAAACACTGAATGCCAGCGTCTGGCGCTGCTGAATTTCTTCAAAACCAGCGTCAACCAGAATGAAGGACTGCCCGTTCAGCATCAGATTCACAACACGGCAATTCTCGGCAAGTACGATTGGAACCTGAATTCGGCAAACACTCTGAGCGCCTCCTACAACTTCGATCGTTCGAACAATCCCAATCAGACATTCGATGTTCCCACTTACGGCGATTCCGCAAACGGCATCGAAGGCCCGTCGAAGATCAACGCCGTAAACTTCAACCTGTTCACCAGCCTCTCCAATACAAAAGTAAACGAGGGACACTTCAGCTTCTCGCGCGAAGATCGGCCGCGCGAAGCCGTGAAATCTAACGTACCCGCCGACACTGCCATGGGATTTGGAACAACGTTCCGATTCGGAAACCCGTTTTTCCTTGGCCCCAACATCGATGAGACCTTCCAGCGCTATCAGCTACGTGACAATGTTTCGATCGTTTCCGGCAACCATACGATGAAGTTTGGCGGGGAGTTTCTGCATAGCAGCAATGCACAAGTGTTTCGCGGATTCTTTGAAGGCCGCTACATCTTCGATTCCGTAGTTGGGTTCCTGCACTACGCATCTCCGGCATCGATGGGCAGTGGCTTTGGGCCCAATACCGGAGAATGTGCGAATGGAACATTTGCGACTCTCAGCACCTGTCCTAACAGCCCGCTGCTTCTCTACTTGCAAGGCGCCGGTACAGGCCTGACCAATCTCACGCCGGGCGCCTCAGACATCAGCAACAAAAACTACGCTCTGTTCCTCCAGGACAAATGGCAGGTCCGGCCCAATCTGACGTTGAACTATGGATTGCGTTGGGAGGCACAGATATTTCCCGATCCGGTAATCGATCCGGCCAAAACGGCTTACGGAGTAAATCTCGCCGATCCTCGTTTTCCTTCGAATGGAAAGATTCCCAACGCTACCGCGATGTTCCAGCCCAGAATCGGGATTGCATGGGACGTGCGCAACAATCAGAAATCTCTTGTGAGGGCTAGTTGGGGAATTTACAACGCCCAGCAGAACATGCTGACGCAGGTGGGAGCAATCACCACGAATGGCGTGCAGCAGCAGACACTGTTTGCTGGAGATGTTCCGGGAGGCTTCATCAGCCCAAACGGTCCCGCGCCGGTGTGGCCAAAGGTGATCCCGTTTACTCCCAATCCCAGCGGCGGCTTTCCCTTCCAGCCGGGCGTGACGGTTTTCGATCGCAACTATCACAATCCCAGGATCTATACGGCCGATCTTGCATTCGAGCAAGAGCTGGCGCCGAGCTGGACGGGCTATTTGGATCTAACGTATTCGAAAGGGGTTTACCTCACGCGATTTGTCGATCCAAACACCGGAGCGGCTCAGCCGCTGGCCGCTAACGCCAACGTGGATACAGTAAGCTATGCGCCCGGACCGTTCACGAATCTCGGATCGATTACGGACACGCAAAGCTCGGCGCATTCTCTGTATCGTGGCTTTACCGCGGGAGCTAGAAAGCGCTTTAGCCAGAATTACCAGCTTGAATTCAACTACGTTCTGTCGGAAGACCTGGACGACGATTCCAACGAACGTGATCCATTTACATTCCGCTACTTCAATCGTTTCGACTTTCGCAAGGACTACGCTTTTTCCGATCGCGACGAACGTCACAAATTCAACCTTTTCGGCTACATGAAACTTCCCTACGGCTTCCAATTCAGTCCGCGGATTCAGGCGCACACAGCCCAGCCGATCACCGACAATACGCTCGGAACCGGGACGGGCGCGCCCTGCAGCAAGAACAATTCCGTCACCCGTGTCGTAAACGGGATCGATTGCGGGCGCAATCACCTGCGCAAGGACAATGGCTTCTTCACCTTTGACTGGCGCGGAACTCGGCCGTTCCATTTTGGCGACCGCTACGTGCTGATTCCCCAAATTGAAATGTTCAACAGCTTCAACAACAAGAACAACATCAATCCTCTGGTCACGCCAGGTCTGTTCAACTTTGACGGCTTCCTGCGCCAGGGCGTGGGCGATCCATTGGAAGTCCAGCTCTCGGTAAAGTTCGCTTTCTAGCTAGAATTTAGAATCTGGATCAATAGAGGGCTGCCAGTGCGGCCCTCTTTTTATTCACATACCTTTTTATGCACACTCCAGGGCCGATCTTTACCGTTGGACTTTTTCCGGAGCTTGAGCGCAAGCTAATCGAACTGCTCAGATGTCTGCGGCACGACGAGTGGTCGCTTCCTACTTTGGCAAAACAATGGACGGTGAAAGACGTCGCCGCGCACCTGCTCGACGGGAATCTGAAACGCCTCTCGATGCAGCGTGACGGCTTCTTTGGATCTCCCGCGCCGCAAACCGACACCTATGAAACGTTGATTGCGTTTATCAATCGTAATAACGCTGAATGGGTGCAGGCTGCGCGACGACTTAGCCCGCCGGTTCTCACGGAATTGCTGGGGATTACGTCGAGGCAGGTTTGCGATTTCTTTCGCACGCTCGACCCGTTTGCGCCTGCACTTTGGAGCGTAGCCTGGGCCGGAGAACGGCAGTCGGCCAACTGGTTTGATATCGCGCGCGAATACACCGAACGCTGGCACCATCAGCAGCAAATTCGAGAGGCGGTCAATCGGCCAGGAATCACTGGACGTGAATTGTACTTTCCCGTTTTGGATACTTTCATGCGCGGTCTGCCGCATGCATTTCGCTCTGTAGCAGCGCGGCAGGGAACGACTGTAGAGGTGAGAATCACCGGTGAGGCAGGTGGCTCGTGGTGGATAGAGAGGTCAGATTCTGACTGGAAGACTTCCGAAATCGTTGAGAAGCCTGAAGCGGTCATCAGTATCGATCAAGAACTCGCATGGAAGGTCTTCACAAAGGCCGTCGATGCAGGTTCCGCAGCCCAACAGGTTCAACTCATGGGTGATCGTGCGCTAGGCATGCAGGTTCTCTCGTTGGTAGCGGTTTTGGCGTGATTGCACGTGATGAAGAGAAGAGCTGCAGAAATCTGAACGAACGCAGGGTATAAGCTCATACTGCCTTGAGGTCGATGCGTCTGGGATTCTGCATGCGCTTCCAAGCCGCTTCTCAATTCCGAATTATTTCCCGAACGTGTATCCGATATTCAGGCTGTAACGGACCACATTCGGAGACGTGAACTCGACGTTGTTGTGAACGTAGTA
>CAYNPS010000021.1:29183-43306 GCA_964399125.1 uncultured Terriglobales bacterium
GGCTGTAACGGACCACATTCGGAGACGTGAACTCGACGTTGTTGTGAACGTAGTAATAGTGGATCTCGGGAGCGATGTACACCGAATGGGTCGCGTACAGGCGCAGCGCACCGCCAAGGTGAGTGAGAAAGTGATTGCTGGAAACGAAGTTCTGGCATCCTCCCGTAGTCGGGTTGATGCTCACGCAAGTGTCCTGGTAGAAGCGGGTGCTCTCACCGCCGATTCCCCCCATGAGCGCGAAACCGACACGTGTGATCTTGCGCGCGTATACGGCGTTTATGTCCCAGAAAATCGGACGATAGTCCAGAATGCCTTGATAAAGACCTTTGGATGCCTTCCATGACACTTCGCCACCAACGCCCAGATTGTGGACGAGGGTGAAATCAGCAGCGAAACTGGGATAAACGCCTCCACTGAGCGATTGCGGGGCATTGTTCACGTTGGTGATATCGAAATTCGAAGCTGATTGCGAATGAATGCCGCTGATTCCGAACTGAGCATCGAACTGTTGCGCGTGGGCGGAAACGGCAAGTGCAAAGAATGAGCACAGGAACAGCAATGCAAGTCTTCTCACATAACCTCCGAACTCGATCAGAATAGCGCGGTTCAACGCTGTCGCGCTGCAGGCGGCCATTTACCACTGAGACACATCTTCGGCCAGAAATGTTGCGCGCTGATGCGAGATTACCTGATGTGGCGTCTTCGGTCGAGGCGGTCGGGACAAAGCTCAATGACGTTGGGACGTGAGCCTGATGCGTCGTGAGTAACTTCGAAGCGATATCCACCCAACACGATCAGTTCGCGTCTGTTGCCGTCGTATGAACCGATTCGGGAAGTCTTAGGCTCCTCAGAACGAGGCATGACTTTTATAGCTAGATAGATCATCAACGCGAATCCGGCAACTACCCAACAAAGCTGGAGCCAGAACAGGGCGTCGGCAAGTCGTTCCCAAATGCCAGAATGCAACCGGCACCTCCGCGCAGGGTTTGAACAAAACGAGCGGAGGTGATCAGGCATTCACCTCCGCTCACGTCGCCGAGGACGACCAGGAGAGACACCATGAAGCTTTGAGCTCATCCTCGGCATTGCCCGGCCGGAAACGTCATTTGCGAATGCCGCCTCCGTCCTGTCTATAAGACGCCTTTTCTGCGGAAATGAAGCTTAAAACGTGCCACTTCGATGTAAAGAAAGGTAAACTCTTCCGGGCCTTTGGGCGAAACGTGCCACAATTCTCGCAGGCTAAACATGCTGGAAAAGATCCTGATTATCGATGATGACGCCGAGCTCTGCGAGATGCTCTCCGAATATCTCCATAAAGAAGGTTTTGAAGTGGAGAGCGTACAGCATGGCACGCGCGGTCTGGAACGCGCGAAAACAGGGAACTACGACCTTATCGTCCTGGATGTAATGCTTCCTGGGATGAACGGCTTCGATCTGCTGCGCGAATTGCGCACTGGTTCCGAAGTTCCGGTCCTGCTTCTGACCGCACGCGGCGATGAGCTTGACCGTATCGTCGGCCTGGAGATCGGTGCAGATGACTACCTTCCCAAGCCGTTCAACGCGCGCGAGCTATTGGCGCGCATTCGAGCCATTGGGCGTCGCAACGCTCGCACGCCGAATTCGCCCAAGCATCCGGTCAATGTCGGAGACGTGGAACTCGATCCGGGAACACGCACCATTACGCTGAATGGCAAGGTTCTCGACGTCACCACGGTTGAATTCAATCTTCTCGAAATGCTTTTGAGATCCGCCGGCAACGTGGTGAGTCGAGATGACATCGCTTCGACCGTTTTGGGACGCGAGCTGAGTCCGTTCGATCGCAGTATCGACGTGCATATCAGCAAACTCCGCAAAAAGCTTGGGAATCTCCCAAACGGACGCGAGCGCATCAAGACCATTCGCAACACCGGTTACATGTACGTATCCATGGCTAGAGTTCCAGTAAAGGAGAAGCAGCTTCGGTAATTATGCGCAGCCTCTTCTTCAAGATCTTTGCGTCGTTTTGGCTCTGCACGGCACTGATTTTCGGTGTATTCATCGCGACGACTCAGCGTCCAACCGAAGACCAGATTCGTGCAGCCGTACATCGTGGCCTTACCCCGGCAATTCTGTCCAACGCCGAGCTTCTGATTCGAGCCTACGAGAGCGGTGGATGTCCCGCACTGCTCGCCGGACAACGCTCAGTCGAACCAGGACGCATGCCTCTGGATTTGCTTGATGCGAACGGCAATGTTCTATGCGATTCGCATCGTCGTAAGATGAACGTCGAGCCCCTTCCTGCGCCTGGAACCGTCGATTTTCGGACAATCGATAAACAGCGTTTTGGCATCTCGGGACTGCTTGCCGGAAAGTCCTCCAGTTATTTTGCGGTGTTTGAATTGCGCCGGATTGAGCCGCCTCTCGGGCGTGGTCCCTTTTTGAAACGGCTCGTCCTGGCCATGATCATCTCGGGCCTGATTTGCGCACTACTTGCGCGATATCTTACCCGTCCTATCACGCGACTGCGCGCGGCGGCGCAGCGCATTGCTGCCGGCGACTTGAAAGCGCGTGCCGCCAAAGGATCGGCCCAGCTCGATGAGGTTGGCCAACTGGTTACAGATTTCGACTACATGGCGGAACGTCTTGAGCTGCTGATTGGAGCGCAGCAGAGGCTGATCAGCGACGTTTCCCATGAACTCCGTTCGCCATTGACACGTCTGAAGCTGGCCCTCGATCTGGCGCGCGGAGAAGCCCATGACGATCTCTCTCCAACCTTGGATCGCATCGAGCGGGAAGCGGAGAGGTTGAGCAGTCTCGTAGGAATGCTGCTCACGTTATCTCGCCTCGAAGCAGGAGAATCGATGCCGTCAACGAGCATGGTTCAGCTTCCTGATTTACTGGCCGAAATTGCCGCTGACGTGGAAATCGAAGCGCAATCGCGAGGATGTTCGATCGTTCTTGAACGTATGCAGGAATGTGCGGTAGAAGGCAATCAAGAGCTTCTGCGCAGTGCCTTCGAGAATGTTGTGCGAAATGCGATTCGCTATACCGAGCCAGGAACGGCGGTGCGCATCAGCACAAGATGCGAAGGTAGTGACGTGCGGATTCTGGTCCAGGATCACGGACCCGGAGTTCCCGAATCGGAACTCGATAACCTTTTTAAACCGTTTTACCGCGTGGACGCCTCGCGCGAGCGGCGGACGGGCGGCGTCGGTCTCGGTCTCGCCATCGCCGAGCGCTCGATCAAGCTCCACAATGGCAAGATCCGAGCCGGCAATCTCAAAGAGGGTGGATTTCAGATTGAGATCTCGCTGCCGCTCGCCGTTGTGACCGTTTAACGTGAAGGCTCTCAAGTAAGCACGAGGGAATCGATTGTTGTGGAGCACGCTTCGCGCGTTGGCCAGCGCTAAAGCGCAGCGCTTGTTCTCGTTCCGCGAGACTACACGGCTCACGCCGTGTGCCCCTGATTTGAAGTCAGGGGCTTCCACCCTCCGAAAAGTCGGGGCCTCCACTCGAAGTCGGAGGTTCTATCCGACCAAGTAAATCCTAAATCGTTCTAACCCACTCTACGCATGCGGTCATCCCGTCGCTGCTCGTCGCGGGATCTCATATCGGTCGCGCGAAGTGCCGGATCGGTCCGATCGATGTTGCCGCGAGCGCGAGTACGGCTTACCAGGATTCCAATCAAGAACAGGCCGATGATGATGGCCAGGGCGATCCAGAACCACTGCGTAGTTCCCGCCGTTCCCGGATTGGTAATCGTATTCGAACGTCCCTTCGCTGGATTGTTGCCGGTGTCGTCCTTCTGCATTCCGTTGTTGTCGCTGTTGTCCCCGGGATTTCCGGCGCTTGGGCTGGCGCTTTGATTCGGATTTACCGAACGCGCATTGGCATTGCCTTCTGTGGTTGCGGCATTTGCCGGATTGGAACGCCCCGGCAGGGCCTGGTTTGGAGCTGACGGCGTCTGGGCTGCGGCTCCGCGTTGTGCCGAAGGCGACGTGCCGTTGCTATTTGGGTTGGCGTTGACTGTGTTTCCGCTTGACTGGGTTCCACTCGCGGGCGCCTGGTCCGTTGCTGTCGCTTGTCCAAAAGCCATCGCGGCGCTCACGATGCAAGCGGCGAGTAGCGTAAGAATTCGTTGCATAAGCCTCTCCCTCCGGAGTTCAGGATGCGCAGATACTGCTAAATAAGAAAGGTGGGGCGAATGCGCTGTTGCCACGCTGATTCAGCAGTAGACGATTGAGGAGAGCTGTGGAAGTACTCCGAGCAGCACCGGCATAGCAACGAGACGGAGTACTCCCCGAGGGGTTACTTGAAGCGCTACGATTGTCGTCCGTTCTTAAAAGCTTCGGTACATGTCGTACAGGCCCAGTCCTGCGAGCACAACGAGTAAGGCAATTGACAACGCTCCACAGGCACGCACAATCGGCTGCAGCTTGTGCATTCTCTTCTGCAGCTCGAGCTGCTCTTGAGCGAGCTGCGTTTCGCCTTCGCTCAAGAAGAGCTGATCGTCTTCGTGCATGCTGAGCGTGCTGCGGTAAATGAGAAGAACCACCAAAACCAGGGTGATTCCGCCCCACAGGATGAGCAACATGATCATCGGCGATAGTCCAGACATATTCACCTCGACCGGGTTCGATCTGGTTCGCGAATTCGTTGCCCGGAGCGTTCTGGCCGGGTCGGACCGCATAGGGCGTCATTGGAAGGAGTAATCGCCCTATTTGCCGGAATTATAGCCCCGTTTTAGGAGAACAGCGGAAGCTCGAAGCACATTTTTGTGGGTACTCTGATTGAACGAGAGTTCGAGGGATTTCCCGATCCTGCGGCGGGACAGTAGGAAAGCTCCCGAGCGCGCGCGGATGTGGCTCTATACTGCCAGCGCACAACAACTTACGTTCTTAAGGTTGAAAAACAGGATGAGACAGCTCCTCGCGATTGCAAGCATTCTTGTAGTCTTAATTGTGGCTTACTCAACGCTCCCGCTCGAAGCCGCCGACACTGCGTCGGCCGTAGCAACCCCTCCGATCGCAAAGAAGATTCCGAAGATCACCGAGATTAACGGCCGCACGTTGGTCGATAACTATTTCTGGTTGCGCCACAAGAGCAATCCTGAAGTGAAGGCTTATCTGGAGGCGGAAAACGCCTATACAGAGGCGCTCATGAAGCCCACCGAGGCGCTGCAGAAGAAGCTCTATGAGGAGATGCTCGGCCGCGTCAAGGAAACCGACGTCGAGGTTCCGTACAAGTACGGCGATTACTTCTACTACTCGCGTACCGAAGCGGGAAAGCAGTATCCGATTCGCTGCCGCCGCAAAGGCAGCATGGAGGCCCCTGAGGAAATCGTTCTTGACTTGAACGAGCTCGCGAAAGGGAAGAGCTTCATGGCGGTAGCGGCGTACCAGGTGAGCGACGACGGCAACCTGCTCGCCTATTCGACCGACGACACCGGTTTCCGGCAGTACAAGCTTGCAGTCAAAGATCTGCGCACGGGCAAACTGCTTTCCGATCACATAGAGAAGACCGGCTCCGTCGCCTGGGCGAACGACAACAAAACGCTCTTCTACACGGTTGAGGATTCAGCTAAGCGGCAATACCGGCTTTATCGGCATACGGTCGGCACTACCGGAACCGACGATCTCATCTACGAAGAGAAAGACGCTCGCTTCAGCGTGGAAGTATTTCGAACGCGCAGCAAAGCGTACCTGTTTCTCGTTTCGGGAAGTCACACGACGAGTGAGGCACGCTACATTGCCGCCGATCAGCCGCGCGCAGAGTGGAAGCTGATTGAGCCGCGTCGTCAGGACATCGAGTACTACCCTGATCACAACGGTGATTTCTTCTACATCCGCGTGAACGACGCTGGCCGAAACTTCCGGCTGGTGAAGGCGCCTGCCAATTCTCCGCAGCGTGCGAACTGGCAGGAGGTAATTCCGCATCGGGCAACCGTAATGCTCGATGACACTGACTTCTTTCGCAACTACTACATCACGTACGAACGCGAGCATGGGCTTCCGCAGATTTCCGTTACCGAGCTTGCGAGCGGACATTCTCATCGCATTCCCTTTCCGGAACAAGGGTATCTGGCGTCGCCATACGTAAATCGCGAGTACGACACGACGAAATTCCGCTACAGCTACCAGTCCTTCGTCACGCCGCAATCGATCTTCGAGTACGACATGGCCAAGGGCGGCTCGACATTGCTCAAGCAGAAGGAAGTTCCGGGCGGTTTCGATCCGAGTCGCTACCAGGTCGAGCAGATCTTTGCTCCGGCATCAGGCGGCACAAAGATTCCGATCTCGATCGTGTACCTGAAAGGGAAGAAGCTTGACGGAAGCGGCCCTCTTTATCTCTATGCCTATGGTTCGTACGGAATTTCAGTGGACATCAGCTTCAACTCGAACATCTTCAGCCTGGTGGATCGCGGCGTTGTGTACGCGATTGCGCATCCGCGCGGCGGTGGCGAAATGGGAAAAACCTGGCACGATGACGGTCGCATGATGCGCAAGAAGAACACATTCACCGACTTCATCGATTGTGCAGAGTACCTCGTGAGCAAGGGCTACGGTTCCAAAGACAAGCTGGTGATCGAAGGCGCGAGTGCCGGCGGTCTGCTGATGGGAGCCGTAACGAATATGCGTCCGGACCTTTTCAAAGCCGTGATCGCGAAAGTCCCATTTGTGGACGTGATGAACACGATGCTCGACGAGTCACTTCCGCTCACCGTCACCGAGTTCGAGGAATGGGGCAATCCCAAGGAGAAGCCTGCGTTCGACTACATGATCACGTACTCGCCTTACGACAATATCGAGAACAAGGTCTATCCCAACATTCTGGTGAAGACCTCGTTCAATGACAGCCAGGTGATGTACTGGGAGCCCGCGAAGTACATTGCGAAAATGCGCGCTACGCGCACCGATCACAAGATGCTCATACTCAAGACCAATATGGGAGCCGGGCATGGCGGCGCGTCGGGACGTTACGACCGTCTGCACGAAGCGGCGTTCGATTATGCCTTCATCCTGCACCAAGTCGGGCTCACTGAGTAGACGGCTTTTATCCCGTGCTGCGCGTGAGGGTTGAGACCACGCGCAGACGTTCCTCAAACATGCGCTTCAGAAAACCTGCTCGCGCGTGAAAGTCAATTACTCTTCCCCGGAGGCGAGGTGGTATCCAATGCCCTCTGCTCTTGTGATTTAGCGGAATGTGGAACTCAATGATTTTGGCCATGGTGCAACTCCTCATCGAATGGCCGGTCGGCGCTGAGCAGGCTCTTTCATTCTGCATTCATCCGCCGGGGGAAACGTCGGCTGTGTTCTACGACTTTGCACTCTTCTCGCCAAAGCGTGGCAAGTAGGCCATTGACGAAAGTCATTGAATTTTCATTGTCTTCTTGTATGCAGCCAGGAGCTTCGAGTCGGCGTAGGAAACCGTTCGGTTAACGATTTGATTGCATTTTCGCCGATCGGTTTGAAATTCCCTGCGAAATGCGGAAGAAATAACGTGCTCGAAAAGAGAAGGCCCGGAGTTCTTCCGGGCCATGTTTCAGCGAAGTGGTTATCGGCTAAACCGAAAAGTCCTGTTAGTGTGCGGGGGCGTGTCCGATGCGAAAGCCGATACTGAACTCCACTGTATCGAGCTTCTGGCGGGCACTGCGGTCGTAGGTGAATCCCATGTCGACGCGCCGCCCGAGATCTGCGTTCAGCCCGGTGCTGAAGCCGTTATCCTCAGTGAATCCATTGCCGATGATGGTCGCTGCCTGCTGGTAAATCGGTTGGGATTTTCCTTTCCCATTGGTGCTCGGCAACGAGCTGCTTCCGTGACCGAATTCTGCACTGTAGAGCTTCTGCAGGCCCATAGGCAGGTTTTCGTATCCCGCTATCTCAAAATTAAGCACCTTGCCGAGCGGAATGCCGAGTCCGGTCTTGTAGTGCGAGAGCATACCCAAAGTCGTGTATGGGCGTTTTACAGCAGTCACAAGAGCACTGGTGTTCGCCAACCCAAGCTCAACCAGCGGCGAGACACGGCCAAGATCAAATTCAAAGTGATTGTTGAAATCCCCAGTGAAGCGGCCGGTACTCAGGCCGATGGAGGTGTCTCCTGTCGGGGCTGTGCCGGTGAGCGTGATGACGTACTTCAGAAGCGGAGTAGGCGTCGCGAAGCGCAGGCCGAAACGCGTATCACCCATCGCGTTGTATCCCGAAATGGGCGCGGTTTGCGTGGTTGAAGTCGAGGTCAGCGTCGTTGTACTCGAAGAGAACAGCGGCTGATTGTACGCGAGGTAAAAGGGCGCCCCCACAGAAATGCCGAATACCTTGTTGAAGCTGTAGCTTACAGTCGAGTCGATGGTGCTCGTCCAGTTTGCCGACGAGTCGTAGCTCTGCGAGAGGTTCGTGTATGAGCTGAAGCCTCGCTCAGGAATTCGGAGTGACGTTGACGACGGGGTCGACTGTGCGACACAGGCCGAAACTCCAATCGTGACTGCCATAAGTGCCAGAACAGAACTTCGCTTAAACATAATGGTAGAAATCCTCTGCGATTTGATGGGAGTGCTGGGGAGAGACTGTAAAGATAATGCCGGTTAAGTGATCGGCAATAAACGGAAAGCTCCGACTAGAGAGTTACGAAAGGGAAATCGTATGAGCGCACTTGCGGATTGTGGTACTCCCATATGCATTGCTCACAAGCGAAAACGGCACCCACCTCAGGGTCGAGTGCCGTTTTTGATTTACAAAGAACAGATTTAATCAGCGTACTTGACCGAACATCCATACGGACGTGTCGTTGCAACGGCCACCGCCTTGCCGGACATCGCTTCCTGCAGAGCGTCGGAGACATAGTTGTTTGCGCCGTTCACATCGGCAGGGTCTGTCGTGGCTTTGTCGTCAATCGCGCCGTTGTAGATGAGCTGACCTTGCGGGTTGATTACGAACATATGCGGGGTGGTCTTCGCGCCATAGAGATGTCCGATGTCGCCTTTGGGATCGAGGATAGCCGCAGTGGGTACAGCATGCATCTTCTGCATGTAATCATTTTCTTGATCGGCCGTGACGTAGCCCTGCGATC
This sequence comes from uncultured Terriglobales bacterium, assembly GCA_964399125.1. GTDB lineage: Bacteria > Acidobacteriota > Terriglobia > Terriglobales > Acidobacteriaceae > Gp1-AA112. The sequence continues at coordinate 38,226 of CAYNPS010000021.1, forward strand.
CCGGCGATGAGGAAATTACTGTGAGCCAGATCACGCCTTTGTCGGTCCACTCTTTCTGCAGACGCTGCATGTTGCCGCTCTCGTAATGCTTCTTGGTGAATGGACATCCATTGTTGTGCCATTCGAGGACGACGAACTTGCCACGATAGTCTGACAGTTTGTGTGTTTGGCCGTGACTGTCAGTTCCGGTAAAGTCCGGCGCCTGGTCGCCTACCTTCACCGCAAACGCGGACAGGGCGCACAGTGCTAAAAGAGGAAGGAAAGTACGGATTCTCTTCATGACAGATCCACTCCTTAACTATGCTTTGGAGACGAGGTTTTCTGAGCACTCTTGTTTGCCGCAACCGGCACAGCGACATTGTAGGCTTTGTGGCTCGTAATGAGCACGCCGCGAAGCTCTACCACCGGATGATCGAGCTGCTCTGATTTTTTCAGCCGTACCTGCGTCGTTGCTCCCGACTTCTCGATCTGAGGTTTAACCGAATTGTCGATAACCTGGGTGTCAGAGGGAATGAAGTCGGTGATCTCGCCCAATCTGGAATTCGGCCCGACTGACAGGACGAGCGTATCCGCTGCCGCCACCGCTCGCGCATGCATGTTCGGAGGCAAGCTCTCCGGCAGTCGAGCTTGCGCAGCCTGAATCAGATCCATATTCGCCCCATTCTGGGAAGATCCTAACTTCAGCGACACCCGATCCTTTCCAGGTATGCAGACCTCTCGGCAAACGAGATATCTCACGTCTGCTGCGATCTCCGCATTATTCGACGTGCCGCCGCCGGGAATCGTGAGCTTGGAGAGTAGTACAGCCTCGCCTTCGTACCCGTAATCCGTCATTCCATGGTCAGCGATGCGATGCGGAGCGGGGAATTGTAAGTCTCCCGCTTGAACTCCTGAAGGTAGCTGCCAGTTCACCTTTGGCGGCTCACCGGAGTCGCCGGGGTTGGTCCAGTAAATGTGCCAACCGGGATCGAGTTGGAAGTGCAGACCGATCCATCTGGATCCAGAAGAATCGGATGAACTTGCAATAAGTGAGATGTGAGCGTGTTGCGGTCTTGAGTTTTGAGCTGCTGCAAAGCCTGCGCACAAAATCGCCAGCGTCATTCCGGTCACTAGTCTGTTGACGCGCAAAGTCATTGGTCTACTTCTCACGCAAATTCTATTCAAAACTGCCGGCAACTGCGTGTTTAGCGCCAACTCGCACCAGCTTTATGCGGCCCACCTTTTCGGCCGGCGGTCCCAGCGATGCTGGCGTAATTCCTGCAGGAGGTCTCGCGAGAGCGGGCCTTTGTCGCTGTAGGTGATATTTTGCTTCACGTGCTCCGGTTTGCGCATGCCAGGAATAGTCGTGCTGACAGCAGAGTGGGAAAGAATGAACCGGAATGCCATTTCGGGAAGAGACATGCCCGGCGGGAGAATCCGCTTCAGACGCTCGACGCGTTCGATGGTGGCGGGCAGGTTCTCCGGTCCGAAATAGCTTGCGCGCCAGTCATTGGCGGGGAATCTCGTTTCGAGTGTCATCTTTCCGCCGAGACTGCCTTCGTCGAGCGGCACGCGAGCGATGACTCCGATATTCAGTTCACGACAGGCGGGGAAGAGTTCATCTTCCGGGGCCTGATCAAAGATGTTGTAAATAACCTGCACAGAATCGACCAGTCCCGTGCGTAAAGCTTTGAGGCCGTTCTCCGGCTCCCACCGATTGAGGCTCAACCCGAAATGGGAAACCAGCTTCTTACTCTTCAGTTCTTCCACGGTTGAGCGGAAATCCGGGTTGTCGGTCCAGCTGTCGTCCCATACATGGAACTGCAGCAGATCGATCGTGTCCACACCCAGAGCTTTGCGGATATTTTCCGCGTGCTCGATCACGTGATCGTGTGCGAAGACGTCTTCATACGCATATTCGCTCGATGCCGGCCACTTCCGATTCTTCGGTGGTACTTTGGAAGCGACATAAAGCCGTTTTTCCGAATTCTTCTTGAGAACCCTGCCGATCAGCTCGTCGCTGTGACCTTCTCCATACGCCCAGGCAGTATCGAAGAAGTTGCAGCCAAGATCCGTTGAAAGCTGTAACGCCTCCAGCGATTGCGAGTCTTCGGAGCCGCTCCATCCGCTCATTCCCCACAGCCCGTGTCCGATCTCGCTTACCTCGAATCCAGTACGCCCCAGCTTCCGATATTTCACAGCGTTGGCTCCTTCTGAAATCCTAGATTGTAAATTGTTGAGTCACCGCGAAGTTCGCGAAATGCCTGCATGAAACGCTTGAGAAGCAGGTCGGCACTGAGCTAAGACTCGCTGAAGTCAATCATTGCTGGAGCGTGACGAAATCCCCGAGTCGTGATCGCCACATACACAAGTCCGACCGCAAACCATATTCCGCCCACGAGCTTTGCCAGTGTGTTCAGGTTCCACCAGATCAGCGCGCAAAAAACAAACCCACCGAGAGGCAGCGCGATATCGGCAATGATTCGTCTCCGCTCGCCGGCTCGCCTGTGTACGGCAAATTGCCAGAAGGTGGCGAAGTTTACGCCCATGAAAGCGAGGAAGGCGCCGAAATTCAGCAATTCTCCCGCATGCTCATAGGCGTTTCCAATTGAATTGAGGAGCACAGCGCCCACGAAGGTCAGCCCACCGATGATGAGGATGTTATAGGCCGGCGTGTTGCTGCCGGCGCTCAGGTATCCAAACACGCGGCGAGGTAAAACGTTATCGCGTCCCATGCCGAACAACAAGCGAGCCGCACCAAGTCCGCCCGTCAAGCCACTGCCAAATGCAGCTAAAACGAGAATCGCGCCCATGGCATTGAACAGGACGATACCACCCACGCGTCGGCAGACATCCATGAAGGCTGTTTCCAAATTGGAAAACGCGTGCCAGTCGGGCCATACCATCTGAGCGAGATAAACCAGCAGCCCGCCGAAGATCCCAGTGAACACGCAGACGAGAACAGTCGCGAGCAGAACGTTGCGCTTGGGATTTTCTACATCTTCTGCAAGAGTTGTGACTCCGTCGAAGCCGATGTAGGTGAGGGCAGCGAACGAAGTCGCGCTCCATATCCGATGCGAGTCGAAGGTGCTTGGATCGTAAAAAGGTCGCGTCGAAAACATTCCGGCGAGTCCCTGGTTCGCGTACAGAAAACGTATCGCCAGCACGACGAAGAACCCGACGACCACGAACATCAGAAATAGCAAGATCCTATTTGCGCGCGCCGAGGAGCGGATTCCGCGCAGGTTCAAAATGGTAATGATGCCGGCAATGATCGCTGCCCAGGCGAAGAACGGAACGGATTTCACATAGCGTTCATGCAATGCCGTTGAAATCCAGACTGTGTTGATAAGCGGCTGCAGCAGGTAGTCGAGAAACATCGCCCATCCCGCTAGAAATCCCAAATGGGGATTGAGTCCGCGCCCCAGGTAGGTATAAGCGGATCCGGCCGCGGGATACAAAGCCGTCATGCGTCCATAGCTCACCGCCGTGATCATCATCGCGAACATGGCGATCAGAATGATGGTTGCAAAGTGACCATTCGAGAGCTTCTGTGCGACGCCATAGAGCGGCACGGGCGCGATCGGCTGGATCAGAACGATGCCATAGAAGATGAGATCCCAGAGGCCGAGAACGCGCCGCAAATGCGGAGTATTCGTCGCCGGTTGCGCGGTTACGGGACTGTTGCTCATTGGAAGATTACGGTGCGGCCGCTTTCACGTTCCATCCGCTTACTTTTATAGCCGGAATGTTACCGCCCAGATCGCGCACGCGGACGGTGGCCGAAATGGTTCGTGATTCGCCTGGGAGGAGTGAAACGTAATTGTCGTCCCAAAGCACTGGCACGACATCATCTCCTGTCCGGCCCCGGGTTAGATCGGCGCGAATCAGGAATGCAATGTTTTTTCCCGGATTGCGCAGCGTGAGATGCACTATATCCTCTTCGCCACGATGTTCGGTTTGGCTGTTCCATTCAACAGTCGCCGGAGGAAGAGCAGCAAGCGCAGTCATGTCGGCATATTTCGCCGGCGTCGTGAAGAAGCTGCTCTTCTCCCAATCCAGTTCCGCGAGCTGCTGCGGAAGCCAATAGAAGTTAGTGCTGATGCTCTTGCCCGCAGAGTCCGTGAGATCTAAACGAACAAAGTAAGGCGAGTTCAACTGTGTCATATCCGGAATGCTGAGCACGTGGGCCACACTGTCCGCTTCCAGATCGAGATCTTTCGCGTCAGAGAGAACTTCCTTGGAATTCAGATCGAAAACTCGCGCGCGCAGCTCGAGTCCCTTTTGTGGCTGGTAGAGGCTATTGACGACGACAACCGAGCGGTCGTCGTATGAATACTGCGCGTGTACATACTCGTTGGCTTTCTTTGCGCCGAAGTACCCGCCGCCGGGGAGCAGATAGTAGTCGTATAAATGCCAGATCACCGAGGGCCATGCGTTATTTAGCATCCACTGGATCACTCCGGTTGAGTTGTACTTGTTGCGCGCGTAAGCCTCGAACATGGCCCGCTCACCGTCGTAGGTTATGGCTTGGGCCTTCTTCTCATAATCGAGCAGCGAAGTGGGTGGGCCGTAGGTCACCGACATCGCGTTGTCAAAAATATTCGTTTGCTTGAAGTTTCCCAATCCAGCATGGAAGTTCCAGACGTCGTCATGCGGCCACAGATTCATTTTGGGAATGAACTTCTGCATTGAACTGAGAAGTGGTGGCGCTGGGCCAGGGCTGGTTTCGGTGTTGAATCCATAAGCTCCGCCCCACCGACCCGGATCAGTGAGCCAATAGGAAGGAGGAACGTAATCGTACGGTCCCGACATCTTCACACCGCTTGGGCCAGTAACGGTCGTCGGAGCAGCGCTTGCTGAAGAAAGAATAGGATTCGGCCAGTGATACTGCTGGAGTACGGACAGGTAGTCCGTTTCAACATCCTCGGGCGGAGGATTGTCGCTGCCGTTTAGCCATACCAGCATGCTGGGATGGCTGCGCAACCTCTGGATCTGGCTGGCGAGTGACGCCTTCGAGATATCGTGGTCGGCAGCCTGCCATTTGTCCCAGTGTTCCCAATGATCGCAGCAGCACCAGCCCGCCATGATCAGAATTCCAT
>CAYNPS010000022.1:0-43112 GCA_964399125.1 uncultured Terriglobales bacterium
CCGATGACGACTCCGCTCAACAGCACCGCGACGAATGCTCCCTTCCAAGTGTTCATAACCTTCTCCTGTCTGCTTCATCGCAGGGACACTCGCTTTGGGTGAATGTCCCTGCCCGTTGTTAGTGCGCCTGGCCTGACGCGGCGCCGGTTGACTTTTTCTTCGCAGCATCGCCATCAGCGTCGCCGTTCTTCAACTGCTTCACGCGGCCAAGCAACTCGTTCATGCTCATGCCCGACAGCGCTTCGAACAGCGCGGGCACCTGAGCGGCGATCTTCGTCATGTCGCCTGTAATCTTGCTCGCGCCTGCAGCGCCATCGTTTCCGGTGGAGACGATCGTGATCTTGTCCACGTTCGCCAGCGGCGTCGCCATCGCGCGTACCACTTCGGGAAGACCGGTGATGAGCTTATCCACCACGGCGGCCTGGTTCCATTCCTGGTACGCCTCGGCCTTCACATTCATCGCCTTAGCTTCGGCCTCACCCTTCTTGAAGATGATCTCGGCTTCAGCTTCGCCCTGCGCGCGGGTCGCGGCGGCGCGTCCTTCGGCTTCCACCATCTGGCGTTGACGTTCAGCGTCGGCCAGGGTCTGAATGCGCTGACGCTCGATCTCGGCTTCCTTCAGCACGGTCGCGATCAGCTCTTTCTCGTGCCGCAGAATTTCTGCTTCCTGTACCTTGATCTGCTGCTCTTTCTCAACCTGCTGAACCTTGACGGCTTCGGCAATGACTGCCTGCTGCTGGATATTGGCCTGGATCTCGTAAGCCTTGTCAGCCTGCGCCTGCTGCTTCTTGATCATCTCGGCGTAGGCAGCTTTCTTAATGTCGAGATCGCGTTGCGCCTCGGCCTGCTTCGCCTGGGAGAGTGTTTCAGCCAATACACGCTCCTGATCTGCTTGGGCTTTCGCGATCGCAGCAGCACGCTGAGCTTCGGCACGCTTGATCGCGGTGTCGCGTTCAGCTTCCGCCGCAGCGACGTCGGCATCGCGCTTAATGCGCGCGACATCCGGACGTCCCATGTTGGCGATGTACTCGTTCTTGTCGCGAACTTCTTTAATGGTGAACGAGACAACTTCGAGTCCCATCTTGTTCAGATCGTCGGAGCAGGTGGAGCGCATGCGATCGGCAACCATCTCCGGCTCCTTCACGATCTGCTCGACCGTGAGCTGGCCGATGATGCCGCGCAGATGTCCTTCCATCACCAGGCGGATCAGTCCTTCACGCTGCGGCGGAGTCTTGGTTAGGAACTGCTCAGCCGCCGTAAAGATCGATACCTCGTCGGACTTCACCTTGATTTGCGCTACCGCCTCGACCGACACCGCGACGCCCTGATTCGTGTACAGATCCTGCTGCGGCGCCACGTCGAACGACATCAACTCGAGCGAGAGCATGCGACAGCTCTCGAACAACGGGAAAACGACTGTGCCGTGTCCGATGCGCACGCGTTTTCCCTTGAAGCCGTACACGATTAGCGCCTCATTCGGTCCGGCCTTGACGAAGAGCTTCGCCATCATCGCCAGGAGGAACATCACTCCCAGCACTGACAGCCCAACCACTACTTGCCATGAAAAGTTCGGCATACCCATTTCTCCTTGGGTTCCCAGAATGGAACCCGACTACAACTTGCTTGCTTCCCCGGCGTTGGCCTCAGCCTCGCCGGAAATCTCGTCCCATGCGCGAACGTACGCGATTCCCCGCTCGTAGCGCGTCACTACAACTTCGGTTCCTTTCGCGATCGGCGCTCCATTCTCGCTGCGCGCGCCACAACAGCGCCGTGTGCCAACCTGTTCGAAGACGATTTCGCCGGTTCCCTGGCTGCGGATCGAACTGCTCACCCGCCCGAGAACGCCGATCATGTCGTACTCAGCAGCATCGATACCGACGTCATGCTTGAGCAACACACGCGCAAAAAACCAGAACACAATGCCTGCTCCGATTAAGCCAGCGACCGTTGCCAGCAGGAGCGCGAACCCAGTCCAGAGGCTGGAATAGCGGGTCAGCAGATAGCCCATGCCGCCAAACCAAGTCAGGAACGCCATCAAAGTGAACGAATTGAAGAATGACGCGAATCCGTGTAATCCGCCGGCGCCGGCATGCACATGGCCTCTGATCGGTAGGTGGATGTGTAGTGTTCCCGTCAAAAACGAAAGCGTGCTAAAGACGAATCCCACAATGAAACAGATCAGATAGAAGAGCTCCCAATTCATAAGACCTCCTCCGCTTTCGCGCCGCCGTTCGCCTTCGTGCTGGTCTCCGGCTTCAGCACTTGTAAAAGCCGTTCCGCCAAGCCAGGTGTCTCCAGAATCGCTCCGAGCAACACCAGGCATCCGCGCGAGTCCGCGTGCTTGGCCAGCAGGAGGAGCGCGTGCTTCACCTGCGGGTCACGGCGGAAGCGCTCTGCTCCTGCAATGAGCCATAGATCGAGCCGTTCTTCCAAGGTGCGCACATCTGAGATCAGCTCGGTGTGGTAGCCCTCGGGGTCGTCCACCAAGTATCCGGGATGCACCTTGAAGAACCTCGCCAGCAGCATGCGCGTGGTATTGGTCAGGTGCGGTCGGGAGCCTTTCTCAATTTGGGAAAGGTACGACTGGCTGATGCTGGCTCCCAGCTCCTTTTTAATCGCGCGCACAATTTCCTGCTGCGTCATCTCGCGATCGAGCCCGCGAATGCTGCCCTCGACCTCGCGCAGGTACCGGATTTTTTCGCCCAGTTTCATTTCAACGCTCTATTGCAGATAGCGATAACGATATTACTGATTGCTATATATGTCAAGAGGGTTGCCTGTGGATTTCTTCCTGTAGTTATGTCTTTGATAAATAAGACTTTTAGCCACCACGGAGCCGCGCAGTACACGGAGCGAGCTCACTCAAGCTCCGTGTTCTCCGTGTCTCCGTGGTTAAATTGGGATTCCTCATGCGGGCGCTGCTACGCAATCGACTGGCTGCTTTCGGCGTTGCGCTTGTTTGCCTATTTGTGATCTTCGCGCTATTCGCGCCGCTCATCGCACCGCGCAATCCTGCACAGCTCGATTTGGCTACGCGACTGGAAGGACCTACACGAGCACACTGGTTTGGTACCGATGAACTCGGGCGCGACATCTTTTCGCGCGTGATCTATGGCGCCCGCATTTCTATGCTGGTAGGGATCAGCGTCGTCGCGGGCTCGTTACTGCTCGGACTGATTTTCGGATCGGTCGCCGGATACTACGGCGGGCGTGTCGATCGCTTTTTCAACGTGATCGTGATGAACGCGTTCCTGTCGTTCCCCGGGATTCTGCTGGCGATTGCATTTGTTGCATTTCTGGGTCCGGGAATCTTCAATCTCATCCTCGCGCTCTCAATCGGAGGATGGGTAGGCTATGCGCGCCTGGTACGCGCGCAGGTGCTTGCAGTTCGAGAACGGGAATTTGTGGAAGCAGCGCGCGCACTCGGAGCGAGTGACTGGCGAGTGATCACGCGGCACATTCTGCCGAATATCATTCAACCTGTCATCGTTCAAGCCACGATCGGCATGGCCGGAGCTGTACTCGCAGAGGCGACGATGAGCTTTCTCGGCCTCGGCGTTCCTCCACCAACCGCAAGTTGGGGATCGATGCTCAACGACGGACGCTCGCATCTCTTTGACGCGCCACATCTCGTTCTCTTCCCTGCTGCAGCCGTGATGCTGGCCGTGCTGTCGTTCAATTTCATTGGCGACGCGTTGCGCGATTATCTCGATCCGCGATCGAGGATTGAGGTGGGGCTGTAAGGAGAATCAGTGAGATACCTTCTTCGCGCGATATAACCCAGCGATGCCAAACGTATATGGCTGCCAGTGAGCATTTCTATACCCTGCCGTTTGCATCCGCTGGATCATTTCTCCAGGAGTTGGAAAGCGGGACACCGATGCCGGTAAATACGAATATGGGCCCCGCACGCCGGAGATCACCGTGCCTATTTTGGGAAGAACATTGCGGAAATAGAAGCTATACAGCTTTCCGAAGATTCCGCCCGGCTCGCTGAAATCCAGAATTCCTACTTCTCCGCCCGGGCGCAACACACGATAAATCTCGCGCAATCCCGCATCGTAGTTAGCCAAATTGCGAAATCCAAACGCGGAGACCACAAGATCAAAGGTCTGATCGGCAAAAGGCAGATGCAAAGCATCCCCTTCGATTGGAGAGATCTGGTGCTGCGCGAATTTCGCTCTTCCGCGAGTCAGCATGCCTCGGGAGAAATCGAGGCCGATCACCGTCGCGCTCGGAGCCTGCTTACGCAACGCGCGGGCCATATCGCCAGTGCCGCAGCAAAGGTCGAGCGCGCGTGCGCCGGCCCTCCGCAACCTTGACCGAAACGCGCGCGCGGTGCGCCACCACCACAACCGGTCCACGTTCATCGACAGGACGTGATTAAGCAGATCGTAGCGCGGCGAGATCTCGTCGAACATCTGCTGCACAGCTTGAGCGGCTGATCGCTCATCAAGCGCGCCTTCGGGAGCAGCGCCCGTCACTTGCTGCTTCTGATCTTTGGTTGTCGAGCTCATTAGCTACGCGACAGGACGTGGAGCTGTTCAACGGCATGCGCGACAACCTCGTCGGGCACGCGATTAGAGATGATGACTTTGCCGATCTCTGTGGCCAGAATGAAGTTCACTTTGCCATCTAGCGTCTTTTTGTCTCCCCGCGTTCGGCGCACGATGTCTTCCGCCCGGCTGTTGACCTCGGGAAGCGGAGAATAAGCAAGAACGCAAGAAACAATGCGCTGTGCCAATTCGGGAGAGGTCTTATGTACGGCTGTGCCGATCATCGCTGCTGCGGCCATGCCCCAGCCGACCGCTTCACCATGCAGGAAATGTTTGTAGCCGGTATCAGCTTCGAGAGCATGACCAATCGTGTGTCCGAAATTGAGAATGCGTCGCAGATCCGATTCCTTCTCGTCGGCGGCAACGACTTCGGCTTTAATCCGCGCGCAATCGTGAATCACTCGTTCGAGAATGGCAGGATCACGGGCCAACAGCTTTTCGCGATCCTTCTCAGTGATCTCGAACAGTTTCCGATCGCGAATGACTCCCGATTTGATCACTTCGAACAAGCCCGCACGAAATTCCCGATCTGGGAGGCTTGCCAAGACTTCCGGATCTGAAATGACTGCGAGAGGATGATGAAAGGTCCCGAACAGATTCTTTCCGGCACGTAGATTTACGCCGGTTTTTCCGCCGATTGCGGCATCAACCTGCGCCAGCAAGGTGGTGGGGATCTGAATGAATTCGACGCCGCGCATGTAAATCGACGCGAGCAGACCCGCTAAATCGCCGACTACGCCGCCGCCAAAGGCGATCACAACGGCATTCCGGTCGGCGCCTTTCGTGGCCATGCGCTCTGCCAATTGCTCGACTGTGCCGACGCTCTTATTCCGCTCCCCGTCGGGCATTTGCAGAACCGAGTAGTCGATCTTCGCATCGGAAAGGCTCGTCTGCAGCGCGGCGCCCCAAAGTCTCCATACTGGCTCAACCGTAACGACGAAACATCGCGACTTCTTGCTCGGGAGCAGCTTAGCGATGATCTTACCCGCTCGCTTGAGAATGCTGCGTTCCACCAGCACCGGATAAAACGCGGTCTTAGTTTTTACGGTGATTTTCTTCACAAGCTTTTCATCATATCCCACGCGTTCTCGCACGATTGTGCGCCACAGGACCGACGGCAGTGAGCAGGCAAATCACGCGTGCTACCATCGAAGTTTCCTCTTATGGCATCGCTTCCAGCCGAGACAGACTTCATCGTGGTCGGAGGCGGAATTGCCGGACTGCGCGCTGCCATCGGTCTTGCTGAAGCTGGACGCGTTCTCGTTGTCACCAAACAGGAAGTCACCGAAAGCAACACGCAATATGCGCAGGGCGGCATCGCCGTCGCGCTCAGCGACGACGATGAAGTCGCGCTTCACCTGCAGGACACGATCGATGCGGGCGATGGGCTGGTAAACGTCGAAGCGGCTCGCGTGTTGGTGGAAGAAGGGCCGCAGCGCATCCAGGAGCTGATCAACTGGGGCACCGAGTTCGACCGCAGTGGCAGCCGGCTAAGCTTTACTCGCGAAGGCGCGCACAGTCGCTCCCGCATTCTACATGCCCACGGCGACTCCACAGGACGGGAGATTGGACGAGCGCTAATTGCCCGCGCGCGAACTATTCCTAAAATCTCTTTTACCGAGTTCGAGTTCACGGCTGATCTCTGCGTCAACGACGATCGCGTGACCGGCGTCTTTTTACTTTCGCCCGACGGAACCCGGACAAACGTCCGCGCACGGGCAGTTTTACTGGCTACAGGCGGCGCAGGACAGGTTTACTCAGATACGACGAATCCGTCGGTTGCGACCGGCGACGGTATAGCCATGGCTTATCGTGCGGGCGCCACGATCAGCGACATGGAGTTTTTTCAGTTTCATCCGACAGCGCTCTCGGTAATTGGCGCACCGCGATTTCTCCTTTCTGAAGCTCTGCGCGGCGAAGGCGCATTGCTCTTGAATCCCGCGCGCGTGCGATTCATGCCGCAGTACCATCCCATGGCTGAGCTTGCCCCGCGCGACGTGGTTGCGCGCGCAATCGTGCAGGAGATTGCAGCCAGCAAGAATACGCAAGCAACTGCTTATCTTGATATGCGGCATCTTGATGCAGCGATATTGCGCGCACGCTTTCCCCGCATTTACGCGACCTGCCAGCAGTATGGAATTGATATCACTCGCGATCTGATTCCAGTGCGCCCGGCCGCCCACTATCTGATGGGTGGAATCAAGACTGACCTCCACGGACGAAGTTCTATGTCCGGCTTATATGCTGCAGGCGAGACGGCTTGTACCGGAGTTCACGGAGCCAATCGCCTCGCCAGCAATTCCCTTCTCGAAGGCTTGGTATTTGGGGCTCGTGTGGTGGATGCCATGCGCGAAGAGCGCAGAGGTATTACCGCAACTCCCTGTGGAGGCACGGAGGTCCGCGCATCTGGGGATGCGGTTGGAATTGCGACCCAACTTCGTCAAGCCATGTGGCGGGATGCGGGAGTCGTGCGCGATCAAAAAGGGCTGGAGCAGCTTCAGAAACTAATTCTGAATTGGGAACGTTCTCTGGGCGAAGCCAGCACTCGACAATCGATCGAGACTCGGAACCTCCTCACCGTAGGCGGCTTAATTGCCCGCTCGGCATTGGCGAGGGAAGAAAGTCGTGGCGCACATTTCCGAAGTGACTTCCCGCAGCACAATGACAAAGAATATGTGAAGCACTCGGTCGTCAGGGAAAGTCAGATTACGTTCGAGTAGTCAGGCTCCCAAATATTCGAGCTCCACCGTAGTGCAATCGTCAGATGGCGGCGCACCTTGCGCGAAATCGCTTACGGCTGCGAACAGATCTTTTCCGGCCAGTACGGTAGCCTCAAGTCGGTCGTCGCCAAAGAACTCTCCTTCGCGATTTTGCGCTTCGTTCACTCCATCACTCACCAACACTATGCGATCGCCCGGTTCGAGTTTGAAGGTGTAAGTCTCGAATTCAGCGGTGGGAATTAGGCCCAGAGGGAGATTCCCTTCGCTCGGACGGAGAATTTTACCGTCAGCAACGCGAACGGCAGGCACGTGTCCACAATTTAGAAACTCGCATTCTCCGTTTGGCTTCACCTTGAGAACGTTGCACGTAGCGTATTTCTCGCCGAGCTTCTTTACGCAGAGGAATCGATTCACGGCGGAAGCGATTTCGCTCAAGGGCACGTGTGAAACGAGCTGTGAGTAGATCATTCCCTGCAGGATTGAGGCGAGAATTGCCGCCGATACTCCCTTACCGCAGATATCGGCGAGAACCAGATATAGATTCCCATCTGCGATCACCGCATCGTAAAAGTCTCCGCCGATCTCCTGGCAGGGCAGACTTCGCGCTCGCAGACGCGCAAAATGAACCTCCGGAATCACGACCGTCATCAGTCGCTGCTGAATGCTCGCGGCGATGGCGAGTTCTTTCTGATAAAGACGCGCGTTCTGTTCGGCTTGAGCAAGCTGCGCGGTTTCGATAAGCGCCGCCGCCTCCGTCGCGACTGTATTAAGAATGTCGCGGCTAAGACTGGACAACCCGCGCGAGGCCAAACGGCTGTCGAGATAGAGGACGCCATTAATTGCTCGCTGTTGCTCGCCTTCTACTCCTGTTTGGCTCTGCGCTGAGATATTAGTGCGAAACAGCGGCATGCAGATTACGGTGCGTAGATCGTGGGCGACGATGCTCTGCCGAGCCGCCAGATCGGAATGGCTTGCGGTATCGGTGATGATCACACGCGAGGCCGAAGTCATTGCGTCCTGAAGAATAGAGTGCGAGATGGTGCTGTCGTCTTTCAGTTCGTCGCCGAGCGAATTGCGGCCTACCGCGAGGTTAAGTTCGCCATCTTTCTGAACAAGGAACACGAATCCCCGTTCAGCGCCGGTGATACGCAGGGTCGCCTCGACCAAAGTGACTAGCACGTCGTCAAGGGCGCCCCGGCTGTTGAGCTTACGCGCAACCTCCAGGAAGAACGCAAGCTTCTCGAGGTCGGAGGCTTCCTTTTCCACTTGAAGCCCGGAGATCTGGCTGAGGAGTTCGCGTGCGGCGCTTCCCGTCTGCGACGTAGTTCCGTATTGGAAAATTACGAAGTTACGATCGTTGCTGCTGCCGAACTGAATACGATCGTTGTTGATGAGCTTATGGCGCTTAACCGGGGTTCCGTTGACGAATGTGCCGTGCTTGCTCGCGAGGTCGAGCAAGTAATACTCGCCACCCATCTGCACGATTTCGGCGTGATCGCGCGATGCCATGGGGTCGGTGATAACGAGGTTCTTCTCCGCGCGACGTCCAATGGTGAACGGAAATGCAACCAGAGGGATTGCCTGCTGCTTATCTCCTTCGATCCGAAGGAGCACAGGGAACTCCTGCGCTGCAACGAGCGTGTTCTGCGCCGATGATGCCTGGCTGGACATGGATGAACTCGATAAGCCTAACACTACTTTTCTGTCGATCGGTATCTGGCCCAGTACAATAGCTGATCTGAACCTTCATGCCTAAACGTGTCGTGGTCTCCTGGAGCGGCGGGAAAGACAGCGCCTGGACTCTGCACACTCTCCGCCAGCAGCCGCAGGAATACGTGGTTATTGGACTGCTGACGAGCATCAACCAACAGTTCAACCGTGTCGCGATTCATGGTGTTCGGCGTGAACTCCTCGAAGCGCAGGCGCTGGCGGCAGGCCTCCCCCTTTGGGTAGTGCCGCTTCCTTCGCCATGTACTAACGAACACTATGAGCGACGCATGACCAATGCGCTCCATTTCATGCAGCGCCTGGGTATCGATGCCATTGCCTTCGGCGATTTATATCTACAGGACATCCGGGCTTACCGTGAGAGCCGGTTTGGAGGACTCGGGCTGGAGCTGCTATTTCCGATCTGGGGAATCCCCACTAAAGATTTGTCGCGAATCATGATCAAGGGTGGATTAAAGGCTCGGCTTACCTGCATCGATCCGCGAGCTGTTCCGGCTGAATACGCGGGCCGCGAATACGACCAACGGCTGTTACGAGAACTGCCCCCGGCCGTCGATCCCTGTGCGGAAAACGGAGAGTTTCACACGTTTGTGTACGACGGTCCGATGTTGCGGTGTCCGCTAGCAATCAAGACTGGCGAAACCGTCGAGCGCGATGGCTTCGTCTTCGCTGATCTGCTTCTTGCCTCTCAGGAAGTCTCCAGGACTAGCCCAGATCCAGCCATCCTCGCGGGCTGAGTTCCTGGACGAAGTCTTGATGGTGCCCTCATCCATCACCGCGGAGCGTGCGGGCAGATCTGCTGATCGCGAGTCGAACCATTTACACTAGAATCGTCCGAAATTTGGACGAAAACTTACATTTCAGGCTCCTTCATTTTCTAATGAATACTCCAGCAACATCCGTGGCCGACTACATTGCTCGCGCAGTTGGTCCAATCATCCTGCTCGGCGCGCCTGGCGCGGGCAAAGGCACGCAGGCGAAGCAGATCGTCGAACGCTACGGCGTGCCGCAAATCTCGACCGGCGATCTGCTGCGCGAAAATGTAAAGCTCGGTACCGATTTGGGAAAGAAGGCCAAAGCGGTTATGGACGCCGGTGAGTTGGTGTCCGACGAACTGGTATGCGATATGGTCGCCGAGCGCGTGGCACGTCCTGACTGTGCACGCGGCTATATCCTCGATGGCTTTCCTCGCACCGTAGGTCAGGCGGAATGGCTCGACGGCTTCCTTGCCGCTCGTGGATCCAAGCTGCCCCTGCGCGTGATTAAGATCGCAGTTAATTATGACAAGCTGCTGAAGCGCCTCACTGGGCGCCGGACTTGTCCCGTCTGCGGAACGATCTACAACATCTACACCACGCCGCCCAAAAAAGACGAAGTGTGCGACAAAGATGGCGCCAAACTCACCTTCCGCAAAGACGACAGCGAGGAGGCGATCAGTAAGCGGCTCGCAGCATATGAAAAGGAAACGCTGCCCCTGAGCGACTACTACCGTCAGCGAGGACTGTTAACCGAAATCGACGGCGACCTCTCTCCAGATCGGGTGACGGGTGAACTCTTCTCAGTCTTGGATAAAGGTTCACTCTGATTTTCAAGTGAACTCCTGGTCGTAGCCCGCACAACGGAGGACGGGTCGTGCTCTATCACTTTCCCACTGTCGGAAGACAACGCGATCGCCGACAATGAAGTTGAGCAACGAGCAAATTGCCACGCTGGCGGCATTCGCCAGCAGGAAAGGCATACCCGTCCACCTTACAAGCGCCCAGGTGATCGCGACATTCCCGAGTAAGGAAATGAATCCATTGGCGACGTGAAACCGAAGGAGACGACCCCAAACTCCGCCGCGAGAGTGCGCCACCACGTCTGCCCATGTGAAATGTTCGTGCCAAAAAAAATTGTGCAGAACCGCGAACTCGACGGCACAGGCGGTAGCCAAGCGGTAGTCCAGACCAGCCAGGCGCTTCAACAGGAAGAGAGCGAAAAGCTGAACACCGAAGCCAAGTAGTCCGACAAGATTGAATATTCCCCATCGACTCCATTGCGATCTCTTCTCGGTCTTCATTTGAGCCTCTCCGCGTCGTAGAGAGCCCGACCGTGTTTTAGCGCAGAGAAGAAGGCAATTGCCGTCATGCCGATCGCGCCGAGAACGGCGCCGAAATCGAGCAAGCTGAGTTGAAGTCCGAAGGGATGAGTCGAAGGCCAAAAGAACAGATACACGTTCCCGATACACAATAGAATCCGAAGCTCGGTCGGGCCAAGGCCCACGTGTGACATTTCAAACCTGCCGACCGCATACGTTGCCAGAAAGATTTCGGAAGAAAGCAGCAGATAAGCAATCAGCAGCCATGCCGCAAACATCGGACGCATGGATCCCGACGCACCCATACCTGCGAAGAGAGCAGTGATTCCGAAGCAGTCGATGACGTGATCGACATAAAAGCCATACCTCGGACGCTGCCGGTTGCGATACCGCGCAAGCGTCCCATCGAGGCTGTCGCCCAACCAATTCAGTGCGAGAAAGACGCAGCCGAGCAGGAGTCCATAACGACTGTAGCGGGCAAACGCATAGGACGCTCCAGTCAGGAGCATGCTTACCGCTCCAAGGGCGGTGAGGTGGTCGGAGTTGATGGCCTGCGGCGTCCTCGCGGCCAGCCAAGAGAGAACTCTCTTCTCGGAATTCGCGATTAGGTTTTCTTGTATCCGGGTGGCTTCCTGAAAAACCGCCAGCCGAGTTCCTTCCAGTCTGAGCTGCACTTCCGGCATTGGTTTGATCCTCCGGTCGTTCAAATTTCCCGCTCGCAAGCGGATGCGAGCGTGACGATTTGAAGCCGGCAGCATCGCGAGGACAATCCAGCGATGCTCATCTGCAGGTAAATTCGAGGTAAAGCGGGAACTCGCGTGGAGTCAGAGGGTTAGAGACGACTTCGAGTTGGGTAAAGACACGTCAAAGGTCTGCGGGCGAATCCAGGTGACAGATCTCTCCGTGATTGGAGGTTCGAGGCAACAGCTTACTGACCCATTCGCTACCGCGAACGGTACTGACGATTGATACGCCGACTGTTAGCCGGCGTCGTTTAGCTGATCGTGTACTTCCCCGCCTCTATCGTTCGGGTCGCGATCTGCTGGCGCAGTCCGATCACGTTTGTCGGTTCGTGCTTCATCAGGCGGCGGAGGATAGTCGTCTGAATCCGCAAGTTATCGCCTTCCGCAGCGGCGGCCAGCACGCGTCGCGCCGCGACTTCGATGCGCGCCATGGCCTCTGACAAATAAACCTGAGTCATGGCGATGGGAAGCGCTGCCGCATTCTCGCCTTGTGACTGCGCCAATTTCATCGTTCGCAGAAGCACAGAATCCATGGCAAAGACCTCGATGATTACGTCGGCCAGAGCCGCCATGACTTCCTGCTGCTCGGCGAGTTCCATCATGTATCGCTGGGAAGCCACTCCGGCAACGGACAGCGCAGCCTTTTTCGCATTGGCGAGCAGCGTTCGCTCGGCCGCAAGCGCGCCTTCTGGTTCTTCGCCCATCGATGGACCCGAAAGGACCTCATCCATTAGCTTTTTGATCGCAGGCATCAGTGCGAGCTGTCCGCTCATCGCCCGCTTCATCAGCCAACCAGTAATGATCATCCGATTGATCTCGTTAGTGCCTTCGAAGATGCGGTTCACGCGCGAATCGCGATAGCAGCGCTCTGCCGGATACTCCTCGACGAAGCCGTACCCGCCGTAGATCTGCACTACATGATCGACAACGCTATCCAGCATCTCAGAACCCCAGACCTTCAGGATCGAGCACTCGACCGCGTATTCCTCGATGCCTTTGCGGATCTGCGTGGAAGCGTCAGGCGATTTCTTATCGATATCGCGCAATGCTTCATCGATCATTCCAACCGTGCGATAAGCCAAAGCCTCGCCAACGTAAATCCCCGTGGCAATCTCGGCAATCTTTTCCCGAATCAGGCCAAATTCAGACAGAGTCTTGCCGAAAGCTTTCCGCTGTTTGGCATAAGAGAGCGCAGTCTGCAGAGATGTTCGCGCGCCGCCTACGCATGCGGCTCCCAATTTGAAACGGCCGATGTTCAGGATGTTGAAGGCGATGATGTGTCCTTTGGCGATCTCGCCCAAGAGATTCTCAACCGGCACCTTGCAATCGTTGAGAATCAATGGACAAGTGGAAGAACCGCGAATTCCCAGCTTCTTTTCCTCGGCTCCGACCGAGAACCCAGGGAAGGTGCGCTCAACAATGAAGGCAGAAAACTTCTCTCCGCCGACCTTGGCGAAAATCACATAGAGATCGGCGAACTGAGCGTTAGTAATCCACATCTTCTCGCCGTTGAGCACATAGTGCTTGCCATCCGGAGACAGGTCGGCGCGTGTGCGGCAATTAAGCGCATCCGATCCGGACGAGGACTCCGACAGCGCGTACGCTCCCACCCACTCGCCTGAAGCGAGCTTCGGCAAGTACTTCTGCTTCTGCTCCGGCGTGCCAAAATACACGATTGGCAGCGTCCCGATGCCAACGTGCGCTCCCCAAGTCACGCTGAAGCTTCCCGATTTGGCAATGTAGTCGGCGATGATGGCGGAGGTGACTTTGTCCATGTCCATGCCGCCGTACTCTTCCGGAATATCGACAGAAGTCAGGCCGAGCTCGCTGGCTTTCTTGATGAGTTCGCGGCTGACGGAGTAGTCCTTGTGCTCGATCTTCTCGATATTCGGCACGATCTCCTTCAGCGCAAATTCTTCGGTAGTCTGCGCGATCTGGCGATGCTCGTCGGTGAAGTCTTCAGGCGTGAAGACTTCGTCAGGACGACGATCTTCGATGAGAAAGCTGCCACCAGCGATTTTCGTTTTAGGAACTGCTGCCGTTGCCATAAAACCTCCAAAACCAATTGAACACGAAGGACACGAAGGAAGCGAAGGTTGGATTCTCTAATTGTTGACCGTGTTCCTCAATGCAACCGTTACCAATTTCAATCGAAAGGTTACGTTCTTGGCTTTACCTTTGTGACCTTCGTGTCCTTCGTGTTCACCCCAGGTTTTCAAAAATCCCCGCCGCACCCATGCCGCCACCGACGCACATGGTCACAAGTCCATACCGCGTTTTCCTCCGTTTTAATTCGCGGATGATGCTCGCGGTCAACTTTGCTCCGGTGCAGCCGAGCGGATGTCCGAGCGCGATGGCTCCGCCGTTTGGGTTTACCTTCGCTGGATCCAGATCTCCTGCTTTGATCACGGAAAGCGACTGGGCCGCGAAGGCTTCGTTCAGTTCGATTACGTCGATCTGACCGAGTTTGAGTCCCGCGATCTTCAGTGCCTTCGGAATCGCATACACCGGCCCAATGCCCATCTCTTCCGGCTTGTATCCAGCAGTGGCGAATGCGATGTAGCGAGCGAGCGGCTTAATGCCAAGCGCTTTCGCTCGCTCCGCGGACATAACCACCGCCGCTGCCGCGCCGTCTGACATTTGCGACGAATTGCCTGCCGTTACCGTGCCTTTGGCGTGGAACGCAGGTTTCAAGGCTGCGAGGGCTTCTATCGAGGTATCGGCGCGCGGGCCATCATCCATCTTGAATTCGATTTCAACTCGTTTCGGCTTGCTTCCGTTCGGTGTAGTGAAGCTCACCGGAACGGGAACGAGTTCGTCGCTGAACTTACCTGCGGCGATTGCAGCCAGGGCTTTGTTGTGACTTTGCAGAGAAAACTCGTCGGCCTGTTCGCGCGTGATGCCAAAACGCTGTGCGAGACGTTCTGCCGTGAGTCCCATCGAAAGATATGCGTCGGGATGATTCTCAATGAGCCACGGATTGGCGCTGACTTTGTTGCCGCCCATGGGGATCATCGTCATCGATTCGACGCCGCCGGCGAGGACTACATCGACGCTGCCCGATCCAATACGCTCCGCCGCCATCGCGATCGCCTGCAGGCCCGAGGCACAGAAACGGTTGATGGTCATCGCCGAGCACTCGACAGGAAGCCCCGCACGCAGCGAAGCGATGCGCGCTACGTTCATTCCCTGTTCGGCCTCAGGCATCGCGCAGCCGAGAATGACGTCTTCAACCTCTTTGGTATCCAACTGCGGCACACGCGCAAGCGCGCCTTTGATGGCGACTGCCGCCAGATCGTCGGGACGCGTGTTGCGCAGACCGCCTTTATAAGCGCGGCCTACGGGCGTGCGGACTGCGCTGGCAATAACGACTTCTCTCATAACCGCTCCTGGGTCAGTACCGTCCGCGGTAGCGGATGGCGCGTTGAGCTCGTAAAACCCATCCGCTACGCGGACGGTACTGACGGCCCCGCTCTTAATTCCTCAACGTCTTCCCTGTTTTCAACGTGTACTGAATTCGTTCCTGCGTCTTCTTCTCTCCGCAAAGCGACTTGAATGCCTCGCGCTCCAGATCGAGCAGATATTGCTCACTCACCGGAGTACCTGGCGTGACGTTCCCGCCGCAGAGTACCTCTGCCACTTTGTTGCCAATCTTTACTTCATGATCGCTGATGTATTCGCCCTGTCGCATGAGATGAACCCCAAGCTTCAACGTCGCAAGGATGCTCTCACCCGGAGCAGGAATGTCTGTGCGCATCACCGGAGCGCTGTAGCCCTCTTCAACTAGTTCCAGTGCGCGACGCTTGGCGTCACTGAGCAGGCGATCGCGATTCATCGTGATCACGTCCGGGTCAGAGAGGAAACCGAGATTCCGTGCTTCAACTGCTGAGGTCGAGACCTTTGCCATTGCAATCGTCTCGAAAGTCTTCTTCATAGCTTCCATCAGCTCGACTGACTCGCCGCGTCCTGCTGGACGAATGCTTGAAGCCGCGTCGATCGCGCGTAGCAGCATCTCTTTGCAGCCTCCTCCGCCAGGAATGAGTCCGACTCCAACTTCGACGAGTCCCATGTAAAGCTCCGCATGAGGCTGGCGCGCCGCTGCATGCAGGCTTACCTCAGTTCCGCCTCCAAGACACATTCCAAACGGCGCAGCCACCACGGGCTTTGGACAGAACTTGATCGCCTGCGTCATGCCCTGGAAGCCGCGAATCGCGAGATCGACCTCATCCCACTCGCCTTCCTGAATGGCCATGAGCAGCAGCATGATGTTGGCGCCAACTGAGAAATGCTGAGCGTCGTTGGTGATAACGAATGCGTCGAATTGTCCCAAAGCGGGACTGCCTGGTTTCAGCGTCTGGGTAACGAACTGAACGATGTCTCCGCCGAGGGAGTTCATCTTCGAGTGGAACTCCATACAGCCCACGCCGTCGCCGACATCGACGAGAGATATCGAGGCATTCTTTTTGACTACGCCATTGGATTTCTTAGCGACACTTACTGACCAAACGCCTTCAGGGACATCGATGGGGAGATAGGAGGAACTTCGCAGATCGAAGTAGCTGCGGCCGGAAGCGGCGTTCTTATCGTCCGCGTACCAGCTTGTCTTTCCGCTCGCCAACAATTTTTCGACAGTGGCCGCAACCGGACGTCCTTCTTTCTTCATACGCTCGACGGTGGCGCTCACGCCGGCTGCGTCCCACATCTCGAATGGGCCGAGTTCCCAATTAAAACCCGTCCGCATGGCTCGATCGATCTCGACCACCGAATCCGAGATCTCGGGAATGCGATTGGCGGCATAGGTCCAGAGTTCGGACAGAGAGGTCCAGTAGAACTGGGCAGCTTTGTCGCGCGGATCCGCAGTAAGAAGCATCTTCACCCGCTCCGCCGCAGAATCAACGTTCTTTGCCATCTCCAGCAACTGGAATCGTGATTTGCCGCGCGGATGATATTCGAGCGTGTTCCAATCAATCGCGAAACGTTCTTCCCCAGATTCTGATTTGGCCTTTTTGTAGAAACCCTGCTTGGTCTTATCGCCGAGCCACTTCCGCTCGAGCATCTGGTTGTAGAAATTCGGGAGCTTCAGCTCAGAGCGCTCGTCGTGAACGCTTTTCGTCATGTTGCCGACAACGTGCGCGAGAATGTCGAGTCCGACGAGGTCGATGGTGCGGAACGTTGCCGACTTTGGCCAGCCAACGGCTGAGCCGGTGAGCGCGTCGATGTCCTCGATCGAGAAGCCCATCTCCTGCATGATTCGCATCACGTTCAATACCGAGAACGTGCCGATGCGATTGCCGATGAAGTTCGGCGTGTCCTTAGCGCGGACGATGGTCTTGCCCAGGCGCTGATCGCAGAAATGAGAGATCGCCTGCATCGCTGCAGGATCGGATTCCGGAGTGGGAATAATCTCCAGCAGCCGCATGTAACGCGGAGGATTGAAGAAGTGTGTGCCAAACCAGTTGCGGCGAAACGCCTCACTGAATCCCTCGGCGATGCTGCCGACCGGCAGTCCGCTCGTGTTGGTAGTCACGATCGCGGTCGGCTTGCGAACCGCTTCTACTTTCTTCAGCAGCGCGCGCTTGATTTCGAGGTTCTCGGCAACGGCTTCGATGATCCAGTCGGCGTCGGCCAGGAGCTTGAGGTCGTCTTCAAAGTTGCCGGTCTTAATCAGCCGCGCCAGCGATGGATCGAAGAAAGCAGCAGGCTTCGACTTCTTCGCGCCTTCGAGACCGCTGAGCACGATCTTGTCGCGCTCGGCGCTCCGTTCGCCCGGCTTCGCCGCCGCAGCTCCCGGCGGCACGATGTCGAGTAAGTAGCTGGGAATGCCTGCATTTGCGAGGTGTGCCGCGATGCGGGAGCCCATGGTTCCCGCGCCCAAAACCGCAACTTTGTTGATCTGAAGTGCCATGCCCCGACTTTCGCTCGCCACGGGCGAGGTTCCCATCTTATCGGAGCTAAAGGTCAGCGTGGCTATACGGGAAAGGTTCGTGTCGAGGGTGGTAGGCATAGCTTTGGTGGATTAGATGTTACTGAATGAACATTCATTCAGTCAATTAGATGCCGGCAGGAAGTCGACACGAAGGTCACGTCCGAGGTCAGTGCCGTCCGCGGTAGCGGATGGGTGTGCCAGTTGGGTTCGAGTATCGAGACAGAAGTCCAGAATTGGTACTCATCCATTCGCTACCGCGAACGGTACTGACGCTGACATCTTACTAACGCTCACAACGTACATCCGCACGGAGGTGCGGGAACATACTTCTTCAGGAAATCAGCCACACGCGTGTACGCGTCGATCTGGTTCTCGACTCGCGCAAAGCCATGGCCCTCATTGTCGTAGATCTTTAACTCAACACTTCCGCCGCGCTTTTTAATCGCATCCGCCACCTGCTGCGCTTCGGATTTCGGGCAGCGCGGGTCATTGCCTCCGGCGAGCAGCAATACCGGAGCCTTGATGCGATCGATGAAATTAATCGGGCTGCGGTCCTCCCACAGCGACTTGTTCTTCACAGGATCGCCCATGGTGGCGAGATCATATTCATGCAGCAGAGGATCCTCGTTCTGGACTTCGGTGAACCAGTTCACAAATGGGACGATGGGCACGCCTGCGGCCCACATATCGGGCGCTTTGGTGAGGGCCATCATCGTCATGTATCCGCCGTAGCTCCCGCCCAAAACCACTAACTTCTTAGGATCGACGTAGCCGGTCTTCTGAATCCAGCCGGCGGCGGCGAGCACGTCCTCGAGGTCGCCTCCGCCCATGTCGAACCGATTGGCGTCCATGAACTCTTTTCCATAGCCGGTTGAGCCGCGGTAGTTGGGGGCGATCACCAAGTAGCCCTGATTGGCCAGATACTGAATCACACGGTTGAAACTGTTCACGGTCTGAGACGTTGGCCCGCCGTGGATATAGACAATCGCTGGGTGCGTATGATCGCGTGGCGCATTGTGCGGCACATAGACGAATGCTGAAATCTGCCACTTGCCATCGCGGCTCGGATAATGCACCAGAAAAGGCTCGACCATATCGTCGGTGCTGAGCCCCACGAGCAGCGAATGTGTGAGTTGCTTTGATTGCTTTCCGGCGAAGTCGTACACCCAGACATCGTTTGGCGACGTTGGACCATTATGGTAATAAAGCAGCCGCTGACCATCGGGCGATAATGAAGTCACAGATCCTGCCAAAGTGTTCACGCCGACAGGCAGAGACAGCATCGCCGTCTGCTTCGAAGCGATGTCGTACACGAAAATTTGCGTGTTGCCGTCGACGTTCTCCGTCCACGTGAGCCGTTTGCTGTCAGGAGAGAATGTGCCAGATCCAACCTCCCATTTCTCATCCGTCAGCCAGTCGAGCTTCTTGGTAGCGACCTCCAGCAGTGCCGCGTTGTCATAGCCCTTCGCGTTGGAGGTGATGAGCAGATATTTGCCATCTGGCGAAAACGCTGTCGCTTGATAGTTGTGCTCGTCAGAGTGCGGCGTCAGCAGCGTAGTTTTGCCGCTGGCTACGTCGAGCAGAAAAATATTCGAGTTCTTGCCTGCTGCATCCTGCTGCGTGTACGCAATCGTCTTCCCGTCGCCGGACCAGATTGGTCCCGTATTGCTCAGATTCTTAGGCGTGTCCTTGGTCAGCGCACGGTAGCGCTTCGTGAGCACGTCCATGAGATTGATCTCGAAATTGGGCGCGCTGCGCGGCTTCCACATGTAGGCGAGATAGCGCGAGTCGGGCGACCAGGCTTGTCCCTCTTCCGCAACATCGGGAGTGTTTGTCAGATTTACCACTTCGCCCGTTTGGGGTGACGCCAGGAAGAGGTCCCATTGCTCATCGCCATCGTGGTCGGAAACGAAGGAAATCCATTTCCCGCTCGGCGACCACGCCGGATCGGTCTGCCGCTCATCGCTGATCGTTAGCTGCGATGGCCAGCCTCCATCCGACGAGATCAGCCAGATGTTGTTCCGACCTGAAATATTTGTGATGAACGCGACCTGCTTGCCGTCAGGAGACCAGCTTGTCCCGCCGACAATCCGGGTCATGAACAGCTTCTCGATCGAGAAAGGCTGCACTTCCCTTTTCAGCACTCTGCTCGTGATCTGCGTGGGATCGGTAATTGGCGTAGCGACGGGCTGGGCGGGAGCTGATGTTTGAGCGAGGAGCGTCGGCGAGACTATGAGAAGGAAGAGGCGTGACAGCTTGAGCATCGCGATGAATTTACCACGATGCCGAAGCTCACCGCCCTTTGATCAGCGCTTCAATCTGTTCCGTTTTGGCACTAGGAAGATCCCGCAGCGCGATTTTTATGAGGGCCCGGTAAACCTCCGACGAGTATGGTTGCTGCTGCAAGACTTTGAGGTGTTTGCGAATGGTTTCGACGTCCCCGCGCCGAACCGGTCCGCTAAACGCCTGCTGCGGCGACGTGCGGAAACAATTGTCGATCGTTTGCCGCACGATCGGTTCCATCAGAGCACGAGCCCGTTTGGCGTCCAGCCCCGCCAGCTTGCCGACGTCGATAGCGGTTGCGATGAGTGCCACTATCGCTGGCGATGAAAAAAAACCAAACGCGTGATATGCGGCTTTCTCCGCTTGAGCGATTCGGAAGGCCTGCGCTCCGAAATCACTGATGATAATTTCGACCGCGGTCAACGCCTTCGCAGTGCCGTCAAGGGCGAATGGCACTCCTGCCAGTTTGGGCTGCGATGAGCTGACGAACGTCATGAGCGGATGCGCCGAGGCGATCTCCGCGCCTTTTCGCCGGAGAGGTTCCAAGACGTGCGAGGCGAGAGCGCCGCTGGAATGCAGGACAATCTTGCCGCGCCAGTCACGCTCACCCGCGATGTGCGCGGCAACAGAAGCGATGGCATCATCGGGGACACAAATCCAAACGATGCCTGCCGACAGCTCGGCTGTTTTGATTGTCGTCGCCGAACTTTGAATCTGGTTTGCCAGCATGCGCGCGCGCCGCAGCGACTGCGGATTGGATCGCGCCACGATCTCGGAAATCCGGTAACCCTTCGCATGAAGCGCGCGCGCCAGAGCGCTGGCCAAGGTTCCCGCTCCGATGATCGCGACGTCAAATTTTTTGGTGTTCGATTTCGGCGGCATGAATAAGCGACGTTCCGATGTGAACGGCGAGGGAATGGTAACCTATGGCTTCATGCCAGGCTCCAGCACGCGCAGCAATCAGAAGAAAAGCCTCGACCTGCCAAAACCAAAACACGCCAAAATCCTTTCACGCAAGATCGGCTATCGCGGCAAGGTGTACACCATCGTCGCCGATAAAGTGCGAGAGCCGAAGGGAGTAGTCGCGCTTCGCGAGATCATTCGGCATCACGGATCAGTGGTCGTTCTGGCGGTGGATGACTCGAGTTCTCCACCACGTGTCTTGCTCGAGCGCCAGTATCGTTATGCTGCTGACGACTATCTTTGGGAGCTGCCCGCCGGACACATTGATCCCGGCGAAAATCCGGCTGCTGCCGCCAAACGCGAGTTGCTGGAAGAGACCGGTCTCACGGCTAAGCACTGGAAACATGCGCTACATTTTTACGTCAGCCCGGGCATTCTCGACGAGACGATGGACGTCTATCTCGCGACCGGTTTGACTCGCGGCAAAGCCCAACCCGAAGACGACGAGCGCATCCAAACCCGCTTCTTCACCCTACCCGCAGCGCTCAAGATGGCGCAGAGCGGAAAGATTCGCGATGCCAAAACGCTGGCATCGCTATTCTGGCTGGATTCAGCAGTTTAGGTCGGCTCTATCAAGGACTTCTTTAACCGAATCCCTCTCTGTGTACTACTTTGACAATACCTGAAAAGTAAACGATAATTTAATCAACCAGTAACCTCACTAGGACCCCAAGAATTACACGGTGTGCTGTTCCCCTCCTCTTCTCAGGCACGCGAGTAACTCTCCTTGTGCAGTCCCCAAGGGATGTTCTGGATAGTTCGGGTCCAACGCACAGTTCGGCCCAAAAAGGAATAAATGGAAAGGTATGCAAGTGACGCGCATTAAAGGCACAGTCAAGTGGTTTAACAATGCCAAAGGGTTTGGATTCATCGGCCAGGAAAACGGGCCGGATGTTTTCGTTCACTACAGCGCAATCAAGACTGAGGGTTACAAGAGCCTTCAGGAAGGCGATCAAGTGGAGTTCGAGATTGTGCAGGGCCAAAAAGGTCCGCAGGCTGACAGCGTGACCAAAGTTTCCTAGTGAGAGTCAAAACTTCTCAGCAACCCAGCCGATGTGGCTGGGTTTTTTGTTGAAACAAAACCGCGAAGCCACGGAACTCGAAGCCTCGCAGCTTACTTCTGAAACTATTTAGAATCGTTCAAGCCCAAGACATGGAAAACCGCAACATTGCCGCGATCTTCTACGAAACCGCTGACCTCATGGAGATTCGCGGAGACGATCCTTTTCGTATCCGCTCTTACCGCCGCGCCGCCGAGGCAGTCGAGGGACTTCCCTATCGCCTTGCCGATATCGCCTCCGATACGAAAAAGCTGCTCGAAGTGCCTGGGATAGGCAAGAGCATGGCTGCAAATATCCAGCAGCTTTTGAAGGAAGGCAATTTCAGTCTGCATGCCGACCTGCTGAAAAAATATCGGCCTTCCATGCTCGAGTTACTGAAAATCCAGGGCCTTGGGCCGAAGACGATCGCCCTTATCTGGGATGCATTTCAAATCTGCGATGTCGATGGCGTCGAGAAGCTCGCGCGCGAAGGCAAGATTCGCGAACTCCCGCGCATGGGAGAAAAGCACGAGCAGAAGATTCTTAAAGGCATCGAAGAATACCGGCGAATTTCCGGACGCTTCCTGCTCGATGCCGCCGAGCGTACGGCAGAGAAGATCAAAGAATTTCTCGCTGAGATGCCGGGGATAGAGAAGATCACTGCGGCAGGATCGTTACGCCGTGGTCGCGACACGGTTGGCGATCTCGACATTCTCATCACAGGCCCATGCTGCGCAGATGAACGCCTCGATCCGCTGCTTGATCGCATCCTTACTTTCCCCGGGATTTCAGAAGTACTCGCCAAGGGCGGAAATAAAGTCAGCTTCAAACTGCGCAGCGGGATGCAGGTCGATGTCCGGACGTTGAAGCCCGAATCATTCGGGGCTGCACTGCAGTACTTCACCGGCTCGAAGACACACAATGTTTCAATTCGTCAGCGCGCGCTGAAGATGGGTTACACCCTGAGCGAATATGCGCTGACGCGTGTCTCTGACGGCAAGCACATCGCCAGCGCAACCGAAGAAGACGTCTATGCCGCTCTCAAGCTCGACTACATCCCTCCGGAGCTTCGGGAAAATCAGGGCGAGATCGAAGCTGCGGCGCAGCATGCCCTTCCGAAGCTGATTGAATTAAGCGACATTCGCGGCGACGTACACATGCACACTGTAGAAACCGACGGACGCTGCACGATTGAAGAGATGATCGGATCGGCTCGTGAGCGTGGATACGAGTACATGGCGATCACCGATCACTCCAAGAATCTTGCCTTCGCCAACGGCCTGGACGATAAACGCGCGGCAGAGCACGTCAAAAAGATTCGCGCGGTTGGAAGCCAAACCGAAGGAATCAAGGTAATGGCCGGAATCGAAGTCGATATACTCGCCGACGGCGACCTCGATTTGTCCGACTCAGTGCTCGATGAAATGGATCTGGTGATCGCCAGCGTGCACTCCCATTTCCAGCAGGAACCGAAAGAAATGACCGACCGCCTGCTGCGCGCGGTGACAGGTGGTCACATTTCCATTCTGGGACATCCAACCGGGCGTATTCTATTGCGGCGCGAGGGATACGATTTTGATCTCGATGCAGTCATGCGAGCGGCCGCCGAATACGGCGTTGCGATGGAGTTAAACGCCTATCCCGACCGGCTGGATTTATCGGACCGTCATCTGAAAATGGCACGGGAGCGCGGTGTGAAGATCGTGATCAACACCGATTCGCACCACGCGTCGCACCTAGAAAAAATGCGCTTCGGGGTGGTGCAGGCACGACGCGCCTGGCTGACGCGCGACGATGTGTTGAACACGTTGCCCGCCGATCGGTTTATCGAAGCGATGCGACGTCATGTCCATGCACCAGTGACGCAGAGGAAGCATTCAGCATCTTAGCTTTGAGTACCAGGTTCTGAGTACCACGATCTGAGTACCTCGAGGAGGCGCCATGTCGAGTCCATCCACTCCAGTGCCAAAGAAGACGGAAGAGCCGCGTCCTGATGCGGGACACGTGCCCATGACGGAGGAGTTCGACAGCGCGCGCTGGAGTCTGCCTCCAGTTGTGCCGGTGGTTATTGCCGCCGCAGTGCTCGCAATTGTGCTCGGCATCTATCTCGCGTCATCACGAAAGCCGCCAACTTCCAATGGTAGCGCGGTGCGTGTGGTTGCATTGCCAATGCATATCGAGTCGAAGGGCTCGATAGCTCCAGGGCAAGAAGGAACTATCGATCAAAACGTTGAGAAGAGCGACTCGGTGCTGGTGAACATCGCGCTCGATGTAAAGAATGCAATCGGCAAGCCGATGTACATCAAAGGACTGCAGGCAAAGCTGGTCACCGACAAAGGTGAGTTCGAAGATGATGCCGCGCCGGCTTCAGATTACGAACGCATAGTCCAGGCCTATACACAACTGGCAATTCCCGATATGAAGCCATTTCAAGTCGAATCGAGCATTCCTGCAAACGTGGATCAGAAAGGCCTTGCCATCTTCAGCTTCCCTGTCTCTCGTGACGATTGGGACAAGCGCAAATCGCTGCAGGCAACAGTGAACTTCTATGACCACTCGCCGCTCGTAATCGACGCAACCCAAGCCGCGTCTGCCCAGGACGCGACGCTTCCCACGAAGCTGATCAAGTAGCCTCTGCCGGCCTGCTACTCGGAAAAATGCAGAGTGCAGCAGATCAGGCATGATTTGGCACTTCATGGCAGGTCCTTTCAACTCTGCGCAATACGAGCTAAGTGAAAAATCTTCCCACCCTTCTACTCTGGGCAGGAGCTTAGGCTACGGAATTGCATAGGGTACATGCAGGTGCTGGTGTGAGAACCGGCTCAGTACCAGCAGCATTGACCAAAGTAAATGTTTGATTTTGCTGCCTTTGTCCTGCTCAGGTCAGCGATTCCGGATGCATTAGTCCGGTGGAATCGCGGGGGATAGAGGTGGTATTTACGTTCTCATAAATAGTAACCAGGTAATAACGTTCGACGCGCCATGAAAAAGTTTCGTATCGCCGTCCTCATATTGCTGATTGCGATCGCGACACCGTTTGCCTTGCATCGACGTGCATGGGCAGTGCACCGCTCAGTTACGAGTGCGACAGCCGCTGCCACAGCTCCAGTGCACATCATTTCGCCAGCAGCCGGCGAGGAACTGGGAAAGGCATACGCGCTTGTGCAGTATCAGGGTGAGCCTGCACAGGCCACGAGCAGCTCCACTACTTATGAACTGCGACTCGACGCACGCGACCCGGTTCAGACGACTGATACGAACTACACCTTCAACGGACTCAAGCCTGGTAATCACAACCTTGTGGTTCAGGTTGTAGATGCAAACGGTTCTCCCGTTTCGGGAACGCGATCTGAGGTGCACTTTACAGTGGCCTCAACCGTCGCCAGGGCGAATCCAACAGCAGCACAAAGCTCAAGTCTTCCGTCACTCCCGCAGCCACTCGCGAATGACCTGCCCAATGGCAACGGCTCGCTGCCGCTGCTCTCGATTATTGGGTTCGGCATTCTCGTAGGCGGCGTGATCTCTGCTCTGCGTACCCGCCCAGCTCACAAATAATCGCGCTGCTCTGGATTTCGGCATCCAAACCTCTGCGGCGTTTTTGTCTTTGTTATGCAGAGATTCGATCCAGCAAAGATGCGGGATAAAGCTCAGTCCCTGTGGGCTCATCGACACGAATTGGCTCCGGGCTTTGAGTGGGAGAAGCTTCGCGCTTTATTGCTTCGACAGCGACTCTCGGCGATTCTGATGCTGATCGGCGTAGGCATTCTCGGCTACGTCGGTTCGGAATACTGGGCGATGTACCACGAGCAGAAAGTGCTGCAACGCGAGTGGCTGGAGCAGCAGAAGAGTGGCGCGTCAGCAAAGACCAACGTAAGAGCTGTGCAAGATGACGGTCTCACCCGGGTTTCGATTCCGAAGATTAATTTAGATGTGATTGTCGTCGAAGGCACAAACCATCGCGCATTGCGCATTGGTCCTGGTCACTTAAAGACCACGCCCGCTCCTGGTGAGGTGGGCAACTCAGTAATCTCCGCGCATCGCGATACCTTTTTCCGGCATATCTACGAATTGGTTAAGGGTGACGAGATTCAGGTTCGTCGAGGTGGTCATACATATACGTTTCAGGTAACCGGAAAGAAGATCGTGGAGCCAAGCGACGTTTCCGTCTTGAAGAATTCGCCGGACGCGCGTCTCACGTTGATTACCTGCTACCCGACGTATTACATCGGACCGGCGCCGCAGCGGCTGATCGTCTTTTCAAAACTGGTAGGCGACTCGCAAACAGGAGCGCAGCAAGCGCAGACGGCGTCGGTTCCGCCAGGCCGCAAGTCCTCCTGATCCCGGCTTTCTATTTACAATCTCAGAGTGCACACTTCCGATGTAGTCATCGCCGGCGCCGGGATCATCGGATTGTCGATCGCCATTGAGCTACGCAAGGCTGGCGCGGCTGTTACTGTCCTTGATCGCGGCGAGCCGGGCCGGGAAGCGTCTAGCGCTGCTGCCGGAATGCTGGTAACCGGAGATCCCGATTTAGGAACTCCGATGCGCGAACTCGCCGAGGCGAGCGCCAGGCTTTATCCATCTTTCGTTGAGGAGCTGGAACTTCGTTCGGGTCTGCAGAGCGATCTTGAGGCACGCGGCGCATTGTATGTTGCTGCCGAATCAGAGCGACTCGAGTCACCGACCCTAAGTCCGTCCGAGTTGGCGGAGCGGGAACCTGGCCTCGCGCAGCATCCACGCGTTTATTTGCTTTCAGAACACAGCGTCGATCCAGCGCTGCTCACTCGAGCTGCCATCGAGGCGGCGAAACGATTGGGTGTCACCGTTCATCACGAAGCGCATGTGGAGAGCGTCACGCTTACGCGCGAGCACCTGCTCGAAATCAAGACTCCGCGCATCGTCTATCACGCAGCAACATTTGTAAACTGCGCAGGCGCCTGGGCGAATCAGATCGTCGGTGCGGCTGCCCCGGCGCGTCCCAGAAAGGGACAGATGCTTAGTGTGATTCCGCGCGATTGCAAGCTTCGCCACGTGATTCGCTCGCGCGACGTGTACCTCGTTCCCAGAAAGGACGGCCGCGTGATCATCGGAGCGACCATCGAGGACTGCGGATTCGATAAGAAGATTGATTCATCTAAGATTCAACAGCTGCACCAGAAAGCCGCGAATCTCGTCCCGTCCATTGGTGAAGCCAAGATTCTGGATGCCTGGGCCGGCTTGCGTCCAGGTTCGCCGGATGATCTGCCGATTATGGGCGCGGGTCGCCTGCCCGGCACGTATGTAGCCACGGGACATTTTCGCAACGGTATTCTACTCGCGCCGATCACAGCAGTACTGATGTCCGAGTTGATCCAGGGCAAAAATCCGCGGCTGGACTTGCGCGCGTTCTCTCCATCGCGTTTTGCTCCGGCACAGGCGCTTGTGGGATAGCGGTAGCCTCGCAGTACAACTTGTGTTCGACGGTTTCAATTCATTACCTTCGTAAAACAGTTGATGTTTTGAGCGGGGAGGTCACAGTGGCAACGCAGATCAAGTTTGGAACTTCGGGATGGCGGGCGATTGTTGCCGATGAGTTCACGATGGAGAATGTACGCCGCGCAGTCACGGGCATTGCTCGATACGTGGCGTCGAAGAACTCAAATGGCGCAAAACTCCTCGTCGGCCGCGATCCACGGTTTCTTGGCGAAGCTTTCGTTGCCGAAGCAGCCGCCGTTCTCTCGCGCAATGGCGTGAAGCCGCTCGTGATTCCCGAAGCTGCACCGACCCCTGCTATTGCGTATGCAGTGATTACGCGCAAGACGGACGGCAGCATCAATTTCACTGCATCGCACAATCCACCGGAATACAACGGAATCAAGTACTCGACGCCGGACGGCGCACCTGCTTTGCCGGAAGTGACGAAAGCGATCGAGCAGGAGATCTTAGCCGTGAATCCCGGCTCAACCGACGGCGCCGGCGAGAAGAAGGTCGAAAGCGAAGAGGTGGATGTCCGGCCAGCGTACCTGAAGCGGCTTGCTGAGCTCGTAGATTTTTCGGCGATCAAAAAGTCCGGAATCAAAATAGTCTTCGATCCTTTCTGGGGCGCTGCGCGCGGATATTCCGACGTTCTGCTGCGAGAAAACGGGATTCCTGTCGCAACTGTGCACGATTACCGCGACGTACTCTTCGGCGGACACGCACCCGAGCCAGAAGGCAAGCTGCTGGATGAGTGTCGTGCCAAAATGAAACAGACCGGCGCCGTCATCGGCATCTGCACTGACGGCGATGCGGATCGCTTCGGCATCGTCGATCAGGACGGGACTTTTATACAACCGAACTACGTTATTGCTCTCCTCTTCGATTATCTGCTCGCCACGCGTGGCTGGAAGACAGGTGTAGGAAAATCCGTGGCCACCACCAATCTCCTCAATGCCATCGCGGAAAAAAACAAACTCGAACTTTTTGAAACTCCCGTTGGCTTCAAGTACATCGGCGAGCTGATTAAGCAGGACAAGATCACCATCGGCGGCGAAGAAAGCGCAGGACTGACGATTCGCGGGCATGTTCCCGAAAAAGACGGAATCATCGCCGGGCTGCTTTGCTGCGAAATGGTTGCAACGCGCAAGAAATCCATCCGGGAACTTCTTCTGGAGCTATTTGGCAAAGTTGGTTCCTTTTATCCTGTGCGCGAGAACTTTCGCTTGACGGCTGAGGTGAAGGAGAAGTTCACTAAGAAGGTTGCTGCCGATCCTGCTGAATTCTCAGGACGTAAAGTCGCTCAGATCGTGCGCACAGATGGGCTGAAATTGATCTTCGGCGATGGCTCCTGGGTGGCTTATCGCATTTCAGGAACCGAACCCGTGGTTCGCGTCTATACAGAAGCACGATCAGAGGGCGATTCCTCAAAACTGAGCGAAGCCGCAAAGCAGTGGGTTCTGCAATAGCGAATGGAAAAACTTAAACCGTTCCTCGAAATCGCATGGCAAAAAGGCTACGAGTGGCGACGCAAAGCGGCGACTGCCACTTTGGCGTTCGTGGCGGTGTGGGTTGCGTATCACGTGATCTTCGGTGCCAACGGCATGGTGATCTATTCGCACAAGCGAGCGGAATACCGGTCGCTGAATAAAGAAATTCTTGAACTGAAGCAGGAAAACCAGCAGCTTACGCAGCGAGTAGATGCGCTGAAAAACGATCCCAAAGCAATCGAGAAGGAAGCTCGCGAGCAACTGCGGCTGGCAAAGCCGGGCGAAGTAATCTACACCCTTCCCCAGCCGGCACGAACTCCTTCCACCTTCACTGCCCAGAAGCATTAGCTTCCCAAAATGGAACAGAAGCACAACAATGCGGTCTGACCTTGCGCCCCGCGTCGAGTCAACAGCAAGCCTCCTGATCGCTCACAATCTGCAATTCGAAGGCCCAATAACGAAGCGCAAGCACTCCGGGGAGTTGACGAGAATACGTCTGGCCTGCCGTTCAGTCTGGCGGACGCTGCGATGCGCCCGTCAACCTCGCCCATTTTCTAATAAATTCCACTCGCAAACTTATTAACTACTTAGGAATCAACTACATAGGCGAACGCAGGGACTCGTTCGCGTCTTGGGGTAACGCCGAAATTTCCACGGGGTTACCCCGATTTTTCCACACGGTAACCCCGGAATTTCCACGGGGTTACCCCCAGCTTTTTCTGGGGTAACCCCAGCTTCCGCTGAGCACAGGCACGCGACACTGAAGTTGTGATTCCTGAATCGGGAACAAGAAACAGAGGCCATACTCCTGTGCTATCCCGGATTGCACCGATTGTCAAGCGAAAAAATCGTGGATGTCATACCACGATAGAAATGTCCCCATCCTTATACCAATAGAAACGTGCCCGTAGTGGCAGGTGCAAACAGATGCATTCGTGTTTTGGTTTTTCGTTTGGACTCCTGAGTCTTGGTGCCGCACCCTTCGCGGTTTTCGAAGGGTGCGTTTTCAGGGTCATCGCCTTAACAAAGGTGAATCGGCCCCGTAATTATCGAGCAGCCGCAACGCGCGCCTTTGGTTCCGCCTCTCCCAAAAGACCTGCGTAGCTCGCTCCTGCGATTGCGGCGCCCAAAATTGGGGCGAGCCAAAACATCCACAATTGCGCCATTGCCCAGCCGCCTACGAAAACTGCTGGTCCGGTACTGCGGGCGGGATTCACAGAAAGATTGGTTATCGGGATTCCGACGAGGTGAATCAGGGTGAGACCGAGACCGATGGCAATCGGCGCGAATCCCTGCGGGGCGCGCTTATCGGTTGCGCCCAGGATGATCATCAGAAAAAAGAACGTGAGTACGATCTCCGCCACCATGGCGGCCAGCAGCGAGTATCCGCCGGGTGAATGAGCGCCGTATCCATTCGCGGCAAAACCCGCGGAGGTGGAGAATCCTTCTTTGCCGGAGGCGATGATGTATAGGACGCCCGCTCCGGCAGTTCCACCCAGCACTTGCGCGATGATGTAAGGAATCAGGTCGGAAGCGGGAAAGCGCTTGGCTACGCACAGACCAACAGAGACAGCCGGATTCAGATGGCAACCCGAGACGTTGCCAATGGCATAGGCCATGGTCAGTACGGTGAGTCCAAATGCCAGGGCGACTCCCAGCAATCCGATTCCCAATTGGGGAAATGCGGCGGCGATTACAGCGCTGCCGCAGCCGCCGAACACCAGCCAAAAGGTACCGAGAAACTCTGCAGATGCGCGCTTCGAAAGAGTCATGGCTCAACCTCAAGCATGGATTTTGTGAAACGAATGGTAAAGGAGCGGGGCGGTCCGAAGTTCCTGCTGACGTCATGATCTCTCAGTGAAAAGACCGACTTCAGAAGCGAACTTCTGTGCGCCCTTCCAGGAGGGCCCAGCTTGCAACGCAAGACATATTACCTTCCCGGCTCCAACTGTCAATGCCTGCTCCCACAATTTTCCGCTGGATTTATGGGAACCGCAGGGAAACCGGGGACATTGATGCCAAGTAGAAGTCGAGGAGAGACGGAGGTTCTCCCTGGCTGGGTGGCGCACCCTAACTCTTGTGGCCAAGTTCGTGACGGTCCATCTGTTA
The DNA here is from genome assembly GCA_964399125.1 of uncultured Terriglobales bacterium. Taxonomy (GTDB): domain Bacteria; phylum Acidobacteriota; class Terriglobia; order Terriglobales; family Acidobacteriaceae; genus Gp1-AA112. Next base: position 31,090 of record CAYNPS010000022.1, read on the forward strand.
CGCTGACAGTTCCTCTAATCCTCTGCGGTTTGTTTTCGGACCGAATGCAATTGCGGTTGCAACGCCGATCATCGCTATGGCCAGCATGGCAAAGACTGCCGTTACTCCATGCATCAGCACTGCAGCAATAAGGAATGAACTAAGGGCAGCACTCAGGCGGCTCCAACTGTAGGTAAAGCCCACTCCCGTAGCTCGGATCCTGGTGGGAAAGAGTTCGCTCTGGTAAGAATGCAGCACGGCTGAGAACCAGTTACTGCAGAGAGTAACGAGCGCGCCACTTAGAACGATCATTGCTGCTGATGTCCAAATTGCGAATCCGAGTCCAAAAGCCGCGATCGACAGTGCGAGTGCGAAGATCGTCCACTTGCGTTCCAGACGATCAGCGGTGAACGAAGCAATCAGTGGGCCTGCAGGCGCGATCAACGCGATGAGCAACGAGTAATCCAGCGAATGCAGGAGTCCGATGCCGCGCTTCAGCAGGAAAGTGGGAGCCCAGTTTGCGAATCCGTAGAAGCCGAGTGTCTGCAGGGTTTGAAAGACGATGAGCATGATCGTGCGGTTGCGGTATTGCGGATGCCAAAGTTCGCGGAAGCGCGATAGGTGCGAGGACTCAGGACTAGAGCCGACTGGCGCCTGAAGCTGTTCAGATGGTGTTCGATTGTCCAGCATCGTCTGCCCTGAACGGCTCGTGACGTGCAACTGAATCTCGAGCGCTTGCATGATCTGTTCCGCTTCGGGAATTCGTTTCACGCTTTCGAGCCACCTTGGCGACTCCGGCAAACTCAATCGCAGATACCAGGCGAGCAATGCTCCGGCAGCGCCGATCAACATCACCCATCGCCAGCCGCTGATCAGGAAATGTGTAGGAACAAGAAACCGTGAGAGGATCGCGACGAACGGCACAGAGGTAAATCCCACCACTTGTGTAATGGCTACGAACCGACCGCGAGCGTAGCTCGGCACCATCTCGCTCACGTAGGTATCAATGACTACGATCTCTGCACCAATGCCGATGCCGGCCAGGAACCGGCAAGCGATCAGCCACGCTGCCGAAGTTGCGAGGGAGCCAACGAGCGTAAATGCGGAATAGATGAGCAGCATGACGACGAACGATGTTCGTCTACCCATGTAGTCGCTGGTCATTCCAAAAAGCACTGTGCCCACGAACATCCCCAGAAATCCGGCGGCGATCAGCACGCTGAATTGATGGAGGGAGAGGAAATGAGAGTTCTGCAACGCAGCGCCGACATACGCGACCATGAAGAGGTCGTACATGTCGAACCACTCACCGAGCGAGACAAGGGCGATGAAACGATAATGAAATTTGCCGACTGCTAAACGTTCCAGCCGCTCAGCAATCGGAGATGGGGGTGGCATTCGGAATTGGCTGGAATCAGGTCAGATGAAAACTCTATCAGTTTCGCGTCGGACCGAAAAAATCAAAACACAGGGCCCTTTGACTTGGGTTTTCCGCAAAGAACGCGCGGAAAACCTCCGCTCAGGGTGACACGGTTTTATTGATTCGGAGTTCTTACCTTGTTGCGACCAACTGTGGAACACCGGCGAGATTATCAAACTCTTCATCAGTCAGCTTTACCGATGCTGCGGCGATATTCTCTTCTAAGTGCTCAATCGTGCTGGTTCCCGGAATAGGAAGCATGATTGGCGATCTGCGCAAGAGCCAGGCTAGCGCAATCTGCATCGGAGTAGCTTGACGCGAACGCGAAACCTTGCTGAGCACGTCTCCGGCGACCTTCCCTGCTCCGAGCGGGAACCAGGGAATGAAGGCGACACCGTTGGTTTCACAGTAATCGACAACATAGTCCCATTCCCGATCGGCGAAGCTGTACCGATTCTGTACGGAAACGATAGGAACAATCTTGCGTGCTCGCTCTATGTGCTCGCGCGTGACGTTCGATAATGCCACCTCGCGAATCTTTCCCTGACGCCGCAGCTCGGCGAGCGTTTCAATCGACGCTTCGAGAGAAACGATTGGATCGGGAATGTGCAATTGATATACGTCGATGCGATCTAATCTCAGACGTTTGAGGCTACCTTCCACTGCCTGACGCAAATGAGCGGGCGTAGCGTTGTGCGTCCATTGATTTGGGCCAGGACGACTCCAGCCGCCTTTCGTCGCGATGACCAGCCCCTTCGGATAGGGATACAGAGCTTCGGCGATCAACTCCTCATTGACGTTAGGACCGTATGAATCCGCAGTGTCGATGAAATTGACGCCGAGCTCTACTGCGCGTCGCAGAACCGCGAGCGCCTTGTTCCGATCGCGTGGAGGTCCCCAGATGCCCTCGCCCGTAAGGCGCATGGCTCCGTAACCGAGACGATGGACGCGCAGCTCGCGTCCGAGTGAGACTTCTCCGGCTAGACTTGCAGAAATCTGTTTTGCGCTCGCCATGCTTTCATTATTTCATCCGAGCACGAATTTCAACGGCACGTTTTATCTTTTCGCTGAAACCCTCGATGCTGAAGCGATTCTCGTCAACAATTCGCGGGCCGGCTGCTGATAAGGTCCTTCGATTCCTGCAGCTTCCGTGAGAGTCGTTTTGGCTGCGGCCATCTGATTACTCTTGGCGTAAGCGTACCCAAGACGGAAGAGTGCGATCGAGTACGGTTCCTTTTGTCCCTGCAGATCGGCCGTAGCGGTCTTCAATTCCGGAATCGCTGCCGCCGCCTTCTCCTGCTTCAGCAGGCAATAGCCGAGCGCGGAATGTGCCAATCCGGAATAGAGCTTCTGTTTTGTGGGATCTTCCACCGGGTTCGTCTTTGAGAGCTCGAGGGCCTTTCGAGCGTAAGTCTCCGCGCGATTTGTGCTCGCGGCATCCGGCTGTTCGGCAAAAGTAGCTGCGAGCAGCACCAGGGTCGCGATGCTGTTCGGATTTTGCGCCAGTGCCTTATCTGAAAAGCTGGCCAGGCGTACGGGATCCTTCAATTGCGCAAGACTATACACGGCGAGCTGCAGCACCTGTTCCTGGAAGCGCGAATTTGGGAATGCGGCTTGGAATCGCTCGATGTCGGTCATCCGCTGCTTCTCGTTTGTTTCCGCGCTGAGAGCATTGATCGCCGAAGTTTCCAGGAATTCATACGACTGTCGATACGGATCCTGCTCTGTCTTGATCTTGTCCGCGAGCTGCTGATCGGAGACACCTTCCGCCTTGGCCTGCTTGGCGATGCCGTTAAAGGCCGTGGCTCCGCGAACCGCGAGATCAACTACCTTTTCATTGGCATTCGCTTTCTGAGCGACTGATGTTAGTGAGACGATAATCTCGAGATTGTTGGGCTGAGCTGCAAGCGCCTTCTCGCCGTACTCCATGGCTTTGTTCGTGTCGCCCTGCTCCAAGTACTGCTGCGAGAGTTGCGAATTCCCGTAAGCGACGGCCTGCGGCTCCGAAGCGAATTTCTGCACGAAATCCTGCAGCACGGCAATACGCTTCTGCGCGTCGTTCTCGCTGCTGATCGCCTGCAGCGCCTGGTCTTCGGGCGTACCGGCGACGATCGTGATTTTTTCCACCTGTGCACTTGCCGCCAGAGCGGCTAATAGGAAGAGACTCAAAGTAAACTTCATACGGCACCTCCGCCGCGCCATTTGCGACGGGCATAGTATCTCCGCCGCTGATCACTGGCAAGGTTGAAATCAGAGGGGTAAACGGTCCGCTCGTCACATTTCCTCATGGGCGGTTCTAACCAAGGCAGATTTGTGACGTCTAATCGGGGCCGCAGAAGCATCTTGATCGCCATCGAGGAACTCACATGAAAACGAGGCTGACTACATCCTTATTACTGTTGCTCGCTCTTCCACTCGCAGGCCAACGCACAGATCAGCTTGAGGGGAAGAATGTCTCGATTAAACAGACCAATTACAAGGGCCGAAACGCAGTTCAAGTAATCGCAAATGCCGGCATATCGAACGCCCTCTCGTACGCTGTAATTAAGGACGTTGCATTTCGTGACGGGACTATCGAGGTAGAACTCGCTGGCCAGCCTGCTGCAGGCGCGTTTGAAGGTGCACGCGGATTCGTCGGAATTGCATTTCGCATGCAACCCGATGGCAGCTATGAGTACATCTATTTGAGGCCGACCAACGGACGAGCCGACGATCAAGTCAGGCGCAATCACTCTACACAGTACAGCTCGTTCCCAAACTTCGATTTTGCGCGATCACGGCAGGAAGCTCCCGAAAAGTACGAATCGTATGTCGACCTGGAACCTGGTGCGTGGACCAAATACAAGATTGAAGTCGAGGATCGCAAAGCTCGGCTATATGTGCACGGAGCCGAGCAGGCGTGCCTGATCGTGAATGATCTGAAGCTGGAGCCACGTCAGGGAGGCGTTGCTTTGTGGGTTGGTCCAGGCACCGAAGCTTATTTCTCGAACCTCAAGATCACCCCAAAGTAATTCTCTGCTGTTCCAAATAGGGAACGATAGATGGTTTTTCCGCTATCGAATATGCGGGCTCTGCGCCGTTCCATGATGTGTTCGGCTCGAGGTTCCTTCGACGTGCACGTCAAACTGGAATGGAATAGTCTTCGGCGGATAGCAGGCGTTGTCACTGCAAGCCTGGTAGCGCAGCTCGCCGTGGACGGTGAAGTTGCCGGTCATCGCGGTGTGCGCGGCCAAAAGCTTAGCTTTCACGGTAAACGCGTCGGAATAGACGTTTAATTTCTCGCTCGGATCAAACGGAAACGAGATGTCCTTTCCAGGTGGGAAGGTGATCGCACCAGTGGATAGATCGCTCGGCGGCTGCAGCTTCAAAGTTGTCGGAATCAGCAGTTCCGAATTGGGCTTGTTTGAGTTGACGTGAAAGCCGTCTTTCACACGAAAGTTCAGATCGACCTCAGCGGGCTTCGTAGCAGAAACGGTTGCCGACGACGCGCCTTCGAATGTGACATAAACATGTGACGGACGGGGCTCGTCAGCCGCGACTAAGCAGGTTGCCGCAAATACCAGAATGGGAATAATGAACAGAGATGTTTGGCGTGATCTCAAGAGAGTACCTGATACTATGAAGCCGATTTCGGTGGAGTGTTCGCCGTCGCTGCCTCGGCTTTACCTTCACTGAGAGCCTTCTTAATGTTGTCTTCGATTTCGCTGCGGCTCACAAGTCCGGAAGCAGAATCGACGATCTTTCCATTACGGTCTATATAAAACGTGGTGGGGAGTCCCACGGCTCCATAAGCATCGCCAACATCATCCTGCCCTTGCAGGATGGTGTAGTTCACACCCATGTCCTTGGCAAACTTCTGGATCTCATCTCGTCCGGAATCGTCGAGCGCGACACCAACAATCTCGAGTCCCTGCGGACCGTATTGTTTCTGGAAGTCTACGAACCAAGGCATCTCGACCTTGCATGGACCACACCAAGTCGCCCAGAAATTCAACAGGACGGCTTTGCCACGGAAGTCGGAGAGCTTGACCTGCTTGCCGTTGAGATCCTTCAGAACAAAATCCGGGGCATCTTTCCCTTTGCTCTCGCCATAGACCAGCGGCTGCGGATTGCCGATCATCGCCGAAACCTTGGGCCGCGAATTCTTCACTCCCGCATAGATCATTACTACGACTACAAGTGCAATTATCAGAATGGCAAAGGCGTTACGTCTCACAACGGAGTCTCCACTAGAAATCATCTCATTTTCATTTCAGAGTGCAAAGCGGTTCAGGAAGCTCAGGTAGCCCGAAAGTACAGTGAAATGGCGCGTCACAAAGAGTGCGCCAATCACAATCAGCAGCACTCCACTGGCGACCTCGACCGCGTGCAGGTGCCGGCGAAACTTGCCGTAGAACGCGAGAAAACGATCGATTCCCAGCGACGTCAGCAGAAACGGCACAGCCAGCCCCATCGAGTAGATCGCGAGTAGCAGAATGCCTTTCGATACCGTTCTTTGGGATGCGGCGATCGCCAGAATGGCGGCCAGAATTGGCCCTATGCAAGGAGTCCAGCCGAAGGCAAATGCAAACCCCACAAGAAACGAGCCCCAGGCGCTCTTTCCCGTGCCCACCGTGTGCATGCGTTTATCGGCGTAAAGAGCGCTGATCTTCAGAATCCCGGTCAGGTGCAGGCCGAAGATGATGATGATCGCACCGGCGATCTGTCCCAGCAATCCTTTGTATTCGCGCAGGAGCCTTCCTACTGAAGTCGCCGTAGCTCCCAGCAACACAAACACCAGCGTGAAGCCGAGGATGAAGGTGATGGAATTCACCATCACCGCTCGCATGTGATGTCCGGCCTGCTGGTCTCGCAACTCATCGACCGAGGCGCCGGAAATCAATGAAATATATCCCGGGACGAGTGGGAAGACGCAGGGCGAAAGGAACGACACAATTCCCGCCACGAATGCGGTCAGTGCCAGTGGAAGACTCTGCATATAGGCGCAATTTTACAAGCCGGAGCTAACCGTCCGTGGCATTTCTGGGCTATGATGTCCAAACCACCAACCGCTCCATACAACAACAAAAGATCAACTGACTAAACCATAACAGCGCCCCAAAAGGCGACTGGGAGGTATCGTGTCCGCTAACACTGTAACTCCGCCTGCACCGCTTTCCATGCGTGACGCCCTGAAGATTCCAGGGTTCAAACGGCTGTGGCTGGCCCAACTTGTAAGTATCCTCGGCGATTTCCTCGCGATATTCGCCGTGATCAACCTGATCACTTTCCGCTGGCACGGCACGCCGCTGCAAGTGACGAACGTGATGATCGCCTACATAATCCCGATCACCATCGTCGCACCTCTCGCCGGCGTCTTCGTCGATCGCTGGAATGTAAAACGAGTCATGATCGCCAGCGACCTGATCCGCGCCATTCTCATTTTGGGACTCATCTTCGTCACGCGCCTCGAGCACATCTACGTGATTTTCATGCTCGTGAGCACGGTCTCGAGTTTCTTTGGACCAGCGCAGTCCGTAACTCTGCGCACACTCGTGCCCATCCACGGACTACTCTCGGCCAACGCGCTCATGTCGCAAGCGTTCTACACCATGCGCATCATCGCACCTGCTGCTGCTGGACTGCTCGTCTATTGGCTGGGCGAGAACTCTTGCTTCTATCTCGACACTGTAAGCTTCATCTTTTCTGCAGCGATGCTCTCCACCATCGTCGTCATGCGAGTCATCAGCCAAAAAGGCGGAGCCGGAGAGAAGTCCGTGCGCTCTCTCCTGCGCGACTACACAGCCGGTTCGCGCTTCGTCCTGACGCATCCAGCGATCTCGTTCGTCATGATCGCCATGATGACCGCCATGTTCGTCCTGAGTTGCTTTAGTCCGCTGATCTCGGTTTATGTCCGCGACCAGCTCCACGCCGGTACGCGCTCCTTCGGCCTGATCAGCGCCATGATCGGAGTCGGACTCATTGTCGGCACGCAAACCGTCAATGCAGTGGCAAAGGGATTCTCGAAGAAGTATGTTGCGCTCTGCGGCCTGTTTGGACTGTCATTCGCGACCTTCATCCTGGCGCTCTTCAAGACGTCGTTTCTCGCAGGCGCGAGCATGTTCGGCATTGGCTTCGCCATCGCGTTCGTCGTCGTCCCCACTCAGACGCTCATGCAGCAGGAGACCCCTCAAGATATGCTGGGCCGAGTGAGCAGCAGCTTCATGGCCGTGTTCTCACTATCGCAACTACTAGGCCTTGTATTATCTGGCTCGCTAGCCGACATGATCGGAATCCGTCGACTCTTTCTCTATAGCGCTGTCCTCTTGGCGCTCCTGACCGCGGCCGGATATTTGTGGCTGCGCGAAGACAAACCAGAAGAAAAGGCCGTCGCCGCAGCGGGCTAACACAACCTGCTGCGGTAGAAGAGGCGCATCTTAGCTGTCTGAGGAACAGGAGCTGCGGTACCGTTCGCAATTGCAGATCGGTATTCAGCAACTGCGTGATCGCAAGCAAACAGAACGTGCTTCGGCGAACAACACACATCAGCATGATCCCGGTGTACAAGGGCACCTAAGCCTCTCAGACACGTGGTATCGCGATCCGTATTTTCTTGGCGCTAGGGCAAGCTGTTGTAGCACCGAGACTGATCCACATTTGCCGCCGGCGGCGATGGCGGCGAGAGCCAGGGTGGATTGTTAAAGTCAAAGAACTCGGTCATGTCCATCTGCGCGGCGTCGCGTTTTGTGAGCGACGACAAATTCCATCGCGTCTCGACCAATTTCAGCACCGCTGTGTAATCGGCAGGCGTATGGGAGACATATCCTTTGCGGGTGAAGGGCGAGACCACGATCAGGGGCACTCGGAAACCAGTACGTGTGAAATCGCCTGGAGGGTCGGTGGCTGTGAGGTCCCGAGGAGGAATTCCGTCCGGCTGCACCGCCGTCATTGGAACAACGTGATCGTACGCCGCGCCGCCCTCGTCGAAGCTGAGTATGAAAACGGAATCTTTCCAGGATGGACTCGTCATTAGAGCATTGATGAGAGACGCCACATATTGCTGGCCTGCCTGAATATTCTCGCCTACGCCCGGGTGCTCGTCCCGTCCGGTGAAATACCCTGCCTCGATGAACGAAAAAGCAGGCAGAGCACCATTCTGGATATCCGTCAGGTACTGCGAGACGGGCACGATATTCTCTGCGTGGCTCCTGGCGAACGATGCCCAATAACTATCAAGAGAATCTGCCGGAGTGCCGCTGGAGGTCTTGTCGCTGTAGTAGATCTTCCACGAGATTCCGTTTTGGGAGAGCCGATGAAAGATGGATGGTGCGGTAAGCTCCTGTGTTGGTTCATGCGCATGACCTTGCGTGGTCGCGGCAAAAGCCGCAATCCGATTGGGCGCGCTGTTAGTCGGCATGGGAGCAAACCACCGATCGGAGGTCGCAAAAGTCGTGGCCATGAAGTAGTAGTAAGACAGATCAGTGGCGTCGTAATAGCCCATCGCGCGCTTACCGGCGGTGTCCTTGAGACCTTCGAACCTGGCGAGTCCCTGAGCTGTGTGAACAAAGCCGTCCATTAGCGGAGGCCCGGTCGGATCCCACCGGTTGTAATCGCCATGACTCTCGAGCCACGCAGGGCTGAGATTGTCGATGCAGAGACTATTCAGCTTAAAAGCAGAGATCATCGTGCCATCATCGGCAGGATTCGCAGCATTTGCAGGCATGCCATCGACGTCCGCCGCAAGTCCTTGAGAGCGACGATAGGCATTCAGTTGTCCAAAGTACGTGTCAAACGAACGGTTCTCCTGCAGCATAAAGACAACATGATTAACTGCCGTAATGTCGAAGGACGAGATCTTCCCCGTCAGCCCCCGACAGCCGATCAGGAACAGTAATCCGCACGCAATAAAAAGACAGAAAACGTTCTTCGTCTTCACAGGCCTTGGAGTCTCTCTGCTTCGATTCCTTAGTGAGATGACCGCTTCTCGGAACGCTGTTGCAACGAATGTGCAACTTCGGGCAGGCAACCTGGTTAACCTAGCCAGCTATTTTTTCGAGCTCCGTATTCGCGGTACAACCTTCCCGACGTATACTGTGTCATACGACATGTCGTCATACGACATATGATGGACTCATCCGCCGTAACAGAACCCGTCCTGCTGATACTTCTAAGCCTGGCTGAGCAGCCACGTCATGGATACGCCATCATGAAAGATGTTGGCGAAATGAGTGATGGCAGAGTGCGCCTGAGCACCGGCACACTCTACGGTGCACTGCGGAGAATGCTGGAAGATGGGTGGATTACGCGTCATAGCAGCGACGACAACTCGCGCGGGCGCCAGGATTACCGGTTGACGGCTCGCGGGCGCAAAGTGCTTGAGCAGGAAGTCTCGCGTGTGAAGCAGCTCGCTCGCATCGCCAGCCTTCGACTGGCAGCTACGGAGCAGCGACCATGATTAGCGTCTATCGATTGCTGCTCAAGCTGTATCCGCGTCTCGATCGCGAGAAGTTTGGCGACGAGATGCTCGACGTCTTTAGCCTAGCCGAGACCGAAGCGGGCTGCCGAAGCGCGCTGGAGCGCGCAGCATTTTATGTTCGGGAAACCGTCGGTCTCGTTGCCGGTGGCTTACGCGAGCGCGTTCGCAGCGTCGGAAGCTGTGCAGGGCCAAGCCAAGAAATAAATATGGGAGGAACTATGATTCTTGAAACCAGGTGTCGATTCCCACGATCATCCATCGCGATTATGACGTTTGTGCTGGTAATCACGGTGGGCATGATCGCCAAGATACAGGGCGTTTCTCACTTTTACGGCAAGGTCATCACGGGTGAGCTGCCGCGGCAGCCATTGCACTGGCCGTCGTACTACGGTCTCATTTCGGGAATCGTGGTGTGCTTCCTGGCAGCCTGGGTTGTGGGAGCGGCAGTATGGGCTGTGGCCTATGCGATGCGCCGAACCGCTGCTCAACAGCTCGGCAATTTCGAGGTCTTGCCGAGAAGCCGATCGTAGAGAAGCCTGAAAGCTCTCGCACATCGAGTCCAAGAGCGCAACAAAACCGTACACGTGAGGGCATTACCCCTTTGGCGTAAAGTGGCTCTCGAGAAGCTGTAAGGCGTCGGCGTTCACCCAGCTCTTTTCCGGAAATTGGCGACCCCACTCGGCTGCGGTCACATTGTGGGCCTCATGCCAACGGGGGGTCTCGATCCAGTCAAGAAACTTCCTCAAATTCGCTCGCATATCCGTCCTTGCGCCGCCCTCGAGCAGAGCGCGCGTCATCCTGTTGTCAGGCCACGGTCCGCAAATGACGGCATTGAACAATGGAGTGTGTCCGCCGAAGCCGTCGGGATCAACAGTCGCGCGGGCATTGACGTTGGCGCCGCGCGCGAGCAACCAGTCAAAGATCTCACGCTCGCGGAAATCAATTGCAAGATGCAGCAAGGTGGTGCCATCGATTGGGGTCCAATGCAACCCCGACCGCCCGTCGCTTGCGCAGCCACACTCTATCGGATAGATTTCGCGCGATGTGAATCTCCGCTCAAGCAACTGTGGATCGCGCCGCAGATGCTTCTCGAGTCGCGAGAGATCTCCGCGGTGAAATGCCATCATCGGTGTATCCGGCAAGTCGTAGCCCTGAGCGGCAAAGAGCTCCAGAATCGCGCGCTTTCCGGCAGGATTGCGCGAATAAGTTTCGAGCACCAAAGCAAGAGGTGCGAGACGGTCGCCTTCGGCATTTGTAAAAGGCGCGTTCAACTCTGCCAGAAATCGAATGCCGGTTGCATCGAGAGTCTCACAAGCCCCCATAACGATGCCCGGCACGACCTTCGCGCCGTGCTCATGCAGCCAACGCGCACACTCGATTTTTCCCTGAAGCACCGCGCGATCAAAAGCTTGCTGGTAGTCGCGTGCCCCGAGTTCCGCACATGCTCGCATGATTTCCAGCCGTCCAAGATTGGCGGCGTGGCTCATAGGAGGTCCCCAGTTGCCACTCCACACCGGGAGATGCAGCATCTCAGGGTTCGTGCGCAGAATCGCGATTACCGCGGTGCGGTCATCATCTGCAATTGCCTTTTGTAAGTCAGTGGCGGCAGCGTGCGCTGCGATACGCTGCTTCAACGTTGTCCAGTCTGAGAAGCCGTATTCGCGCGCGACGACGAGCTGCGCGTCACTTAATTTGAGACCGGCGGCAATGGCTCGGTCATCGGTCACGTTCTTGAATTTTGGATGACGGCGCCGAACGCGTTCCAGTGCATCTGTGTGCGAGTTTCGACAGTGATCGAAAAGCTCGCGTGCTTCCCGTTTTGGAACATCGAGATGGGGGCGCTCGGGCAGACGCCGCGAGACTGTAGCCATAACCTTTCCTCCTGGAATACGCGCCCGTGGTCCGCAAACTTCGGGCAGGAAGTCAGGTTGAATGATTCAAACGAATGGCCGGTGGGCTGAGCCCATTTCCGCGGACAGGATGCTTCCGGAAAGCCTCGGCAATCATCGCCGAAATCAGCGGCCGGTGCAAGAAGCTTTGTGTGGCTTCGGCTGCTCGAATCATTTTGCGTGTTGAGACTGGCATTCGCCGCCGAGATAAATCGGAGACTCACACCAGGATTATTTGAGTATTGAACTGTTAATTGATTGGTGGAGCTAGTCGGGATCG
>CAYNPS010000023.1:0-41297 GCA_964399125.1 uncultured Terriglobales bacterium
TGTGAGCCGCATGTATTGCTCTTTCACTTACGCACAATTCTGAGATAACGCGCACCAGTGGTTAGCCGGTTGGAAAGCGTATGAGGTGATGAGCACCAACTCAACGATCAATCCAGGCTCGAGATGTCGTCGGTTTCGCAGTGGTAAGTTGTTATTCAGCGCTAATATCGCAACAACCTGATAAAAAGATTAGTCTGCTCGTGTTGTTCCGCTCCGAGTAGATTTCAGCAGCAATTTCTTCAGACCTCTGCCATCAAGCACGACACCACACCAATCATGAAGAAACTCGGCTCCCAAGGCCTTATACATTTCAATGGCAGGCTGGTTCCATTTGAGTACTGCCCATCGAATAAATAGCCGGTTTTCGCTTTCAGCTTCATGGGCTATATGCTTGATAAGAGCTGTCCCTATGCCACGCCTGCGAAATCGGGGCCGAACAAAGAGATCCTCAAGGTATAGCCCAGGACCATTCCATGTGGAGTAATAGCTGAAATAGAGTGCGAAGCCAGCCAGTTGACCGCTCCATTCTGCGATCAGCGCATGAAATTTTGGGCTTACTCCGAACCCGTCCAGTGAAATGTCAGCTTCTGTGGTGCGGACTTTGTTGAGTTCTCTTTCATATTCAGCAAGCTCCAGAATGAGCTTTCGGATGATCGCTGCGTCCTCGACAGTGGCAGTCCGGATGCTCAACATAAAGGGGGTTGACTGCGGTAAAAATCTCGGCGCGCTGCTATTACGACACGCGGGTCTTAATTGCGATAAAGTTCGTTTCCCATGTTTTTCCCTCATCGTCAGAGAATGCCTGCTCAAAACGATGTGAATTAGGAGTAATATCCGACCAGGTAACTCGGACCAGAATGATCCTGCCGTTGTACGCTTCCTGATCTATGAATTCTCCTCGACCGTCTCTAAATTCACCTATGCATGGTTGGGTGAGCGTGCCATCGCTGCTGTTGGCAAAGTTTAGGCTCCACTGATGCGATTGAGGGTTATAGAGGAACAAAGTGAGGCTTTCCCAATGACCCATGGGACCATCGGCTTCAATCTCCTCGAGTTCCGCTTTGCCACCCCATACCTTACGGGTCACGACCTTAGCGTTCATCTCAATCCATGTGCTGGACCCGGCTAAGGGGTGCTGGAGCCTTTTTATGTGGCTCGTCCATGTGCCCACCACAAAATCAAAATCGTGCTGACCATCTCTGGCGTTTGAAGTATCTGCACGAGGTCGTGCCAGTGCTGGATCTATTATCGTGACAAGGCTCCACAGCAAAAGGAAAGTTTTGAGAATTCCAGACCGGTTCACGACGCCTCCTCAGGCGATTGAGCTCACTTGCAACAACAAACATTCAGCATCATAACATTGCAGATCCGCCTCGGCTCAGGCTTGAGCTTGGAAGAAGCGTCACTGAACGTCGAGTGAATCACTCACGCGCGTCTGCGTATTTATCCAATTCACTTCCCATGTCTTTCCACCATCTTCGGAAAATGCCTGTTCGTCACGTGTAGAGTTTGCAGAGATCGGTGTGAAGACAAATCGGACCAAAATAGTTCTGCCGTTAACTTCTTCCTCATCATAAAACTCGCCGCGCCCGTTTTTGAATTCGCCTATCATGGGGACGCCGAACCTGCCACCGTTGCTGCTGGCGAAATTGAGGCTCCATTGGTGTGCCTGCGAGTTGTAGAGTCGCAGAGACAGGAACTCGAGATGCCCGGAAGGGCCGTCGGCTACTATCTCAGCTAGGTTGGCGCGGCCTTGCCAGACCTTCCGAACCACTACTGTGCCGTCTAATTGAGTCCAAACTTTCGAGCCCGTGAGCGGATGCTGTAAGCGGGACATGTGAACCCTCCACGTTCCGATTTGCCAATCGAACGCATGCTCTCCGGAACTGGCTGCGCTGTCTTCGCCCGGGCTGACGCCGATCTTGCCCCCACTGTGGCGCTTAACTTCGGCTTGCGCGGAAGAAAGCACGCAGCTTAAAGCAAGTACAAAAACGGAAGAAATTCGAAGACCACGGCTAAGTATGTGCACAGAGCGGCACCTCTCAAATGACGGCCTGCTGTTACCGTCCGCATAAGTCTGACAAACGTGCGCACAATGAGAATGGACCATCGTGTGATAATCCTGAAGAACCACTCTCGTATGCAAGTTGCGATACCACTTTCAAAGCATGGCGAGCCGCTGTTTCGGCAAATCTATCAGGCTTTGCGGCGAGCCATCTTGTCGGGCGCATTTAGCGGAAATGCCCGGTTGCCGTCGACCCGCGATCTTGCAGAGCAGCTCGGCGTATCGAGGACCATTGTTGTGCTTGCGTACGAGCAGCTATTGGTGGATGGTCTGGTGACCGGCCGTGGCGGATCCGGAACTTTCGTGGCCGAACATGTCAAACCCAATGTGGAGGGCCGTTCTAAGAAGCTCGTCAATTTACCATTATCGAACTTCGGCCGAGTAGCGGCGGGAATCGCCGCTGACGAAAATCTGACCGGCAAACGCCAGCATTCGCATCGGTATGACTTTCAGTTTGGAAGAAGTGAAAGCGATATTGAAAGCTTTCCTTTTGCAAAGTGGGAGCGCATGTTGCTGCGCCATGCTCGAAGGGCATCGGTTTCTCAAATCGATTACGGGCCTCCGGCTGGAGCACCCGCTTTGCAAAAAGCTGTCTGCTCTCTGCTTCGGCGATCTCGGGGGGTGATCTGCGATCCTTCAGACATTGTTATCGTCAGTGGTTCCCAGCAAGCGCTTGATCTCATTGTGCGGGTGTTACTCGATGTTACGGATCGCGTCATTATCGAGAATCCAGGCTATCAAGGCACGACGCAAATCTTACGTGCCGCTGGTGTACGCATTTCACCGGTGACCGTCGACCGCGAAGGTCTGAACCCTTCCCAGCTTCCTAATGAAGCCCGGCTGTGTTTTGTTACGCCATCCCATCAATTTCCTACTGGCGTTGCCCTGCCTATGGATCGCCGTGTAGCGTTAATTCAATGGGCACAGCGTAGCAACTGCATCATTGTTGAAGACGATTACGATGGCGAATTTTGTTACGAAGGACAACCGCTAGAACCTCTGCAGTGCATCGACGAACAGGGCCGAGTTATATATGTCGGAACCTTCTCGCGCACGATGTTTCCCGCCTTGCGTGTTGGATACTTGGTTCTTCCTAAGTCGTTGGTTGGCGCATTTACAGGAGCTAAGTGGCTCAACGATCAGCACTCCGTCACTCTGGAGCAACACGCATTGGCAGAATTCATAACAACTGGTGCCTATGAACGTCACTTGTGGCGAGTTCGACGGCGAAATGCAGCGCGCCGGAGGACATTATTAGAAGCAATTGACCAATACATTGGCGACCGAGTTGAAGTCACGGGACAGGCTGCGGGCGCTCATGTTGTGCTCTGGCCCAGGCGTGTTGCGAAAGAGGAGAATTTAGTTGCCAAAGCTGCGTCCTGCGGAGTTGGAGTCTATGGAATCGCTCGATATTTTATCGGCGGTCCGCAGAGAACAGGAATAATTCTTGGCTACGCCCGCCTCCGAGAGCGAGAGATTCGCGAAGGTATTCGAAGGCTCAGCGGAATCGTCTGAGGAATCGCGGTCACATGGGAAATAGGGCAGACTGGTCCGCCCCCTGTCGAGTGTGCGCTGTTGCTTCATTCTTAACTGCAGATTCGTTCCCACATCGCACTCGCAAGAAAAGCGAGCAGAGAGCGGCAAAAAGATTTGATTAGGAATGGTATTACGGATTTTGTAAAGACTGGTCGTATAAAAACATCAGCGTTCCCGGCATTCTGGTTCGCGCATTTAGCCTTATCGGTCTACTTAAAATCTGAGTCAGCAGTTGTTGATGCTACGATGCAAAAAACCTCGCAGCTGCATGTCCGCCGAGCTGATCAGATAAATAAACCAACGCGATGAGTTCAACATAACATCAGGGAGATTGTCCATGCAGAGACGAATTGTGTTTAGGGTGTTGAGCTTCGTATGGATATTAAGCGCCATTAATGGGTTATGGGCCCAGTCGGCTATTCTGGACTTACCGGCTGCCAGTCAGCATGCTCGCTCCATGCAGCGTATTGGGCTTACATGGATAACGGTTGACTATTCTCGACCCCTAGTCAACGGTCGAAAGATTTTTGGGGGTCTGCTTCCTTATGGAGATATTTGGCGAGCAGGCGCGAATGAAAACACGATTTTCGAGGTTACCGATCCGGTCACAGTGAATGGACATGCACTTCCCAAAGGCGCCTACGGATTGCATATGATTCCTGGCGAAACATCGTTTACCGTCATCTTCTCCAAGAATTCGACTTCTTGGGGCAGCTTTACATACAAGCAGGCGGAGGATGCTCTCCGGCTCGACGTCAGTCCGCAAAAAATCGAGCACCACGAAGCTCTTAGCTATGACTTTGATGATCCAAAGCCCAACTCGGTGACGGTTACGATGCGGTGGGACGATGTCGCCGTTCCCTTCAAAGTTGAAGTGAATACTCCTGAAATTGCAGATAACAGTCTGCGCCGCCAGCTCCGCGGGCGGGCTCAATTCGAGTGGTCTCCTTGGATGGAAGCGGCGAATTACCTCCTTGCAAACAAGCTCAGTGCCGAGGAGGCATTGGAATACTCGAACCAGTCAATCGAAAACGAAGATCGGTTTGAAAATGAAATGACGAAATCACGTGCACTGGCGGCGCTAGGGCGGAAGGAGGAAGCACTTAGCGCTCGAAACAAAGCGATTTCCATGGGCACTCAGCTGCAAGTGCACAACTTCGGCCGCAGCTTGCAAAGAGAAGGCCACCAAGAGGAAGCGTTGGAGCTCTTTGGCAGCAATATGAAAAAAGATCCAAATAGTTGGGTAGCACACCAAGAGGCTGCTCGCGTTGCAGTCGCAAAGGGAGATTTTGACGCTGCAATTAAGGAGATGAAGCTCGCGGAGAATGGCGCGCCCGAGCCGCTAAAGTCTCCTCACGCCGATCTTGTTCGCCGCCTTCAGGAACACGAAGACATTAATAAATAGAGGCTGTTTGACCTCGCATTCGTAGTCGAGATTCGGCATCTCGCATTCGCATGTTGGCGAGTCATCACATTTATATTGTGCCGTGCGGTGAGCTGTCGCTAGCGTGTTGTATCGGACAACAGGATTTTTCATGGAAGGCTCGCCCAAGGGGATCACGCCGTGCGCTGACGACAGAAGATCGCGTCCCTTGACTGCGATCTCGGTCGCTGGCTTCATAGTCGGATTCCTCGATTTGATGTATGCCATTCTCGTTTATAGCCCGAAGCGTCCGGTCCTCATTCCGCAGACGATTGCGAGTGGGCTATTAGGCGACAAGGCGTACCAAGGTGGAGTCGATACTGCAGTTCTCGGAATTGTCTTACATTTTTTTATTGCATTTTCCGCTGCGGCCATATATTACGCGGCTAGCCGAAGGCTCGGCTTCCTAGTTAATCGTGCCTTCTTGTCTGGACTGAGCTATGGCGGTTTAGTGTATCTCTTCATGCATTGGGTGGTTCTGCCGCTCTCGGCCGTAGCTCACGGTCACATGTCGTTCATGTACAAGTTTCTGGAGTTCATTGAGCACTTGTTCTTTGTTGGATTGCCGATAAGTTTATCGGTTCGACATGCCACCAAGTGCGGCAATACCGATTGTCTCCTTTGCCTGAAGTATTTCTGCTGGCCAGGAAAGAATCGGAATATGCCAGTGATTTCTAACGGTGCCACTTAGCCTAAACCGCTTGAGAAGTTGAACGGAAACCCTCAAGACTTGACAGGTCTGAACGCAATGACCGCCTCTTATTATTTTGAGCAAAGCACTTGTAGGTCAAAACTCGGTTGGCGGAGAGCAAAGAAGAGATGAGACTGAACCAGGCTATCATTCCTATCCTCATGTGTTTCGCCTTCTTGGTCTTCGGCAAAGTAGAAAGAACACAACAGCCGAAGCTTCCTTCGGAGCCGAAAGGACCACCCACTATCGCATTAGCTATGGACGCACAGCTGACATTGGCAGAGAAGCAAATTGTGTCGGCCGCGGAGGCGATGCCCGAAGACAGGTACTCCTTTGTGCCGACGAGCGAGGAATTCAAGGGTACGAGAACGTTTGGGCTGGAAGTGAAACACGTCGCTGCTGCGAACTTTGCCCTTTTTAGCTTGATTCTAGGGCAAGCTCCACCAACTGGAGTCTCATTCGCTGGAGCTACAAACGGCCCCGATGATCTTCACACAAAAGAACAGATCGTGAGGTTTCTCAAAGATTCCTTTGTTATCGGACATAAAGCTGTCGCGACGATCTCCGAAACTAATGCCGTACTCCCAATTACCGATCCGTCTCTACCATTTTCTCAGCCATATTTCAATTCGCGGTTGGCACTGGCGAGCTTTGCCTGTGCGCATGCGTCAGATCATTACGGCCAAATGGTGGTGTACCTGCGGATGAACGGAATAGTTCCGCCGGCGAGCAAGGGTCAGCCACCCGCCAATCCCGATACACACTGATTGCCAGGGCAATATGGAGGACATGACGGTGAGGAAGTTTTCCTGATGAACTTGGATGTGAGGATAAGACTTGCTAATGCGTCAGATCGACCTCAGCTTGAGAGCTTGCGACACGCTTTGTGGCCGGACTCTTCTCCCCAGGAGAACTCCGGCGAGCTAGATCTAATTCTTGACGACAAATCTTCAATGCAAAGTCGAAGCTTGGCTTTCGTTGCTCAAAATGACAGAGGAATCATCGTTGGATTTCTTGAAGCAAGCTTGCGTTCCCATGCGGATGGTTGTGACACATCGCGCCCTGTTGGCTTTATAGAAGGTTGGTATGTCGATGAGAGTCATCGCCGTAAGGGCATAGGCCGACGGCTTTTAGCGGCAGCGGAGGAATGGGCGCGCACCAACGGTTGCTTGGAGATGGCTTCAGATGCTTTGATCTGCAACGAGACGTCCCAACGTGCGCATGAAGCGTTAGGTTATACAGAAGTGGACCGCTGTGTACATTACCGTAAGCTTTTATGAAGAATACGGGCGAATCGTCAAAGGGCTGATAAAGCATCGGAGCAGGCTCGCGGCCAGTCGATACGTTCTGCGCCTAGAGCCGCCTTGGTTTATGACTTGGGGTATGCTGCGAATTCGGGCCGAATGGAATATCGAGAGATTTGATTCATTGGGCGCGGTCGCAGCCACATAGACTTGTTCAAATGGGCAACAAACTCGGTTTTCGCGAGATAATCCCTGGAATAGAGGCCTTCACCTCTGCCTTCAGCCTGCCGCGACATCGCCATTTCGCTCCGTATGCAACAGTTGTCCTGGCCGGTAGACTCGAGGAATCCGGTTATGTGGGTCGGGTCCTCGCCACGGCAGGGGATGTGTTGGTTCACCCTATACTCGACTGCCACGCAAACCGCATCGTTTCCTCTGGCGTTAAGCTGATCCGTCTGCAATCGTTTGATTCTACCGAAATCGGCGGCTTGTATCGTTTGGATGAAGTAGACACATTGGCGCGAATTGCGGAGAGAGACGTAGTCGAGGCTGGCTTGATGCTTCAGCATTATCTTCAGCAGAAACGTGCGATGTCTCCGGGAATACAAAACGACTGGCCGGATGCGCTCGCTAGAGATCTGGCTCAAAATACGTTGATAGGAATCGGCAACTGGGCCGAAGCAAATGGTCTAGCGCGAGAAACGGTATCTCGAGGCTTTGCTGTTGCATATGGGATCCCTCCCAAGGTATTTCGCGCCGAGCTGCGCGCACGTGCTGCATGGCTCCGCGTTATTCGAAGGTCGGAACAACTCTGCGTGATCGCTGCCGAGACCGGTTTTGCTGATCAAGCTCACATGACGAGATGGATCACTCGCATTACGGGTGACTCACCCGCGTCCTGGCGTCGGAACTTTCAACAACACGGGATCGGCAAGCAGATTTGCTTGGCCTAATGCCCTTACAGATTAGAAGGTCGAATATGCTTCAAGCCTAGTGTGACAAGTAGCGACTAAAGTGTTGAGAGCGACTCACGATAATCGCAATTGGCAAGCCTACGAAAAAGATATGTGCAAACAGCAAATTCAAGAAATCCGGCAGTCGAAGCGAACGCGGTGGTGTCCTTGAAAGCCGAACCACGATGAAGTGCATAAAAAGGAACACTGAAATGCCAAACAATGACCCGCTTAGCCACGGCTTTTCAAGCATTATCGGCATCCAGGCACTCAAGAGATAGAAGGCGGCGGCGATGCCAACTGCTATGACGGTATGAATTAGCGCCCCTAATGCAGCCGACATCCATCCTTGTTGGAATGCCTTCTCTCCTAGCAATCCACTCGCAATGAACTGAAACACCTTTATTATGGTTACTCCGCGAATAATTCCGATAAAAACTGCTGCATCAGCGCCATCCAGCACCGCAACAACGAGCCCCGCTGCAAGGATGGTGTGAAGTGATCCCATGGCGCCTTTTTCGAAGCAAGTGCTGAACCATCTTGTCGTCTTTATCAGCGTAGCTTAACCCAACTCGTCAATCGAAAAAGTTTTACGTGACAAAAGTGCAATAAAGTTACGTGAAGCTACATTACAACGCTGTCGCTGCCTGTGGTTTAAAGGCAGAGCTCAGAGGCGGTTGCTGCACTAGAATGACTAAATACGCACCTCTACGTCTAAGTTCCCACAGCGACACGTGGTGATGGATTCAATGTTGGGTAGTGTCGTCGTTGGGAGGCTGTTAACGAGCAGAGGCCACACTCTTTTCGATATCGGACTGCTCAAACACATGGGTGCGAACCATGATGAAGATTTTGCGGATGTGGGGTTCAACAAATTATTTGCGCTTGAAGAGTGTTGATGATGTGTGACGAAGGCTGGAGAATCATAGGGCTGTTGAGTATAGGTTTGCTTGCTCTTTCACTGGTTAGCCAGAACGCACCGCTTCTAGCATCAAACAAAGTTGCGACGAAGTTCGTTGCCAATCATGTTCGTACCGGTACCTTCGTTTACCGGCAATTGAACCACGGGTACGAAATTGGAAGATCTAGGATTACCATTCGCCAACTTCCAGCGCTCAGGCTTGTGACCTTTGTTGGCGATACTACGTTTCGTGACGAGCCACACGGTTTCAGTGGTCAGCATTGGGAAACCATCACTACGCCGACCTTGGAACCTATCTCGGCCATGCTCAGTTATGTGCATGGATTTCGAGTAATTCCTGCCTACGAGATGAGGTACGATGCCGGCCGAATCACGGGATTTTTCGCAAGTGACGGGGACTTTGTTGCAGGTACAAGGAAACAACTTCAGGCTCGTGTACCTTCACGTACCATTGATGAACGAATTGGGTGGGCTGGCGTGCTTGCCAGTGGAATTCGCCCGGGAGCAAACTTCAGATTTAGTATCTATAATCCGAACACAGGCATCAGCCATGTAAACGGACAGGTGCTGGGAACGCAGAACATAAGCGTGCCAGCGGGTAGATTTCAGGCTTACAGGATAGCCTATCAAGTTCAGAACCGGGGAAAGGCGGTGTGTCACGTCATGTTCGCGACTCGAGAATCCCCTCACATACTATTGCGTGACGAGCATGAAAATTCCGCAGGGTATGAGATCGTACAGATTTCGGGCAGCGCGCAATAGCAGAGTAGCTGCTGGATTGCAATACGTTGTTGGTCCGTGATTCTCTGATGCATCGACAACCAGTGGTTTGCTCTAGAACGGTCTGAATCATACAAAATTTGGGATTGACCGGCCTGCGAATGGTAGAAGACGCGAGATTCCAAAAGGAGCATACGAGCTTACAAAATCACGACGTGAACAGCGCACAGATCGCTATGGTGACCGATTTGAAGGTTACAAAAACCTGTATTGTTGCAGAATTACATGCCACCTAAGTAACTCAAAACAAATCATCAGCAGTGGTCTCGTACTTGCAATTCATCTTTCCTTCTAGGCTGCGGTTAAGACCTTTAGGAGGCAGGGATGAGATCACTCATATGGACTTTGCTTGCGTTGCTAGTAGTGTCGTGTAGCAGTTTAGCTTTCGGTCAGGCGACCGCGACGAGTGCGATCAGTGGAAGTGTTCTGGACAAAACGGGCGCTGCGATCGTGGGAGCCGAAGTTACCATAACAAATCTTGCAAACGGTTCAAGCCGTACGGTAAAGACCACGGCTGATGGTTCGTATCGCGTGGAACCGTTGGCTGTGGGGCATTACTCCGTTCAAGCAGTTATGCCGGGATTTGCCTCAGCAAGAGTGGAAAATCTCGAGACGGCAGTAAACACAACGACAACCCAAAATTTCTCTCTCGGTGCCGCTGGAGCGTCTCAAATCATCGAGGTAACCGCTGAAGCTCCGATTGTCGATCAGACAAAGACCTCAGTGAGCGAAAATATCGCTCCGCGAGAGGTCGAAGAGCTGCCTCTAATCGGTCGCGATATCGCGGATCTGGCGTACCTCGCGCCGGGCATAAAGGCAGCGAATGCTTACGACCCCACAAAGACTCGATATTCGATTCTTTCGGTCAACGGTGCAGGCGGCCGAAACGTGAATGTAACTGTTGACGGTGTCGATAACAAAGACAACACGGTCGGTGGACCTGTGATGCAGCTTCCGGCCGAAGCGGTAGAGGAGTTCCAAGTTTCCACACAGCGATTCTCGGCTGTAAATGGGCGCTCCGAGGGTGCCGCGATCAACGTCATCACGAAATCCGGAAGCAATACCATTCACGGTTCCGCCTTTGGATTCTTTCGTGATCAGGCATTGAATGCAGATCAGAAACTTCCAGATCCTGCTAACAATGGATTTACATTTCAGAACCCAGCATACTCTCGGCAATGGTTCGGCGGATCGTTGGGTGGGCCTCTGAAAAAGGACAAATTGTTCGCCTTTTTTGCCATGGAACGTCAGCGCGAGCACACCTCTATCGCCGAGTCTCCGCAAGCTCTGACTCAGCTTCAGCTCGTTACATCGCTTGGAGCCCAGCCAGCGGCAATCGTGCCTACGCCTTTTTTCGAAAACCGAATTAATGGTCGTTTGGACTATTCGATCAACGAGAGAAATCAAGCTTATGTTTCGGTTTCGACTCAGGGTAATAACAGCCTAAACGATCAGAGTAATGGAACCTTCGATCTGACAGAAGGGAACTTCACTCTCAATCACATGCAGATCGCCAATCTGACTTTGAACTCGACTCTATCATCAACAGCTGTGAACCAGTTCACTTTCGGATTCTCGTATTGGAACAACGTTATTGATAGCAAGACGAGAACGCCGCTCGTTACTTTCCCGAGCGCCCAGTTTGGAACAAACACCAACGTTCCTCAACAATCCTTTCAGAGAAAATGGCAGTTTAGAGATGACTTCACGCGGATTGTCGGTAAGCACAACCTGAAGGTTGGGGTTGACTACATTTGGAACCCGAGTTTAGGTGGATATTTCGAGAACAATTCGACGCTCGAAGTCGATTTCAATAAGGACCCGAGTTGCATCTTGGGTGTGGGATCCGATTCGGGTACCCCGGGTTGCGGCAAGTCTGTATATCCAAATGGATTTTCAACTGCAGGCCTGATAAGCGGAATGACAATCACCAACGGCGATCCCTCTACCAACCTTCCAAATGGTACGAAGCAGATTGGATTATATTTTCAGGATGATTGGAAAGCTCTGCCTCGGCTAACGCTCGATCTCGGAGTTCGTTGGGATAAGGACTTCAACATGGTAGGCGCTGTTGATGTGGCAAACAGCCGCACGTATCAGGAACTGCAAGCCATTTCATCGATAAATCCAGTTGCGGCGCTTTTTGTACGAAAGAAGGCGTCTGACGATAATCGCGACTTTAGCCCTCGCGTTGGACTTGCTTATGACTTGACTGGCCACGGAAGGCACCTTCTCCGGGCCGGGTACGGACTCTACTATGGAGATATCTTCCAGAACATTCCCTTGTTTGTGGAGCAGCAGAGTAATCCAACGATCTTCCAGCAGCTGTTCTCGCTTAGCGGTACCGACACTGTTCCCGGCACAAACATACCGCTGGACAGCTGGAGATATGGTGTCGATCCAATGCCGACCATCGCCCCTCCTTCTTCAACCCTGGCTCCTGGATCAATCGGGCGGCTAATGGATCCAAATTATAGAAATCCTGTTACCGAGGAATGGAATGGTGGCTACACTTTTGCATTGAGCCAGACGTCAGCCTTTGAAGTTGAATATGTTCATGTGCTCGGTTTACATGAAAACAAAACAGTTAATATCGATCCAAACATCCCGGTTACGCCGAACAACATCACGACGATAAGCCGTACTGGGCAGCCTGGAGGGTTCTACCGTCCGTTTGATGCTGCTTTTAAGGCAGCAGGCGTCTCCGTTTTGGGCAGCGTGCGTGACGATCAGTCAATCAGTCGGTCGCGTTATGATGGGCTAAACATCAGCTATCATCTGCGCGCCGGCAAGAATATTTGGCTAACTTCGAACTACACGCTGGCGAGAGCGTTGTCGTACGGCGGTGGTGGTGCCTCGTATCGCAGTTATCCACGCGACCCGCAGATACCGCTTTCGCCGTTCGATCTGGGTCCTTCACCAAACGATGAGCGACACCACGTCACCGTCAGCGCAATTTGGAACATGCCTTGGGGGTTGGAATTTGCTCCTATTCTGCAGGCTGGCTCAGCTCGTCCTTACAACGTAGTTTCCTCCTACAACGAAATTAACCTCGGCAGCGGAAGCGCCACGGGAGCCGTGATCGTTCCCAATAGCGATCCCAGGAACGTGTCTGCGTTTGTGAGCACGAATACGGCTACTAGACTGGCAGCTGCTCAATGCTACTACTCGGGTAATTGCCATGCGGTACCCTACGACAGCTTGCGTGGCGATCCGTTCTTTAATGTTGACGCCCGAATCGCTAAGAACATTAAATTCGGGGAACGCACGAACCTGCAGCTGGCATTCCAAGCATTCAATTTGTTCAACCATGCCAACTACGGAAACAACTTCGACAATACAATCCAGGATACAAACACGTTTGGAAAGGCAGTCGGTTTCATTAATCCGAGTAGCTCATTGTTGCCTCGAGCTTTTACGGGTGAGTTTGGAATCCGGCTTAGCTTCTAACTAGAAGTCGTCTCCTGCACACGGGGCAGGCACACTTGCCTGCCCCTCTTTTCTTGAATGTATAGACTGGAGCAGGCGCGATTTCTCAGCTTGCGGAATCATTTCAGAGGACTTCGCTAAGTCTGCGAATACCTTCTCGAATTTCTGATTCCCGCATTCTCGAATAGCCCAGCAATATTCCAGCGCGCGACGGGGTCTTCATCCAGTATGGAGAAACACTGTAAACACCGACTCCTCTCGATGCCGCACGATCTACTATGACAGCCTCGGAGATGCGGTTCTTCGGCCACAGTACGACGTGCGAGCCGGCCCCGTCTCCGCTGAGGTCGACCTGAGCTCCTAAGTATGTGTGGACAGCATCGAGTAGTGCCGCGCGGCGTTCGGCGTTTCTGTGTCGAACACGGCGTAAATGTCGTTCGTACATGCCACTAGAAATGAATTCTGCAAGCGCATGTTGCTCAAGTGCAGTAGTGTGACGGTCGCACAGCCATTTCGCGGCCGTAAGCGCCGGCAGAAGCTGCTTTGGCGCGATCAAATAGCCGATCCGTAGAGACGGATAAATGGTTCGCGAGAAGGTTCCCACATAAATGACTCGCCCATCTCGGTCGAGGCCCTGCAGCGATTCGAGAGGCTGTCCGTGATATCTGAACTCGCCATCGTAATCGTCCTCGACAATAATCGCGTGATGCCGTCGAGCCCATTTCAGCAACTCTAGGCGTCTTGCGAGAGGCAGTATTGCCCCGGTGGGGAACTGATGCGAAGGAGTTACGAAAGCGACATTCGCGTCTCTCGGCAAATTGGAAGTATTGATGCCATCGCGATCGACGCTCACCGGTAGTAAGCGCGCACCGCTCACGCGAAGGATCTCCCGTGCGCCCTGATAGCCGGGATCCTCTATTACGACCTGATCGCCTCTTTCAATCAAAACACGTGAAATGAGATCCAACGCTTGCTGAGAACCGTTTACTATGATGATCTGATCTGGCTCACAAGTAACTGATCTCGACCTTCGCAGGTGATCAGAAATTGCTTCCCGCAAAGCGGGATTTCCAGCCACATCGCCGTACTCGAGTTCTGACATTGGGGCCTTGGCCGCACAACGCAACAAAACGCGCCTCCAATTCGCGAACGGAAATGTCTCTAGGTCGCTTCGGCCGTAAGCAAAATCGTAGAGAAGAACCGGCTTTTTCCGCTGTTGGAGGGTGATCCTCGACCAGGCGGCGGCAGCATTCGCTCCAAAGCGCGAAAGCCGCACTTTAATTGCGGCTTCACGAGGAGTTGGTCTGTTTGCAAGGCGGACCGACACATACGTTCCGGAACCAGGCCGTCCTATGGCAAATCCCTCGGCGAGCAATTGTTCATACGCGAGCAGGACAACGGTTCGAGATACCCCGAGCTGCTCAGATAAATCCCGCGTCGACGGCAGCTTCTCGCCGTTTTTTAGGGCTCCGGAAAGAATTGCCTGGCGAAGGCGCAAGTAGACTTGCCTAAAGAGAGGTCCCTCTTTCACAAGATCCTCGAAAGTGGCACTTGTAATCGCGCGCGACGTAGCTATTTGAAAGTACCATATCATTGCCCGCACGCCACACCTTGGACGACTGAATGGATGCATTGGTCAACCCTCAGGAAACCGAACTATAAAGATCGGGTGTTTGTGCGCACGCATTTGGATGATTTCATTCAGGATTCTCGTGCGAATGATCCAAGGTGAGTCCTGTAATTCGTCGGATACTAACTCGCGAGCGCAGCAAAGCTGAGGCTCCGCACGCACCTGCTGGCCTGCTTTGGGGGCAGTAAAAGGCAGGACTGCACCTTGCGAAGCTCTGGGAACAATCGCAGGGTATAGGGCATCCTTGCATACACCTCGGTCAAGGATTTTGGGGCAGGTCAACTCCGTCTAGTAATTCACGAAACCTGGAGACTTAAACAAAGGAGAACGAACTCGATCCCCGCTGCCCATCGAATGTGCAGCCAGCGAATCAAAAGTTGAAGGAGTCGGAAGGAAACGAGTGCGCTCATTACGAGTCCACTTAAAACGCCACTTGCCTCTAATCCGAGATTAGTTCAGCTGCGACGAGCTTCGAAGAAGATCCGCAATCTTGCGAAGCTGTTCTCGTACGTCGTCTCCCTTTACGAGAAAGCAGTCTGCGTATTCTATGCCTTGGGGAGGTTCCGACAGACCCGTCAGAACTGCGACGGGCACTGAAGGCTTAATCTGTTTCATCCTCTTTGCCAGCTCGGCGCCTCTCATTCCGGGCAGCAAGTGATCTGTAATAACGAGATCTATATGATTGGTCTCGAACAAAGCCAAGCCAGCTGCGCCATCCTTGGCTTGGAGCACACGATAGCCATGAGCCTCCAAGAGCAGCTTGCGTGCTTGCAAACAGGCATCTTCGTCATCAACGCACAAAATCGTGGCTACAGATTCGCTCAACAACTGAGGTAAGCAAAAAAATTCCGATCCCAGAATTATGTCACTATTTGATGTTATTTCGACTCCGTTTGTTGTAGTTCTAGACCGAGAAACGCAAATCAAAGGCTCGCATCTTACCGCAAAAGACGCTGGCAACAATTGGACTGCTTCTCTGCTACGAAATTTCCTTGCTATGGCAACAGTGCGTCCATCTAAGAGGGCCGTGCCCAGAGGCTTAAAGGCTTTTCCGTTAATTTTCAAAATATGCCGCACGTACCACTCTGAAATTTGCAACGACCGGAGGTCAGTTTTTGCGACGAGGGGAGTGTAAATTTACGCGCAACTTGCTGATCGGGATCTGAACCAACCGTGGATTAAGCAGGAATAGCAGTTAGACCTTAGAACTGCCGCCCCTTAAGGGGCGATCGAAAACCCATCGTGCAAGTGTCTCCTTCAGGTGTAGCCCACTTCTCACGCAAAGCTACAAATTCGCCTGACTTCCTCAACTTCGACGCTGCAATCAAGCGTTTTTTCGGCTTTTCATGCTAGCTGGTCCTCTGCAGAATGACCGAGCGAGCAATTGGCCCAAGCTATCAGCACTCAATCCCGCTGCCCAAGAGCGATGATTGTTCACTATTGCGTATGCGAAGGACTCGGTTTCGCGTTCCGTCTCCTTTTGGCGATCAATCCTGGCACTGCACTGAGACCCCGCATTCGACGGCGCGTCGCAACGTGGGAGTCAGTTCCTCATAACGCTGAACCACTGCTTGCATCGCGGAGGCTACTTTCTGTTGCTCGCGATTTTTCGCGGTGGTCTCAATTGCGAATGCCGCTTCGGCGAGCTTGGCAGCTCCAATTGTGAGAGCAGCACCTTTGAGGCTGTGGGCGGTCAAGCGTATTAGGTCAGGATCATTTGCGGCGACCGCCCTGCGGAGATTGCCAATCATGCTCGCCCCTTCTTCAAGAAAATCGGCAAGGACGCTGCGAGCAATCTCTTCATCCCCGATGCGCTGGATGATTTCTCGAAGATCAAAAGTGGAAGCTGCAGAAGCGTTGGCAGCCGCCTTTTTGCAATCGTCGTCGAGATTACAGTCATGGCAATGATCGGAATTCATTGGGCATCTCCTGCTCCGTGCTGCGGGTGCTTCTTGTCGCTTCAGAGCGTGCCCTTTCGGGGGTTTTGCTTTGAGGCGCCTGGTTCGTCGACGCTTGAAAAGACTGGCGTCAAGTTCAACCTTTCCCGTTCGAATTTGTAAAACGATTTAGACACTGAAGCTAAAAGAGCGACATATTCGCTCAACCGCCAATGTATTTATCGGCTATAAGCGCGTTTTCTTTACTCTTTCTTTTCGTGTTCCCAACCGGTGGGCTCGCCAGCACAAAGAGTTTTCAGTGTTCTTGTTGGATTTGTCTAAAGCTCAGCGGAACACTGCCGATATGAAATACAGAGGCATGTGCTCGATCTGCCGATTCACCGCCCAGCCTAAAAGGTGCATCTGGCCTGCCAACGAAGACCACGAAGATGCCCAATCGAATTCTCATCGCGGACGATGATGCTATCTCGCGCAAGCTTCTTGAGAGATTGCTGCAAAAGATGGGAGTTGAGGTCGTGGTCGCACGAGATGGAGAACAAGCCTGGAAAGAACTGGACAAGGCCGACGCACCTCGTCTGGCTGTTCTCGACTGGATGATGCCTGGCTTCGAGGGCATCGAGCTCGTCCGTCGAGTTCGTGCGCAGAAGGAGCGGGCTTATACATACCTCATCCTTCTGACTGCGCGCCGCGAACGTGACGATGTCTTGGAAGGTTTAAACGCCGGCGCGGACGATTACCTTCGCAAACCCGTCGATGCTGACGAGCTCCAAGCAAAGATCGTCATCGCTAAAAGGATCTTGACGGTGCAGCAGCGGCTCGCAGAAGCCGTCGAAGCCGAACGTTATCAGGCCCGCCACGATTCGCTTACCGGACTTTACAACCATCGCGAGATTCTTCGTATTCTCGACTGTGAAATCGAGCGAAATCGCCGCCAAAACTGCTGCACTGCAGCAATCATGCTGGATGTCGATCACTTCAAGCGGATCAATGACATGTATGGTCACCAAAGCGGGGACGCTGTACTGCGCGAAGTCTCTCGCCGGATGGGTTTGCTTTTGCGCGCTTACGATTCGTGTGGCCGATATGGTGGCGAGGAATTTCTCGTTGTTCTGCCGCAGTGCGATCTGGTTTCCGCACGCCAAGTCGCGGAACGACTTCGCACAGGTCTTTCAGAGGAACCGGTGCGGTGTGGCCGAAATTCCATTCCTGTGACCGCAAGTCTCGGCATTACGGTTTCTTGCAATGGCAAACGCACTACAGACACCATGGTCCGGGCCTGCGACCAAGCGTTGTATGCATCTAAGCGAACGGGCAGAAATCGCGTATCGGTGTTTGATGAATTGCGTGCAAACCTCAAAGATGAGGCCGAAATTGCGGCGGTGTAAGGATTGTCGCTATCCCCACCCGGAGCTCTTACGCCAAGACTGTGCGGGGTTGAGGACTGTCGGTGAGGGGGGAGAGATTTCTGTGAAAATTCCCGAAGCGGAAAGGGCAGGTACCGCAATCCGTGCGAAGCGTCTTCAGGATTGCGAGCCGATCATGGTCACCGATACAGCTCTGGTGCGATCTTTCGGGTCGTTAGCCCCTTTATCGCAGCAAGGCCCAAAACCATCTCCCACTGTGGCATTGGTCGAACTCGATCCTTTCACGACCGATACCATGCGCAAAGCGTTCGCGGAGTGCGGGATTAGAACCGTGGATCTCGGGAGCGAATTCGCGAGCCGAGTTACGCGGGAAAAATTCGAAGGCTGTGCGTTGCGTCTAGACGATCGCGCGGCCCCGCTCCTAAGAGCCGTGAGATCATCCTCTTCTAATCACCATATGATCGTATATGGCATCGGATCTGAAGATCTACATGTGCGACCTTGTTCGAGTTACGGTATCAATGCCATCTTAGATTTTCCCGTTGATGGCAATGCAGCCACCAGAACTGCCCGTTCAACTTGTGCACTCTTACTACAGGAACTCCGACGTTATGTGCGCATCCCGCTGGTGATCGAGGTGTCAGTTGAAAATACACCAATTTCGGGATTCAGTCGGGAGATCAGCGGCGGAGGAATATCACTTCATCTCCCAACAACATTGCCGGAGGAGAAAAAGGTATGTCTGGCGTTTGCACTTCCCGGAAAGTCTTTGATCAGAATCCAGGCCGCCGTGGTTTGGAAATACGGTTCCCAAATTGGCTTTCAATTCGAAGATTCTGATCCTGCCCGTGAAATCGTAAAGAGTTGGATCGATGCATTTCTCTGCCTTCAATAACGGGGCCGAGGCTGAGCTTTGCGTATTTGTCCTTAAGCTTTCGCCTGCGTGGCTTGTCCCATACACTACTGGTTCGATGCCCAATATCAGCAGGACTTTCCGACATCAGTTTGATCGCGTAGACAAAGCAGCAGATCCCGACCGGTTCATTGAGTATCTCGATGCGGTTCGACGAACCGCTTTTTTCCGAGAAATCAAAAAACGCCTACTGGAGCTCATGCACCTCGAGGTCGGCCAGGTCGCAATTGATGTCGGATGCGGGACAGGAGAAGACGTATTAGCGATCGAGGCGAGCGTTGGCCCTGGAGGCTGCGCTGTTGGCGTCGATATTAGTGCCAACATGGTGGCTCACGCTGTGAACCGCGCCCGGCAACAGAGCTCCCGAGCACATTTCATTACTGCAGATGTAGAGAAGCTGCCATTCCACAACGAGCAGTTCAACGCAGTCCGCGCCGAGCGCCTATTGCAGCATAGCCATGATCCCTATACCGCAGTGAAAGAAATGGTTCGAATCATAAAGCCCGATGGCCGGCTTGTAATTTGGGAGGGAGATCTCGACCTCCTCGTCATCGATGCACCGGACTACGACACGAGCCGCATTATGCAACGTTTCATCTGTGATCAATTTCAGAACGGTTCTGTTGGACATAGACTCTATCGAATGTTTCTTGATGCGGGGTTAGCCAATGTGCATTCAATGCCTCTCGCGGCCGAGATAACTGATTTTGATCTGATCGAGAGTGCCTTCGACCTTAGTGAATCCGCCACCCTCGC
Organism: uncultured Terriglobales bacterium; assembly: GCA_964399125.1. Taxonomy (GTDB): domain Bacteria; phylum Acidobacteriota; class Terriglobia; order Terriglobales; family Acidobacteriaceae; genus Gp1-AA112. The sequence goes on from CAYNPS010000023.1 coordinate 19,605, forward strand.
GGTTGAACGCGGTCTGCTCGAATCTCAACGGGCAAGGCTTTGGATTGAGTCGCTCGAACAAGCCGGGCAACTCGGTCGGTTCTTTTCCGCAGTAGGAGGTTTCATTACTTGCGGTACCAAGCCATGAACTGAGCCCGCCACCCGCGATGTATTGAGCTGCAAGCAAAACCTTTTGCTTTATAAACCTTCTGCTTTATAAACCTTCTGGTACCTGGTAGGCCCTCAGTTCATAGGCGATGGAACGGGATTGGAGGAAATTCGAATGCACGGTGATGCTGCATGCCGGACCGGCATGCGCGAGGCGCAATCAAAAATCACCAGCATTGGTGGAGCGGATATTACAGCCACAATTGTGGACGTGCCGGCTAAGGTACGCTGCAGCGGTTGCTTTCCGAAAAGGCTCTGCTGAAGCTAGGAAGACCGGCTGTTCTTTTCTGCGCAAAGAACGACGCCAGTCTTCCAGGCTAAGGGCAAAACAACTTATAATAGGCTAAGTTTTTGCAATCCCGTAGGCAATAGCCACTCTTGTGCGCAGCTATAAGACCACTTTGTTTTCGAAGTGAAGAAGGTTCGCACGATGTACGGTGTGATTAGCCGAACTTCGCACTGCTTCCTTTTCTGACATCACGGAGTCGCCTTTACCTCTGAAGACGACCATTTCAAAGAGAGTGGTACACACATCATCATTCATCAGCGCACTAACATGTAGATCTCAAGGTTCCTGCATTGCCAAAGTAGCTCCATCGGATAAACTTGCTTCGACGAAGAAGGAATCATTATCGATATAACTTTGGTAGGCTGTCCAAAACTGGCCACTCGGTGCCGATTGGGTGTATGCGCGCTTGGGCACACCCTGCGATTGAGAAGGTCGAGCGGCAGTAAGAGCAAATTGCTATGAGAGGGGCTTCAATGGGATTCCTGAGGCAGAAAGATCAAGAGCCGAAAATCGTGCGAAGGGTGTGCAGGATGGTGAGACAGCACTTTTGACAAGATTGATCTTCAGGCGTGTGAAGCGCCGCTACGGCCATATTCCTCTCACAACTCGCATTCGTGCCATCGATCCGAGGCTGCTTAGGCTGACTGAGCGAATGACCGCTTACACAATCGCACCTGGAGCTGCCTCGCCAAAGCTCAAAGAGTTGGTCCAACTCAAAGTCGCGGCGATGGTGGGTTGCCCATTTTGAATCGATATCCACTCTGCCGTGAGCAGAAAAAGGGGAATCACAGAAGAACAATTGAGGGATCTCTCGCGATTTGAGGACAGTAAAAACTTCAATAATGATGAGAAACTTGTGTTGCGTTTGGCCGTCGCCCTTACTCATACACCTTCTGATGTCCCTGATGATCTTTTTGCGCTCCTTCGCGATCGTTTTTCGGAACGTGAACTCGTCGAGTTAAGTGCAGCCGTCGCCTGGGGAAACTATGGCGCCCGATTCAATTGTACCTTTGGAGTCGGATCTGAGGGTTTTTCTAAAGGCAAGTTGTGTCCTTTACCAGAACGCTGATCCCCCGTTTCCAAGAAGTACAATCGCATTTATATTTCGTTGAATGCAAGCTTTATTGTTCAATAATTGCAAAGGGAATTACACGCTATGAATCAGGAGATGATCGTGTCACTTAAGCGATCAATATAGTGAATACTCATAGGACCATTTTGGGGAAACAACTCTCCAGGGTCGAGTAGAGGACTGGTGCTCTTGAAGTCGCTTACTCGATTCGAGATCAACACTCTTCAATAGAGGGAGGGCGCAAAATGACCTGCCCTCCCACTAATACACAGCGTTGTTATGCGCTTGTCGAGCCAACCCAATTTCACTTATTGTCAGACGCACCCACCGGAATCGCGAGGAAGGCGCACCCGTTGCTCGAAGGCCCACAGTCGCCGGTCGAGTTCGGGTCAATCGCTGAGCCGGTTATAACTCCACGATCGTTAATGTCACCGGTGGATACAAGCTGCAGAGTTGTTCCGGGAACCACCAGCTTGTTGAGATCGAACATTTGGCCGTTTTTCCACAGAAAGGCTCGGCTGCCAAAGATTCCACCAGGGCCGAAGGATGTCCCCACAACTTGTCCATAATTGTTTATACCAGTGGCTTCGCTGAATACATCTTGATCAAGCGTTCCCAAATCTAGACAATGCCCGTTGCAATCCGGACCTCCTAGATTGGACCAAAGCACGGCATGGAAGTTCACTTTTCCGGCTGTATCGCGAGCGCCCGGTACATCGGCAAAGCCTGCGATATCACCTCTGTTGTTGATGGCATCAGGAGTGTTCCATGCAATGCCTCCCAAGTTGCCCAGATCCGATGGCGTACCATTCCGCCATACGACGGCATGCTTTGCGCTGAATCTGCCCACTGCCTGATCGCAAGTACCAGAGATACCTACCACCACGCCGGAATCGTTGATTGCAACGGCTGCCCCGTCGGGATCGCCAGGAAGAGGAGGAAGCTGCTTCTGGATCTTTCCATCAGGACCCCACACCACGGCCTCAAACTGCAGAACCTGGTTGCGACCACTCGGCCCAGCGCAGGTGGGATCGTGAAAATTGTTTTCAGCCCATCCCACAACTTGGCCAAAATCATTGATGCCGGCGGCAAACCCATTAGGTCCTCCCAGAGTGGGAAGCGGACTCATCATGCCGAACTTCCAAATGAAGCCTAAGCAAGTGTGCCCGGTAACAGAGGGAAAAAAGAACGAACAACTCCACTCCTCGCCGTTTGGATCCAAGCTGGCCGTTTCCGACACTCCCGCGATCACTCCGGTATTGCTTTTGCTCGGGAAAAGCACTGCGCTATTTGGTCCACCTAGCGTCTTCAGTGGAATCTTGAGACCGTATGCCCACAGCGTTGCTTCTTCGGTATTGTCACCCTGAAGGTTGGACACGCCGGCGACCCATCCAAGGTCGTTAATGCCATTTCCAACGCTGGAAGTTCCACCTAATGTGCCGAGATTAATCACGCGATAACGTAAATGCGTTCCGTTCTGCTGGGAATCTTGAGCGTTCACCGGCAGAACAACGGCGACGAGCAATAACGTGACCGCCAGAGCAGACAGGACGAATTTCAGTTTCATGTTGTCTCCTTATGATCGGTATACCTTTACAGCGTGCTCAGGCGTCAGCTTCCTGCGCGAGCTGATTCGATCTGAGCTGCTGTGGTTTCGGGGTCACAAGATAAATCGATTTTTTGATCTGTGTTGGAACATTCCGGACCTGTTTATCGAGAATCATGAGTCCGAAAACGTCTATTCCTAGTGCTATCGATTGGCTAGAATTGAAGGGCCTCGAATGGATGTCGATCTCCAGGCCTGCTCTCGAGCTAGACTGGCGCGCGATCCGCGCTTTGACGGAAAGTTCTACATTGGCGTCCTCACCACACGGATTTACTGCCGACCGATTTGCAGAGCACGAACATCCAATGAAAGTAATGTTCGTTACTTCCCGACGGCTGCCGCAGCTGCAGAAGCTGGATTTCGACCTTGTCTCCGTTGCCGTCCGGAATCCTCGCCGGGTACTGCAGCTTCGTTGGGGACAAGAAATACTGTCTCCCGTGCTCTAAGACTCATTGAAGAATCTGCGTTAGAAGAAGATGACAGCGTGGAAACGCTGGCGAAACGGCTCGGGATCGGGGCGCGTCACCTCCGACGTCTTTTTCTGCAGCATCTTGGTGCGACTCCCGGCGCAGTGATGCAGACAAGGCGCCTTCATTTCGCCAAGAAGTTAATCGACGAAACGAAGCTGCCAATGACTCAGCTTGCTATGGCTTCTGGCTTTGGATCGGTGCGACGATTTAATGCCGCGATACGCAAAAACTATCGGCGTACCCCGACACAGATTCGCAAGCTTGCTAAAACGCCTGATCTTATCCGTGAAAATCACTATGTTCTTCGGTTGAGTTATCGTCCGCCTTATAACTGGAAAACTCTGTTGTCCTACCTTGCCTCCCGTGCAATTCCTGGCGTAGAACTCGTAGAAGACAACAAATATTCTCGGACGATTTCCCTGAATGGCGCAACCGGATACATTGAGGTTACGTTTCGACCTGAGAACAATGAGCTCAGCCTGCAGGTTCAATTCGGGGACTCGCGCGCCCTTTTCACGATTGTTGAGCGCGTGCGCGAGATGTTTGATTTGAAAGCGGATTGGTCCGTCATTGCAGCCACTCTTGGCCGTGACCCGATATTAAGGAAGTTGATTCACCAGAAGCCCGGGCTACGTGTGCCCGGGTGTTGGGATGGATTCGAGCTGACGACTAGAGCCATTTTGGACCAACACATGAGCCCGCCCGCCGCTACAACAATGACAGGACATATTGCGAAAGCCTTCGGTCGGGCAGTGCCGTTCGGGAAAAAGTTGAATCGCCTGTTCCCGGCGCCTCAGGACCTTGCCGATGCAGATTTCACCGGAATAGGCCTGCCAAAATCTCGAGTTGCCTCGATACGCGCACTCGCGCGTGGCATCTGTAAAGGTGAGATTACCTTTGAGCGGTGCGATCGTGAGCTTTTCCTACGAAAAATCCTTGACATTCCCGGCGTCGGTAATTGGACCGCGTCGTACGTAGCTATGCGTGCATTGCGGGAACCGGACGCGTTTCCGTCTGAGGACCTCTGGTTGCTGCGGGCGCTCAAGCTCCAGAAAGCTGCCGAGCTCGAGGATCGCAGTAAAGCCTGGCGTCCATGGAGATCATACGCGGCGATGCATCTTTGGAATATAGCCGCGAGGCCTGCCGAACAAACCAATGGCGCAGAGCGGTTCTTGCGAAGAGGATGGGATGAAAAACACCGCGATGACTCTTCTCCTTCCGCGGTTACTTAAAGGAATGCAGGAGTTGCACAGTTTGGCAGCAATCGGAACAATATTCCGGAAGGCGTCTGTCCTGCTGCTTCTTCTGATGTGGAGCGCGGGAAACGCCGTGGTCCTTGCCTCTGATTTTTGGGACGGCACTGCAGCTCTACCGTGTACACAAAAGGAATATCGGCAGCTCGACTTCTGGATAGGAGACTGGGACGTTTCTGACTTCGAAAATCCAACAGTCATCAACGCCCGTGTGCGCGTTGACCGCATATTGGACGGCTGCGTCCTGCACGAGGACTATCGGGATACAACTGGAGCGAAAGGTGAGAGCTTCAGCATTTACGACTTGAGTACTAATACCTGGCATCAGTCCTGGGTGACGAACCGCGGCAGTTTGCTGCTACTCAAAGGTAAGTTGACTAAGGAGGGGCTGGTGCTGACTGGAGAGGATCGAACAGCAGCGGGAAAGAAAAGAATTGTGCGGGGTACGTGGCAGCCGATCAAGGACGGTGTGCGGGAAATCGCTGTGGTGTCGCTCGACGATGGCCGAAGTTGGACGACCTGGTTCGACCTCATCTTTCGACGTCACAAACAGTGATGGAGAATAACATGTACAGAATGACAACTGAGCCGTCGTCTACGAACTCGGCAGAATTTGCACAACTTTTTGCGACTTCACTGACAAAATATCCTCGATTTCGGCATCGGACGACCTTTTTTAATGTTGCAACGCTTATCGATGAAGATGTTGCATTGCTGCAGTCACGAGGAGTGCTTTACGCGCCCGAATGGCGAGTGTTAGCCGCGAACCCACTTGAGCCTACCCATACTTGAGCCAGATTGCTGAGGTTGTGTTTGTACGTCCGTGTTACCAAGTATTCCTTCCCACCCCTTACACGCAGCCTGTATTCTCCTGTTGGTAAAGCTTTGATCTCTTCCACCGTCGAAATATTTACAATGACCGAACGGTGAATGCGCACAAAACCATAAGGCTTCAGCTCCTCCGCAATGGACGATAGGGACTCCCGCAACAAATACAGATTTGTTCGGTGTCTCAGGGAAATATAGTTGCCCTCAGCTTGGACTGCCAAAATCCCGGCTACATCCAAGACGATAATTCTGCCTTTTGACTTAATCGCGATTCGTGGGGCCTGTGGTTTTGCTAGACCCTGCAGCTGCTGAAAGGTTTGACTGAGCTTCGTAGCATCAAGTCGGGTCGTCGAGAACGATGAGAAAGCCGTCGGTTCGTGTTCTGCCACTGAATCGAGACCGTATCCCCGACTGCTTCTAACAGTCGAAATCGTGTTCCTCTCTAGTACGCCAGTTGGGATCTCCGAATTACCGTTAGCAGGTTGTTGAACAAACGGTTCACCTGCAATGGTCATCTGATCCTGAATCTCGCGCGCCCTCATGATGGAACCCCTTCTGTCCGGTTTCGATGTAACGTCTACATGCATCGCCGGCTTCCAAAAGCCCACATCTTTCGAAATACATTGATATCAACATACATGACCAAACTCCGCTTGGCAAGATAGGTTGATATCAATAATATTTTTGTATGCCGTCGATTACGAACCCGTCCTTCGAGACAACGCTCATGGTTCGCGACACGTGCCTGTGCCTTCATGTGCAACGCGCGGCTAGGGCATTGGCCCGACGCTTTGATACTGCGCTGCGCCCTGTCGGACTAACCAACGGCCAATTCTCGCTGATGATGTCACTGAACCGCCCAACACCACCCGACATCGGGGCAGTAGCGCGGTTACTCGGAATGGACCGAACCACACTCACCGCCGCTCTGAAACCCTTGCAGCGGCGAGGCCTACTTAAGATCACGACGGCCCCGGCGGACCGCCGCATCCGAATGATGACCCTGACCCCCAAGGGGCGGATGCTGCTGTCACGCGCGGTTCCCGTCTGGAAGAAGACCCACGAGCACCTTGAGGCTCTCCTTCCTGATGGCGAGCCCGATCGCCTGCGGAAGAACCTCCACTTGATTTCCTGACCATCGAGTCCGAGAAATGAGACCGAGCGCAGGTCGACGAGTCCTGTCACGTTTGTTACCACAGAGCTAGAAACTGATCCAGAATAGACGCGCGAATGATCAAAAGCGACGTGGCTTAGATAGCAATGTCAAAACCCGTCTGACTGGAAGGTGCCACCGAGGTAGAAGCGCTCACTTGGACGATATGTACGCCTAAATGCTTCTAAAATTGCAGTTTTTCCGCGGAGTATCCGGTTGACACTTTGAGCATTGATCGATAATAATCGATTGCTTCATTGATCGATCTATTGTCCACTTTCGTTGAAGCTTCAATCCATCCGCTCTACGTCGTCATGTAGCCGACTTGCAGCTCGGGAGAATCGAAGATATGGGCAATCTGCTGATCTTGCAGGGAGGTGGCCCTACTCCCGTAGTGAATGCAACGCTTGCGGGCGCATTGCGAGAGGCTTACGCGGATCGGAAGCAGAAGATCTTCGGGGCTCGGCACGGAATAGAGGGCTTAATCGAAGGCAAGGCGGTCGACTTGTCGGGCCTCACCTCAAGTCAGCTGGAGCGCTTGGCACGAACGCCGGGCGCAGCGCTGGGATCCTCTCGCGTCAAGCCTTCGGCGCAGGAACAAGCAAGCATTCTGAATTTCCTGGAAAGGCTCGCGATCAGCGAGGTCTTATTCATTGGCGGCAATGGAAGTATGCGAGCTGCTCACTGTCTCGGCCAGTTTTGTCGCGCTCAGGGTTATAAACTCAACGTGATTGGAATTCCCAAAACGGTCGATAACGATATTCCGGGCACGGATCGATGTCCGGGCTATGCCAGCGCTGCGAGGTACGTGGCGCAATCCACGCGTGACTTAGGCATGGATGTGCGTTCTCTCCCCCAACCGGTTTCCATTTTTGAAACTATGGGCAGGAGCGTCGGATGGTTGGCTGCAGCTTCTGCAGTGGCTAAGCGAGATCGAGCCGATGCTCCCCATCTTCTTTATCTACCGGAAATTCCTTTTGATGTGGACGAATTTCTCGCCGACCTTGATCGCGTCCTCAGGCGCGAGGAGTGGGCAATTGTGGTGATTTGCGAGGGCCTTCGTGATCGAGCGGGACGGCCAATCTATGAAAGCGAAGATGCCTCGCAGGCAGATGCGCTAAAGCGACCGCTGCCCGGGGGCGCGTCGCGTTTTCTAGCGCAGATTGTGACCCGCGAGCTGAAGATCCGCTGTCGCGATGAAAAACCCGGGCTGATTGGAAGAGCATCGATGCTCCACATCGCAACGCAGGACTTGCAGGATGCAGATTTCGTCGGTACCGAGGGCGTGCGCGCGTTACGTGCGGGACACCGCGCGATGATGATCGCGCTCAAGCCATTACAGAGACGAAAGGAGTCTTCCTCGGATCTAATTCCACTTGAGTCGGTCGCGTGCGCCGACCGAACCATTCCCCAAAGTTGGCTTTCTGATGACGACGTGCCGGTCAACAGTAAATTCCTTGAGTACGTTCGTCCTCTGATTGGAGATCTCTTGGAGTACGACTTCTCAGTTACCGAGCGGGAGCTTTATGCAGACACTTGAGTTGCGTAAGACAACCTCATCAGCGGTCGGCGTACTGATCCTCGGGCGCAAGCGCCCGGGTTTCGATCAGAACTGGAATCGGGACGTGACTCGTCGTGCAATTACCGCGATGGAAGAACTAGGTCTGGAATCGGTTGGTCCGGATGCCTCCGTCGTAGATGATGCGTCGCTCACGCAAGCATTGCGCGGAATTCGCGAGCGAGGCTGTAATGTGCTCGTGATGCTGCAACCTTCAATGGGAAATGGCCAGCTTTCGCTCACGCTTGCCCAGCAGTGGCCCGGTCCCATCGTGTTGTGGGCGACGCCAGAACGACCAGGAGATGGAAAGGTCAGCTCGTGTTCGTTGGTGGGACAGCATCTGTGGGCGTCAAATCTGAGACAGGCTGGACATCCATTTGAGTTTATCTACGGTGATCCGGATGAGGAATCGGTACGCCGTGAACTCCTCCGAGCCATTCGTCTTTCGCGGACGGCATTGAAATTGAAAAGCGCCAAAGTAGGAATGATCGGCGGTCACGCGCCGGGCTATATGGATTTTGCTATAGATCCTTTCCTGCTACGGAAATCTCTGGGAATTCAGCTCCATTCGCTCAGCCTGCCGCAGTTTATCGATCGCGCCAACGCTGTCGAAACCGGCAGAGTTCGTGAAGATGTTGGTGTTGTCAAAGAACTAGGACTTCCCTTGTTTGATGTTCAGGAGCAGGACCTCGCAGTCAACTCGCGCTGCTATCTGGCCATGCGCGACCTGATGAAAGAAGAGAGCCTGGATGCTCTCTCGATTCAGTGCTGGCCTGAGCTGCCGGAAGTTTTGGGGCAGTGGCCGTACCTTGCGATCTCGCGACTCACGACAGAAGGCCGAGCTGTGTCGATGGAAGGCGATGTCGATGGAGCCATTGCCGAGCTTATTGGAATCTCGCTCGAACTTGGCCCGGGATTCCTGACTGATTGGCTGGAGCACGATCAATCGACGATTTTTCTATGGCATCCCGGAATGGCTCCGCTCGATATGTGTTACGCCATCGGTGGGAGTAATGGGCCTGCGTTGGCGCGACATTTTAACATCGTGAAGCCGCTTGTCGTCGACGCTCCGCTCCAGACCGATCAACCCGCCACCATCATGCGCCTGTGGCACTGCGACAATCAGTACTTCATGACCGCGTTAGAAGGCAAAGCTACATCTCCTCGGCGAAAGGTGACAGGAAACTCATTGCTGGTGGAAGTAGCTGAGAACAACGTTCCAGAAGTGTTTGATCTGCTAATCCACAGCGGAATGCCTCATCATGTTCTGCTTTTTTATCACCATTGCAGCGACACATTCCGCCGATTGAGCAGACTCTTGAAAGTCGAGTGGGTGGCATGATTGTCGATCAAAAGAATAAGAAGATGAAACAAAACAGCAGGGCAGCAGGTATGCAGGCAGTCAGAAGAGGACAGAGGGTCAGTCTTGAACCTCGGATTGCACGGCACGACGTTAGAGACGAAATTCAGAGGCGAATACTCTCTGGAGAACGGAAAGCCGGCGATCGTCTCAGCCAGCAAAGTCTCGCCAAAGAGCTCGGGGTCGCTCAGGGTACGGTTCGTGAGTCGTTACTTGAATTGCAGTGGCTTGGACTAGTGGATTCAATAGACCGGCTCGGGGTATTTGTCGAAAACCTGGATGCGTCGCGCATTTGTGAAGCTTACGAAGTACGTGAGGTGCTCGAAGGCCTGGCATGTAGATTGGCCTGCGATCACGTCGGTCGCGCGGATATCGCCGATCTCCGTGCGATGGCTGACGACGTCTTGCGTTTTTCCAAGAAAAACGATGTGCAGAGCATGGGCGCGACCGATCATGCTTTTCACCTCCGCATCATCGGCTTGTCGCGCAATAAGATTCTCATCCGCCTTGCGGAGACCTACAGGATTCTCGGCATGGCCGTTTGGGCCGCGCGCGATCCTAAGATCGTTCACGCCGAGCATCTTCGCATCGTGGACGCAATTGAATCCAATTCCGCCGATGAGGCGGAACGCCTGGCGCGGCAGCATGTGCGCGACGCCCGCCGCACAATCGAGAAGCACGCAGAACAAGGCACTTTCGTTCCAAATTGGGTTTAGCTATGAACCGTTCCACGAGCGCGTTGTCTTCTGACACGGAAGCGAACTTGCTTGCTAAGGCTTACCTCGACGGCCGATGGGTTGTCACGAAGGATGAGATCGAAGTAGTGAATCCCGCGACTGGTCAGGTGTTTGCGCGAGTATGTGCCCTGAATCGGGAACAGATTAAGGAAGCACTTCAGGCCGCAGATGATGCATTTGCCGGCTGGCGCGTATTGGCTGCGCGCGAGCGCGGAGCAGTGTTAAACCGCGCGGCTGATGAACTGCAGCGGCGCCATAGCGAGATTGCCCGCACGATCACGCTCGAGAACGGTAAGCCTCTCGCTCAGAGCGAAGCTGAAGTCGCAATGGCGCAGGATCATTTGCGATGGTTTGCCGAGGAAGGCAAACGAGCGTATGGGAGAACTGTTCCGCAGCAGGCATCAGGCAAGCGTCATCTGGTAGTAAAGACGCCGATCGGACCAGTCGGCGCGATTGCTCCTTGGAATTTTCCCTTGGTGTTGTCGGTTCGCAAAGCTGCGCCGGCTCTGGCGGCAGGGTGTCCTGTGATCCTGAAACCAGCGCAAAAGACTCCACTCTGCGCAGTTGCATTCGCTGAGTGCATGGAAGCTGCTGGTGTGCCGCGAGGCGTGTTCCAGTTGGTGATCGGCGATGCGATCATGATCGCTGACGAGTTTCTAAACAGCCCGTTGTGCCGAAAAGTGACTTTCACTGGATCAACTGAAGTGGGACGGCAGTTGATCCGTAAAGCAGCCGATTCCATCAAGCCACTCTCATTAGAACTTGGCGGACATGCCCCTGTGCTGATCTTTGACGATTGTGATCTCGATGCTGCGGTGCGCGAGACGGTGATTGCCAAATTTCGCAACACGGGACAATCGTGCATTGCTGCTAATCGCGTTTACGTTCAAAAGAAGATATATCCCGAGTTCATGGAGAGATTTGTTGCGGCGGTTCGTAAGCTCAAGGTCGGCGACGGTCTTGAACCGGGCGTCGACGTGGGGCCGCTGATCGGACAGGCAGCATTACGTTCGGCGCTGCATCAGGTAGAAGACGCCGTAAGCCATGGCGGTATCGTGCGCTGTGGGGGTAAAAAGCTGGCCGGTACTCAGGGATATTTTCTCGAGCCCACAGTGATCGAGGGAATGCGCGATGAAGCTCTATGCATGCGCGAAGAAACGTTCGCACCTGTTGCGCCGCTTGTGAGTTTCGATTCAGAAGAAGAGGGCATCCAACGCGCGAATGCATCCTGCTACGGACTGAGCGCCTATGTAATGGCGCGCGATGTCGGACGCATCCTTCGTTGTGCCGAGCGGCTGGAAGCTGGAACGATCGGGATCAATGACGGAGCGCCTTCGACGAGCCAATGCCCATTTGGCGGTATCAAACAGAGTGGCTGGGGACGCGAGTTGGGCAGCGAGGGTCTCGAAGAATTCCTGGAGACGAAGCACGTTTCTATTTCGGGAATCTAGCGTGACACATCGCTCCGAATCGCATTCCGAAAGCTCAGCTTTTTAGACTCATAGCAGATGTATAGAGGAAGAAATCATGATTCATTTTCTTGTTCACGACCCATCAGATGACGTCGCAGTCGCGGTTGTCGACATTGCAGCAGGCACTCAGTGCAAAGGTCGCGATCTTGTGCGTAATAAAGAAATCGCGCTAAAGGCCACGCAGGATATTCCGCTCGGACATAAACTTGCCCGGCGCGATTGCAAGGTTGGAGAAACACTGAAGAAGTATGGCTGTGACATCGGCAAAGTGGTTGCGCCGATCCAGGCAGGGCAGCACGTACATATTCACAACTTGAAAACCAAGAGGTGGGCCTGATCGTGAAATCACGCAAGATTTTTGCATATCGGCGCAAAAACGGAAGAGTTGGGGTTCGCAATCACGTTGTGATTTTGCCGGTGGACGACATTTCTAACGCGGCGGCTGAAGGCGTTGCCAACAACGTGAAAGGCACGATGGCCTTGCCTCACTCCTACGGCCGGCTTCAGTTTGGCGAGGATCTGGAGCTTTTCTTCCGCACCATGATCGGAATCGGCAGCAATCCGAACGTGGGGGCGGCGGTTGTGATCGGTATCGAGTCGGGATGGACACAGCGCATCGTCGATGGTATTGCCAAGACCGGCAAGCCAGTTGCTGGCTTTTCGATTGAAGGTAAGGGCGACATCCGAACAATCGCTGAGGCTTCGTATTGTGCCAAAGAGATGCTGCAGGAAGCTACGGAACTGCAGCGTACCGAGTGCGATCTTAGCGAACTTTATATCAGCGTGAAATGCGGCGAGTCAGACACGACTACAGGCCTCGCCAGTTGTCCAACCGTAGGTAATCTCATCGATAAGCACTGCGCGAACAAAGGTACGGCTTCTTTCGGAGAAACGACCGAACTTACAGGCGCCGAACACATCGTCGCTTCGAAGGCCGTCAACGAAGCGGTGCGCAACCAATTCATGGCCGCCTTCAATGACTATTCGAATCTCGTCTTTTCCCAAAAGAAAGATGATCTCTCCGAATCTCAGCCGACCAAGGGCAACATCGCCGGAGGATTGACGACGATCGAGGAAAAGGCTCTGGGCAATGTGGAGAAACTTGGGAAAAAGACTAAGTTCGTCGGGTGCTTGAAGCCGGCTGAGGCGCCTTCAGGTCCGGGGCTCTGGTTCATGGATACCTCGAGTGCTGCGGCAGAGGCCGTCACACTTTGGGCGGCCTCAGGTGCAGTTGTTCATCTCTTTCCTACGGGTCAGGGCAATGTGATTGGGAATCCAATCGAACCGGTCATCAAGCTCTCCGGAAATCCAAAGACGGTCAAGACAATGCGCGAACATATCGATCTTGATGTCTCGGCCATCCTGCAGGGCGAAATGACGCTTGATCAGGCCGGCGACGCTCTTATTGACGTCGTAGTACGTACCGCAAACGGAAGGCTCACCGCTGCGGAAGCACTGGGTCATCGCGAATTCGTGCTGACGAAACTCTATCGCAGCGCGTAGCGTGATGCAGCAGGAGTGCACAGTTTGCCACCGATCAGGACACAACTATGGAAAGACGTTTTCCTGCAACTCCGTTAAAAAAACTCGTCGTCGACCTCTCCCAGGCGGTGGGAGTATCAAACGAAGATGCAGGTCTGTTCGCGGACGCACTGATAGATGCGGATCTTCGGGGAACGTCTACGCACGGCATCTCGCGTCTGGGTATTTACCTGAAGAGGCTCGAAAAGGGACTGATCGAGCCCAAAGCGGAATTGCGAGTGGATCGCCGCACGGGAGGCGTTCTGGTACTCGACGCAATGAACGGCCTGGGACAGGTGCAGGCTGTCAAAGCATTACAGATGCTTTTCCCAATAGCACGGCAGAATGGGATTGCCGCAGCAAGCATTCGACGTTCGCAGCACTTTGGAGCTCTTTCTTATTACTGCAGTTTGGCGGCGGATCAGCATTGTCTTCTCCTGGCCATGAGCAATGCGGAACCAGCCATGTCGCCCGAAGGTGGTTCGGAGGCTTTCTTCGGAACGAATCCGATCGCCTGTGCATTCCCAAGCGGGAAAGGTTTTCCTGTAAAGATCGATTTGGCAACTTCGAAGACCGCACGCGGGAAGATCATTGCGGCGAGCAAAAAGAACATTCCAATTCCTGACGATTGGGCGTTTGACGTGAACGGCGAGCCGACTACCGATGCTCACCGCGCGCTGGCCGGAACTGTCGCGACAATGTCAGGTCACAAAGGATACGCACTCGCGTTGATGATTGAGATGTTCAGCAGCGTATTATCGGGAGCCGCCATCGGTTCCGACGTGGGCTCCATGTACAAGAACCTGGACCGGCATCAGAACGTCGGCCATTTCTTCTGTCTCTTCGACATCACTGCATTCATGGATCGAAAGGAGTTTATCCAACGCATCGATGCAACGATCGATCGACTAAAAGCGAGCCGCAAGCGCCCTGGGGTAGCTGAAATTCTCATTCCCGGCGAACGGTCATCGCGAGTGGCCGTACAGAACAGCAAGATGGGCGTTCCCGTTTCAGGAGAAACTCTGATCGAGCTTGAAGAGTGGTGTAGGCGTTTGCGCGTGCCGTTTTCTCTGAGTTCAACGGAGCACAAGGACGTATGCGCGATATCCTGATTTCCGAAAACATCGCCGGCGCGGCCGTGGATGAACTCTGCGCGCGATTCGACGTCCTGCGCCTGCCGGAATTGTGGAAAGACGCCAAGGGTCTGATGCGGCATGCGTGCGATGCGCGTGTGCTGTTTGTTCGCAACCAGACACGCGTGACTGAAGATGTGCTTCGGGCAGCGCAAGGTCTGGTTGCAATTGCGCGAGCCGGCGCGGGACTCGACAACATCGATGTCAATGCAGCGAAGCAAGCTGGAGTGATTGTCACCTACGCTCCAGATCAAAATTCAATCAGCGTGGCGGAATACACCATCGCGGTTATGCTCGCGCTTGCCAACCGGATCACGGAGGCAAATGCCGATACCAAGGCTGGTGGTTGGAATCGAAACCAGTTCGTCGGCCGTGAGGTCTATAGGAAGACGCTTGGCGTTATCGGTGCCGGAAAAATCGGATACCTTACCGCCGTCCGCGCGCAGACGTTCGGAATGCAAATTCTGGCGTGCGATCCTCACCTCAGCCCTGATAACGTCTATCTCGCTCAATTGAATGCTGAACTGGTTGAACTGGACGAATTGCTATCGCGCGCGGATTTCGTTTCCTGCCATGTGCCTGCGACTCCTCAGACGATTGGCTTAATGAGTCGTCACCGATTCGCAAGAATGAAGCCGGATGCCTTTTTCATTAACACCTCGCGCGGTGAAATCGTCAACGAGACAGATTTGCTCGAGGCGTTGAAGTCGCGGAAAATCGCCGGCGCGGCTCTCGATGTTCGTGCCAGTGAGCCTCCTCAACGAGGAGAATTGGAGCTGCTGCCGAACATGATTGTTACTCCGCACATCGCTGCATTTACTCGTGAAGCTCAAGAACGCGTCACCACAGCAGTATGTGAAGACATCGCCCGTATTCTTGAAGGCAAGCCGCCAAAGAACTCTGCTCTCCCGTTGAATGGAGCCTTTCGCTCAAGCCTCCGCTCTTAAATCAAACCATTACACGATCTGTCGCAAGCCTGGTTACGAAAAATCAGTCTGAGGTCGAACTTAGGGCCCGTTCGAAGCGTTGGCGTTGAGCGACGACCAGCAGAGCAATTGTGCCGATTAGAGGCATAACGGCAGCAAGTAGAAAGACGGGCGTATACGAGATTCGATCGACAAGAAATCCTGTAAGTAGCGGAAACAACAGCCCGCTCAATCCGCCAGCCACACCCGTTAAGCCAGTGATCCGACCAACCATACTTTCCCGAAACAGATCAGTGATCGCTCCGTACATGTTTGCAGAAAGAAAGTTGTGTCCGAAGATGGCGATACTCATCATCAGGAGCAAAACGACGGTATTGTGATTGAAGGGCACTGCGAGACTGATCAAACATAGAATGCTGCTTCCATACATCGTGATTCGGCGAACGTCGTACTGACTGAACGCTCTCCTTTGAAGCCAACCCGCGGACCAACCCCCTGTTACTCCGCCTACGCCTCCGAGGAAAAACGGGATCCACGATAAGGCACCGATGCGAGTCATTGACATCTTCTCAGCGCTGAAGAGGAAGCTCGGGAGCCAATACCAGTAGAACTGGATCACAGGTCCGATGAAAAAACGACAGAGCATGACTGCCCAGGTGGATCGCTGCTGCAATAATGAGCCAAGGGGTTCTTGCCCAGTGGCGGCCATCGCCTCGATGCGCGCTGGATCGCGATAGACCATCCACCACAACGCAGCCCAAACTACGCCCATACTGGCTGGCACCACAAAGGCAGTTCGGAATCCGAAATTCTGGGCAAGGTAAACGACGAGAGGTGGAGCAATAACTGAGCCGATGACACTGCCGCTGTTGAAGATACCAATGGCGAGCGTCCGTTCATTAATTGGGAATAGCTGGGCTACCGCTTTCATGCCTCCGGAGTAGTTTCCGCATTCGCTGCTGCCCATCCAGAAGCGGGTTGCGGCAAGCTTCGCTCCCGATCCTACAAACGCCTGCGCTCCGGTTGCGCTGGACCACAGCAAGACTGCGCAGAACAGACCGAACCTCGATCCCCAACGGTCCATGATCCAGCCCATCGGCAGTTCGCCACTCATCATCCCAAACTGGAACGCGGCCACAATTCTTCCGTAAGCTTCATTGGAGAGATGAAAAGCCGCACGAATTACCGGAGCAAGCACCGAGACTGTCTGGCGATCGATAAAGTTGATGACAGTGATAGTGAAGAGAAGGGTGAGCACCAGATGCCGGCGTGACGACGATGAGCCATTCTCTGTGCTACCGTCGTTATCCGTGATTGCCTCATCCTGAACTCCAGAAGATGCAATCAAATTCTGCTCGCCACTAGATCGCATGAATACATATCCTTTGGCTACGCTGGACTTGCACCGCCCTCCACGAGTATGGGTCCCGCAGCAACCGGCGATTCAGTATTCACCGATTGCAATCGATTGACAAGCAAAAGTTGCTTTCCTATACTGCGAAAAGGGAAGATCTGAAGGAGCCAGGAAACATCCTTGCACCTTCTGGCGCGCTCCTGTCGAAACGGGCTCATCGGCTGTTACGCCATCCACTCAATGCTTACAGCTAATACTCCAACCAGCCACAGTCCTGGAAAGCTGGCAGGACTAGAGGCAGTTTCCAACGAACGCGGAGTTATTGCCGCTCTTGCCCTCGATCAGCGCGGCATTCTGAAAAAGGCGATCGCACAAGCTAAAGGCGTTGCAGATGTTCCTGATTCTTGTGTTATGGAATTCAAGAAACATGTGACGGAAATGCTCACGCAACATGTGTCCGCGGTCCTGCTTGATCCCGAATTTGGATTGCCCGCGACGCGGTTCCGAAATGGCAAGGGATTGTTTCTAGCCTACGAACGATCCTGTTACCTCACTGCCCCACCGAGAATGCCTCTCCTGTATGAAAGCTGGTCGGTCCGCCGGCTAAAACACGAGGCGGGTGCCGATTGCATCAAAGTACTCCTTCATTACACTCCCTTCGACAAACCTGAAATTAATCAGCAGAAGAAGATCTGGGTTCAGCGCGTAGGAGATGAGTGTCGCGCTAACGATCTCCCTTTTGTGTTGGAAATCCTCGGTTACGGAGCTGCCGGGGAGGACGAACGAGGCGCAGCGTACGCGAAGCAAAAACCTCAGATGGTAGCGCTGTCCGTGGAGGAATTCAGCAGGCAGGACTATTCGATAGATCTTCTGAAAATCGAAGTCCCGGTGAATATGAAGTTCGTCACCGGAACAAGCCTCTTTTGCGGCGAACAGGCTTATACGATTCATGAAGCGCAAAAGAGCTTTCGAAGGATCGATTCCGTTGCCACAAAGCCATATGTCTATCTTTCGGCTGGAGTAACGAATCAACAATTTGTCGAAACCCTGCAGTTCGCCATAGAAAGCGGCAGCCGGTTTAACGGCGTACTTTGTGGACGCGCGACCTGGCAAGAGGGGGTTGCTGTCTACGCAAAGAAGGGTTCAAAAGCTCTTCAGCAATGGCTCGTCACCGAAGGTGTCGAGAACGTTTCCCGGATAAACCGCCTTCTCCGAGCGGCGCAACCATGGAGTGAAAAGCTCCAACCTTCGAGTCCAGCCCGAGCCTAAGATCCATCCAACCCCCGCCTCCCTGGACTCGAGCCGTTGCCGCCGCCACTTTGGAGTTGTGTGATTCGATTCCAGCGATTTAATCAATAGCAATCAATTGACATCGGTTCACGCTTCGTACTAGCATCCTCGCCTCCTCCGATCTGAAATGCGACGACGTGAATTCATCGGGCGGTTTGAGACCGGACGAATCGCTATTGGTTACATCGGGAGACATGTTGAAAACAAAACTCTGCGTCCTGTGTCTGACTGTCTGTCTTATTGCTGCTCCCGCGCATGCGCAATCGCACGTGACGGTAAGAATCGACACTTTAAATCCCGGAGTGCCCATTGCACATGATTTTGCCGGCCTGAGCTTCGAGATCTCAAATCTACTGCCGGAAAAAGACGGAAGCTATCTCTTCAGCGCTGATAACAAGCAGCTCATTGGGCTATTTCAGGTGGTCGGAGTCAGAAACCTTCGCGTTGGCGGGGGCACGGCGGACGGTCCGGAGTACGCAGTTCCCGGACTTCGCGACATCGACAAACTGTTTGCGTTTGCGAAAGCTGCGGACGTAAAGATCATCTATACCTTTCGTCTGCTGAACGGCAATCCGGCCCAAGCTGCCGAGCTCGCCCAGTACATCGATCAGCACTACCGGGCGCAATTGAGCTGTTTCCAGATTGGGAATGAGCCGGATTGGCACTCGTTTCATACCTTTCCTGGCCATCCACGGGATCCCAAGATAGTTGAGACCGAGCCGGGCGTACCTGGGTCGGCATACCCTTCCTATTTGGCTGATTGGAGAGAGTATGCCACCGCGATCATTGGAGCGGTGCCCGATGCCTGCATTACCGGTCCGGATACCGGTTCGAACTTTCCCGTTCCAGGAACAAAAGACACTGATTATGAAGGCGAGTCGTGGACGCAGCACTTTGCTCATGATGCGAAGAATCTGCACATCATGTTTGTCACCCATCACGATTATCCCGGCCAGAGCGCTGCCGGAGTGAGTGTCGAAACGGGGATTGATTCGATGCTGTCGCGCGATTGGCCAACATTGCGCTATGCCGTTCTTTATGATCACGGGCTCGCACCCGTTCAGGCCGAAGGATTTCAGTATCGAATGACGGAGTGCAACGACTATACAGGCGGGGTAAACGGCGGCAGCAATGCTTTTGCGTCAGCATTGTGGGCGCTCGACTATATGTACTGGCAGGCCCAGCACCACGCTCTGGGCGTGAACTTCCACAACAAACGTTGGATTTTCACTGACACCATATACCTTTCTCCATCCGGCATTTTTAAGTTCAATCCCAAGGCCTACGCGATCAAGGCCTTCGATTTGGGTAGTGACGGAAACATACTGCCTCTCAGCATATCCAACGATGACCGGATCAATTTGACTGCTTATGCAGTGCGCGGCACCCGGGAACTCTTTATAACCATTATTAATAAGGAGCATGGAGCAGGAGCCCATGCTGCGAATGTGACCATTGTGGCCCCTGGAATCACAGGACGCGCGGCGGGTATGGCTTTAACAGCCCCGAACGGAGATGTTGGCGCCAAAACGGGCGTCACTCTCGGAGGCGCCCCAATCATCGATGATTCCTGGAATGGGAAGTGGGGCGACGTAAGCCTTTGCGCAAACGCCAAGACTGACATCAATGTGGCGGCAGGTTCTGCCGTTGTCATTCGGCTTCCGTCGCGCGAATAAATTGAAACTATCGGCAGCGATGGACGCAGTCTTCTAAATATGCAGCGACGTGAATTCATAAGAACGCTCGGTGTGTGCCGCGGGGCCATGTTTTGGCCATCGTCTGCTTCATTCGCGCTGCAGGCCACCTCCACAACAGTTGCACCGGAACCTTGATGTTAAGCATGGCTTGTAGTCTTCAAATGCCATCTTGATGTTGGATTCACAAATACTCAAGCAGCAGTACTCCGCGGTTTCGGTGAATACTTTCGTCACGCGAAAAAATCGCCAGCGAACTGCGGCAGGCGGGCAAACCGCGATAGGTTTGGACCACTGGCTCATGGTTACTGTAGGAATATCTCGAGCAAGCCTCGATTCAAGATCACAGGCGCATGGAGGAAGGGATCGCGACGGCGACATCGCGTGGCATGCGCTTCCATTCAGTTGGCAGACCGAGTTGCTCGATCCGTCGATGATCTCCGGGAGTCTCGGGTTCTCCGAGTCGTTGGATCGGCGCTTTGGGAAGAACTATAGGCGCGAAGATGACGGACGTTCCTGGTCATACGCGCGGTCTAGCGAGTCCTCTGGCGGGAGCGGGTATCCAGTTTCTCGACATGGGCATGAACGGCGCGAGTCGCCCGGCAAAGTTCCTGCATTGTTCGTTTGGAAAGACATCTCAGGCGCAAGCATCGTGGTGATGTATCACCACGGCTACGGAGGTATAGTGCGGGTGCCGGAATCTGATCTGGCTATCGCAATAGTCGTTCGCGGCGATAACAGTGGACCGCATACTCCTGATGAAATCAGCAAGATTTATTCTGGCTTACACCAACCTCGTGCATTTTGAAAGCTGTTGCCCATTTTGTTGCCCATCCACACCCAAGCAACCACAACAAACCGCTCTGAACTACTAGTAGTCCCCTAGATCTATCAACAACATGCGCAGAGCTGGGCAAATTACGAATCGACTGCTCTACCAACTGAGCTACGTCGGCTTTTCAATCACTTACGAACAACATTTACGGATTTGTATCCCATCGTGTATCCCATTCAATCGACACGTCAACGCGTCCATTTGAAGTTTTTTGGCCCTCTTGGACTCTATTGACGTGACAAAGCGGGTGTAAACGGTGAGCACGACATTAGTCTACTACGGGCCAGCCAATGAGCTTCGCGTGCATTGGCTGAAACTGAGTGTCGTGAGTGAAATCGCGATTTCTCGTCAATTGACCAGATCACAGCTTCTGAATGGCCGACTAACCCGTCACACTACTTGGCGCGTGGACACAACCAACCGTTCGAGGTCAGCCAATCCAAAATAGGTGTCTGCCATTGGTCTCGCGGCATCATGAAGAAGCCGTGCTGTCCCTTCTGAAAGAGCAGCGCTTCAACTGGTACTCCAGCTCGTCGCAGGGCCTCAAAAAAGACAATGCTATTGTCCACATCGACCAGTCGATCATCGGCGGCATGGAGTATCAGTGTGGGAGGCGTTTCTTTTGTTACTTGCAGTTCGTTGGAAAATAGCCGGACCAGGTCTTCAGATGGGTCAGTGCCGAGCAGCGCCTTGCGCGAATCCATGTGGGTGATCTTCGCGTCCATGCTGATCACCGGATAGACCACGATAAGGAAGTCGGGGCGCAGACTGATGTGGTCCGGATTATCAACATAGGCTTTAGTAAAGTGCGTCGCCAGGGTCGAAGCCAAATGCCCACCGGCCGAAAATCCGATTACGCCGACACGTGCCGCATCCAGGTTCCAGTCTGTGGCGTGCAGACGGACGAACCGCATCGCCTGCTGCGCGTCCTGAAGCGGTCCAATCGACTTGTCCTCCATTGTCTGCTCGCTGGGAATCCGGTACTTCACCACAAA
>CAYNPS010000024.1:0-31874 GCA_964399125.1 uncultured Terriglobales bacterium
GCGCGATATCCCCAACCATCGAGGATCGTAAGAACCAGGGGAGTATTTTTCATTTCGGGAGTTATTGTCCGGCTGGCAACTGCTCTGCAGTGGCCGAAGACGTTTTGTCATAGCCTTTTTCGCGCAGCTTCCGCATTGCGCGATCGGCTACCATGCGTCCCCATTCCTGGCCGGCGTCGATCGCCTCAGCAGACAGTTTGGGCAGCACCTCGATCGTTTTCTGGCCAACGGGCGTTTGGTAAAACTGTGTCAGTTGCTGGATTTCCTCGTGTGTGTAGTACTTGTCGTAGATCGGAATCACAAGATCGACCAGTTCATCGGAATGAACTTCGTGAACGAAAGTATCCCAGAACTCCTCCGGCACTTGCGGATAGCTCGCCTTCAGCGGTTCGATCATCTTTTGCAGAGCGTCCGCTGAGATGTTGGCTGCTCCTGTGAGTTCGATCAGCTTGCGAATGTCGGCGCGCTTAGCGACACGTTCAGCATCCGTTTGCGTTGGCGCCTGCGCTGACGGATTTTGAGCAGCAGTCTGGGCAGGGCGAACAACCGAGCAGACCAAAATGAGAACGCAAGTCGCAAGCAACTGTTTCATACAAACATCCTTTGGAGCATTAGGCCGCTCCTGCTTTTTTTCCTAATTCCCCGTGATAATTGAGTGCCTCGACACCGAGGAATCCGGCCGCGCGCCCTAGTTCCTCTTCGATGCGCAGCAACTGGTTGTATTTTGCGATTCGATCCGTTCGCGATGCGGAGCCCGTCTTGATTTGACCCACACCGGTCGCAACTGCGAGGTCCGCGATAAACGTGTCTTCCGTTTCGCCCGAGCGGTGACTAATGATCGCCGTGTACCCGTTTCGACGAGCGAGCTCGATCGCTTCAAGCGTTTCCGTCACGGTTCCAATTTGGTTCACCTTGATCAGAATGCTGTTGGCGCAGCCTTCATCAATTCCGCGCTGCAGCCGTTCCGTGTTGGTAACGAAGAGATCGTCGCCCACGAGCTGCACCGTTTCGCCGATTTCGTCGGTCAACGCTTTCCAGCCTTCCCAATCATCTTCGGCTAACGCATCTTCGATCGAAACGATGGGATATTTCTTCACCCAGTCAGACCAGAAGCGGACCATCTGCGTGGAATCCTTGGTGCTCTTATCAGACTTCTTGAACACGTACTTGCCATCGCTGTACAGCTCGCTGACAGCTGGATCAAGAGCGATAGCAATCTGCTCGCCCGGTGTGTACCCAGCTTTCTCGATAGCTTCGAGAATTACCTCGATCGCTTCGACATTCGACTTCAGCGAAGGAGCAAATCCGCCCTCGTCGCCAACGGCAGTGTTGTACCCACGCTTCTTCAGCACGCCCTTGAGGGTATGAAAGACCTCTGCACCCCAGCGCAGGGCATCCGCAAAAGTCTCCGCGCCGATGGGCATGGCCATGAATTCCTGGAAGTCAACATTGTTATCCGCGTGTGCGCCGCCGTTGATGATGTTCATCATTGGGACAGGCAGCACGTTGGCATTTACGCCACCAAGATAGCGATAGAGTGGAACCTTCAGTTCATTTGCGGAGGCTCGTGCACACGCCATGGAAACCGCAAGAATCGCGTTGGCCCCAAGCTGTCCCTTATTGGGAGTGCCATCGAGTTCAATCATCGTACCGTCGATTAGGCGTTGATCGCTGGCATCCATGCCGCTCAGTGCAGGAGCAATCGCGCTCTCGATGTTCTCCACGGCTTTCAGAACACCTTTGCCGAGGTAGTGTTGCGGATCGTTGTCGCGCAGCTCCACTGCCTCATGTTCGCCGGTGGAAGCTCCGCTCGGGACAGCGGCCCGTCCCAGCGTTCCGCTCACGAGCAGAACATCGCATTCAACTGTAGGATTTCCGCGCGAATCGAGAATCTCGCGCGCCCGAATCTCTTGAATCTCGCTCATCTTGCTCCTTTTTACGATTGCGTCTGCTGTCTCGTTCTCAATTCCCGTGAATACAACCTCGCCTGCAGACGAGTGAATTGTCGTGACGAGGTCAGACATACACGAGTGCGCGAGACAGCGCAAAATAGCGATTATAAATGTGGGCAGTTTAGGACTCGCTCATGCTTTTGCGCATGAGAGCAGACTTCACAGGCGACTACCGGCATCGATATCGCGTTTCATATAAAACTTTCGATCATCTTCGTGTGTCACACGAAAGCCGAGCCGCTCATAAAGTGCTCGGGCGGGATTGATTTTTACAACGCTGAGCAGCAAGGGCAGGCCATTCCGCCTAGACTCCACGATTAGGCGCGTCATTACCTCTGTGCCGACACCCCTGCGCTGAAAGCGGCGTTCGACAATGATTTGTCCGATGAAAAGCGCATCGTCTTGCCTGATGGTCTGCACCCAACCGACATCTGCAGCGTCGAGAGTGATGATACGCACCTGCATCGGATTCCATTGCTGCTGAAAGCTGTTTTCTTGAGCGGCTAAATCGAGACGCAATTCATCGATAATCCACTTCATTTCGCTGAAGTACAAACTTCTGCAATAATCAAAGTCTGAATTGAAGGCTGGGCGCATTGCGAT
Organism: uncultured Terriglobales bacterium; assembly: GCA_964399125.1. Taxonomy (GTDB): domain Bacteria; phylum Acidobacteriota; class Terriglobia; order Terriglobales; family Acidobacteriaceae; genus Gp1-AA112. The sequence continues at coordinate 2,556 of CAYNPS010000024.1, forward strand.
CAGCATGAGATTTATTCTGCAGCACAGATGACATCAACTGACGAGACTCGCCCTACAACCTATCGCTAATATTTGCTGTTGTGGAAGGAACGATGACTGAGTTGGCAAAAAGAACGTGCGTGCCCTGCAAGGGCGGAGTACCTCCGCTCCAAGGTAAAGAACTCGCCGATCTGGCGCGCCAAGTGCGTGGATGGAAGGTCATCGACGAGCATCACATTGAGAAAACCTACAACTTCTCTGACTTCGTAAGCGCACTTGACTTCGTGAACCGGATTGGCGCGATAGCCGAAGAGCAAGGACATCATCCCGACATCCTGCTCGGCTGGGGACGCGTCACTGTGACAACTTGGACTCACAAGATCGACGGGCTTACCGAGAGCGATTTCATTCTCGCCGCCAAGATCGATGAGCTTCCGCGGCCGCAAGTTAGCTCCTAAGCTGCTGAGCTTCTAGGCTGGACACCCCTACTGTCTGACCGCTTCAATCTGCTCAGATAAACTGACAAATAATGAAAATCAATCGCGAGATTCCTGTTCGGAAACTGCGGCTGCTGATTTTTGATCTGGATGGAACCTTAGTCGATTCCCGGCAGGACCTGGGCAACTCCGTCAATGCGATGCTCCGCCACTTCGGGCGCCATGAACTGCCGCTGGAAGTGATCGGCACATACATCGGCGACGGCGCTCCTATGCTTGTTCGTCGGGCTCTGGGCGACCCAAAGGATGAACACTTCGTGCATGTCGCTCTGCAATTTTTTCTGGATTACTACCGCAAACACAAGCTGGACTACACGCATGTTTACGACGGCGTACTCGAAGCATTGCGCGCTCTCTCCTCGACAAAGACTTTCCCACGCAAAATGGCGGTACTCAGCAACAAGCCTGTGGGACCTTCCCGCGCAATCGTGGATGCGTTGGCGATGAATCCATTTTTCTTTCAAGTATACGGAGGCAACAGTTTCGAAACCAAGAAACCCGATCCATTCGGCGCTCGTATGTTGCTTCGCGAAGCCAACGTCGAGCCTTCCGAGACGGTACTAATCGGCGATTCTGACGTGGATGTGCTTACCGCGCAAAATGCCGGTCTTTATTCTGTGGGCTGCACGTACGGTCTTGCTCCGCACACGCTCGAAGCCGCTCCTCCGGATGTGCTGGTGGATAGTCCGTATGAATGGATTGAGCTGTTTACTGGCAAAAAGTCCGCAAGAGTGCTCCACAGTTCTTAACAGCCGGCGCGGATTCACGAGTTTTCCTTGTGTCAGAATAGAAAGATACCCAGCGACCAAATTTTGTTTCTGTAGGTCTGCCACACATGGATTTCAAACTAGTAAGCGACTACAAGCCTGCAGGCGATCAAGGCAAGGCCATTGAGGAGCTTTCGCGCGGGCTTTACGCCGGAGAAAAACATCAGGTGTTACTCGGCGTGACGGGTTCCGGCAAGACGTACACGATGGCCAAGGTCATCGAGAAGTTCAACCGTCCGGCGCTGGTGCTTGCCCATAACAAGACGCTGGCTGCGCAGCTCTATCACGAATTCAAACAATTTTTTCCCCACAATGCGGTTGAGTACTTCGTTTCCTATTACGACTACTACCAGCCGGAAGCATATATTCCCTCGGGCGACATCTACATCGAGAAAGAAGCAACCATCAACGATGAGCTCGACAAACTACGTCTATCCGCCACTCGATCCTTATTCGAACGTCGCGATTGCGTCATCGTCGCGTCGGTGAGCTGTATCTATGGCCTTGGATCGCCCGAGGCTTATTACGGGATGTTGCTGTTCCTCGAAAAAGGCCAGAAGATCAAGCGCGAGGACATCACGCGGCGCTTAGTCGAAATTCTTTACGACCGCAATGAATCGGAGTTCCGGCGTGGGACGTTTCGAGTACGCGGCGACGTCATCGAGATCTTCCCTACTTACGATGACATGGCCTATCGCATCGAACTATTCGGTGACGAGATCGAATCTCTTTCCCAAATTGACCCACTGTTCGGGACGGTCAAGCAGAAGTACGCGCGTCTTCCCATCTACCCCAAGAGCCACTACGTCCTGCAGCCCGATCGCAAGAAGCGCGCCATCGAATCAATCCTTGAAGAGCTGGCTTGGTGGGAGAAGGAATTGGAGCAGCAGGGCCGCATTGTGGAAGCGCAGCGCGTCCATCAGCGCACGCGATTTGATCTGGAGATGATCAAGTCTGTCGGTTACTGCCATGGAATTGAAAACTATTCACGTCACTTCTCCGGGCGCCTGCCAGGCGAAGCGCCGCCCACCCTGCTCGATTACGTACCGCGTGATTTCCTGCTGTTCATCGACGAGTCCCATCAGACCGTTCCGCAGTTACATGCTATGTGGCACGGTGATCGCTCGCGCAAGACAACTCTCGTTGAGTACGGATTTCGCTTGCCGTCGGCAATGGATAATCGCCCACTGCAGTTCGAAGAATTCGAAACGCGCGTAAATCAAGCGATTTACGTCTCTGCGACGCCTGGTCCGTACGAGCTTACGAAGTCGGCAGGCGTTGTGATCGAGCAGATCATCCGTCCGACAGGTCTTGTCGATCCTGAAGTTGAGGTGCGACCTGTAAAGGGACAAATCGACGATCTCCTCCACGAGATTCGCGCCCGAGTCGAGCGCAAAGAGCGCGTTTTGGTAACCACGCTTACCAAACGGATGGCCGAAGACTTGTCCGAGTATTACAGCGAAGTCGGCGTGCGTTGTCGTTACATGCATTCCGAAGTCGAGACGCTCGAGCGCATCAAGATCCTGCGCGATCTGCGCCGCGGAGAATATGACGTCTTGATCGGGATCAACCTGCTGCGCGAGGGCCTGGATCTGCCTGAAGTCTCGCTAGTCGCTGTACTCGATGCAGATAAAGAAGGATTCCTCCGTTCGAGCGGATCTCTGATACAGACGATCGGACGCTGTGCCCGCAACCTGCATGGTCGCGCCATTCTTTACGCGGACACGATCACCGATTCCATGCGTCGTGCGATGGATGAAACCGAGCGACGTCGCGCGATTCAACGCGCCTACAACGAAGAGAACGGCATTACGCCTGAGTCGATCATCAGGCCTCTCGAGTATTCACTTGCCCAGATCGTCGATCCCGATGCCACCGAGCTAACCGAGGCAGTCGAATCTGTTCCCGACTTCAGCTCTCAGGAAGATCTCGATAAATATATCGCCAAGCTGGAAGAACAAATGCGGGAAGCCGCTAAGAAGTTTGAGTTCGAGAAAGCCGCAAAGATACGCGACACGATTAAGGATTTGCGATCGAAAGAAATCCTGATTACCTAAGCTTGCGTCGATCAGACCCCCTCGGCGAAGGCACAACGTGCTTCGATCACACTCGCAGCACACAAAAAGCTCGGCTCTACTCGGGAACAATGTTCGATGCCGGCCAGTGCGACGGCTGGGCATTGACATTGTTCTGGATGCCCACAGGTCCCTGCACCTCGTGAACCTCCACATTGAATCCATCCACCTCGATCAGCGGATCATCTCCGTTTAGCGCCTTGGTCAGCGCCTCGATAGTGAGGCTGCGGGTGTCGCCCGGCACAAGAGAAATATAGTTATCGGAATAAAAGACCGGCAGCACCCTGTGTCCGCTCTTCTTCTGGTGAAGCTGAAGATGTGACATGAGTGCCACGTCGCTGCTCTTGTTCCGCAGCGTAACCGCAAGAATCGTATTCGGACCCTCAGTACGGGCAGTGGCTTCGGCGTCGAGAGTGACTGTTGGCAGATTCATCAGGCCGTCGAACTGATCTTGCGCGACATGCTGCCAATAGAAGTTGGTGGAGAGAAGATTTCCGGCTGAATCTGTTAAATCAAGCTTCACGAAATACAGCGGACTGATGCGTGCGCTGACTTCGATCTGTGCTGCCTTAATCGTTGTACTGGGAGGGACCTGCGCGACTGAATACGTCTTGTGCGAACTGAGTTTGCCATTAAATGCGTAAACGAGAAGCGTGACTTTTACATCGTTCAGCGGCGTAGGACGATTGTTTACGATCTCTATCCCGCGCAGCGCTTCGTTCAACTGGACATGCACCGTCTCGCCGGCCTTCTTAACTGCGTAAAGCGCAGCATTGGGTTCGAGATCGTAATGATAGATTTGCCAGACGAAGCTCGGCTGCGCCGGGTTACTCATCCATGTGATCACACCGGACGTTTGCCGAAACATCTCCGCATTCCGACCTTCATACATAGCTCGAAAAGCTTCGTAGGTAGCGAGCTGTCCTTTGCGCACGAAATCGGCGAGATTGCGGATATGCCCATAGCGCTCCGCCAGCGTCTTGGGAAACTCGTTTCCCCGCTGTGCACCGGCGGCCATATCGTGCTGCGCCCAATCATCGTTAATCGTTTCCCAGTCCTTCTCCGGCATCATGCCTTGAATCGATTCCATGGTCGGAATGGAAACGGATCCCGTTTCCGTTTTGAAACTCTCATTCAGCGCGTAGAAGAAACGCGGCGAGCGCCAGTAATAAGGACCATGCGAAGAAACACCGCGCCCTTCCGCAGAGTTCGATTGATAGATCCGCGTCGGATCCAGCCGAGCCATCAGCACCTTCAACTGATCATCTAGCGCCTTCGGTGGATAACCTTCGTTGCGCGCGCACCACACCGCAATCGACGGATGATTGCGGTAGCGCATCACCTTATCCGTGACATTCGCCAGGTAAGTATCGATATCAGCGACATCAGGACCGTCGCCCGGATTGGGCTGAAAGAACTCATCCCACAACAGGATTCCATATTTGTCCGCCGCATCGTAAAAGTCCGGACTGGTACTCTGCCCCACCCAATTGCGGATCATGTTCATGTTCGCCAGCGCATGCAGGTGAAACTGCGCGTCGAGCCGCTCGCGCGAAATGCGCTTCATGCCTTCATCGAGTCCCCAGTTCCCGCCGCGCACCATCACGCGAACGCCATTCACGGAAATGGTGAGGTTCTCCGAGTCCGGCACCTGATACTCGATTTTCCTGATTCCGAACTGGCGTGTCTGAACGTCAGAACTCGTGCCGCCAACATTGAATTTCAACGTCAACGTGTACAGATTCTGCGGACCATATCCATTCGGCCACCAAAGCTTGGGATTACGCACCACTAGCTCCGGCGTTGACTGAGGATCGAGCGAAATCTCAGTCGAAGCGTTTGCCGAAACACTCACAGGCTTTTGAAACGTGATCTCGGGTGATCCGCCGCCCACTGATTGGATCACGCCCGTCATCGTGCCGCTCACGGGCTTGGCGGTGAGGTTCTGAAGCGTAGCCGACACATGCAGCTCAGCCATGTCATGCGACTCGGACAAACTCGATGTGACGAAAGGATCCTTCACGATCACCGGACCTGTGGCATCAATCGTGACAGGCAGCCAAATGCCCGTGTCGCGATCGCGAACTGCAGGCAGCCAGTCCCAACCAATCGTGGAAAGAAACGTAGGACCATCAAGCGCCGTCTCTCCACCGTTCTTGCCCACACCCAAAGCGACCGTGTGCTCATGCGGAGTCCCGGGATGCGGCTGCGGCGAGACCAGCACCGCAACCACGGCACGGCGTCCCGGCTTCACAAAATTCGTCACATCGAAGTCCCCGCGAATGAATGCGCCTTTCATCGCTCCAGCGCGATGTCCATTCACCCAAATCTCCGCGCTGTAGTTGATCCCACCGAAATGCAGCCAACTATGAAGACCCTTGTGCGATTTAGGCACTTCAAACGATGCGCGATACCAATACGAGGTCTTATTCAAGGACTCAGGGATCGCCCGCATGTTTTCGCCATACAAAGGTTCCGGATAAACGCCGTTGTTGACCAGCGTGGTAAGCACAGTTCCGGGCACTGTAGCGGCGTACCAGTGCTCAGGGCGGAATTTCGTTGTCGATACCAACTCAGCAGCATCGCCGACCTTGCTCGAGTCCTGCATCTGCCAACCAGTAATCGTTTCGCTGGACGATTGTGCCAATAACAACCTCGTTGAACCGCATATGAGCAGCACGAGAAGGAGTCGGATCATTTAGAAAATTCCTGAATGGAGTGTTGAATAATAGGACGGGAATCTTTGGAAAATCTGTTACTCATTCCGCTCCCATGAGCGAGATCGTTGAACGTCGCTTCTGGCGGTTGATCATCACGAATGATTCAGGAGCATGAACGAAGCCCACCACTTCGGAGGCTCATAAAGTTCTTACCAGGCTCCAACCTCTAAGCAGAATGAACGCGGTAAGTTATACCAGAGTTGACGGAACCAGCGGCGTACTTTTGGCTGCGATCCCGGTGGGTGCGACTCATGATTCTTTCCAGCCCTCAATCCCCGAAGCAGACATCACGACAACGTAGGAACACTCCTGAGAATGGCTCGACGCCATTAAAGCTGCGACGCAACAGGTTAGCGGAAGCACCTTAGCATAAGCGTTTATACGCGCCAGGAACGAGCGTTACGCTACTCGACCTGGTCCAACGCCCCTTCGCGGCTCCAAAACAAAAATGGCATCCGCAGTGCGGATGCCACGAGTTCGAGGGGAGGGTAGTTATGCAGAAACCAGTTCGGTTCTCGCCGTACCAAGCTTTTTCTCTTGCTCTGCCAGCTTCTCGGGAAGGTTCACGACTTTTACATCCTTCGCCAGACCAAGCATCTTGAGTATGGAGATCCCGAGATAATTCAGATCAATTTCATACCAGGCAAGGCCATGTCGCGCTGAAATTGGATGAGCGTGATGGTTGTTGTGCCATCCTTCGCCGAAGGTCACGAGTGCTACCCACCAGTTGTTAGTGGAATCGTCCTTCGTGATGAATCGCCGGCTGCCCCACATATGTGTGGCAGAATTCACCAGCCACGTGGCATGCAGGCCCACAGTGACGCGGAAGAAGATGCCCCACATCACATAACTCCAGCCGCCTGCAGCAAGCAGAACAAGGCCAAGTGTCGTGAGCGGAACCCAGTGCCATTTTGAAAGCCAGACATGGAACTTGTCGCGACGCAGATCGGGAGTGTAGCGCTCCAGTTCCGGATTGCCGTGGTGCAGAACCTCGCCGCTGATGATCCATCCCATGTGCGCCCACCAGCCGCCGTCGCGCGGGCTGTGAGGATCGCCTTCGCGGTCGCTGGTCTGATGATGAATGCGGTGCGTACCCACCCAGAAGATCGGTCCGCCTTCGAGAGCCAGCGTCGCACAAACAGTCAGAAAATACTCGACCCATTTTGGAACTTTATAGCCGCGATGCGTTAACAGGCGGTGATAACCCATTCCGATTCCGAAACTGAGCGAGAAATACCAGAGAATGGCAGTTACGAGCAGCGCCTTCCATGAAAACATGAACAGCGCCGCGATGGCTCCGGCGTGAAATACCGCCATGATGAATGCCGTGTACCAGTTAATTTTTCCGCGCTTCGCGGTGTAAACCTGCGTGACCGCAGGCTTGCTGAGACCGTCAGGTGTAAGGATTGCGCTCATAGTCTCCGTTTGTCTTTCACTCCGTATCTCACGATAACAACTACGGGAAGGAGCGGTGTGTAATAGTTGTGTAATACCGCCTGCGAGCTGTTACCAAGGTAACAAATCGTGACCGAAGTCGAGAGTTGCACGACTACCGTGCAACACGGTTGCAACGAGCAGCTCGTCTCCGGCATTCTAGTTTTTCTTATTCACGCAGCGAACGCGAGGGATGAACGTATTTCTTTTCTGCGCCAACACGCACTCTGGGTAATTCTTTTTGCGTTGAGCGCAACCTCTGTCGCGCAGAACAGCTCACCGCAGCAGAGTACGTCGGCACAGGTCAATCTCGCCCTTCCTGACCCGCAGCAGGTACTGGGATATCTGAATCAGTCGATTGACTGGTACCGCCATTTAACAGTCGAAGAAGACAACGCGACGGATGCTACTGACACGCTCTTCGTCAATGACGATCGACAGATGGCGACGCAGATCGTTCGCCTGTCATTCGATTTCGGACGCGCGGCAGCTCAGCTCGTAAACGCCCAAGCTCCACCGGAAAGCTCGCAGAACGCGGCAAACGCACGCTTTCAAAACTTGATGCGCCTCGCGGCGGAGACCGACCAAACCATACGCGACACGCAGGCGGAAATTGAGCAGGATCGAAACGCCCTCGGCAAGGCGCACCCGTCCGCGCGACCGAAGCTGCAGGCCACTATCGACGAGCTTCAATCGGAACTGGCTCTCGCGCAGGCTCGAAGCGATGCGGTGCACAACATACTGCAATTCACGAGTACGGGATCGGCCGGCGCAACCAACAGCAATCTTTTGGCCAAGGTACAGGAGCTGCAGCGCTCGGTTCCGGAAGTTACAGCGGGCAACACAACTCCGACCTCGACTCCTGAAGCGCAGAACAAGCCGAGTACGAGCGCCAATGCAGCGCCGCGACGGGAGCAGCCCTCTGGGTTGCTCGCTCTTATCACCGACCTTTTCGCGCTCACGCGCAAAATTCACAGCATCGACGAAAGTATTCGTGTAAGCGACTCCTTCGCGCAAACCGCTGCGGACCTGCGCACGCCCTTGTCGAAGAACATCGCTCCATTGGTGCAGCGAGGAAATGAACTGGCGCAGGCAGCCGACACCAGCGACATCTCCGGGCTGCAGCAACAGAAGCGCGAGCTCGACGCACTGACGGCGCAGTTCAAGCAAAATTCCAATCTAGTGCTGCCACTCAGTAAGCAGGCGGTGCTCCTCGATCTTTACAAAAGCAGCCTCACACGGTGGCGTAATGCCGTGAAGGCGCAGTACCAGATGGATGTGAAGAACCTCGGCGTGCGTCTGCTGGTGCTCGCCTTGGTCGTGGTCACATTTATCGTTCTCGGAGAGATCTGGAAGCGCGCGACCTTCCGATACGTCCACGATTTTCGTCGGCGTTACCAATTTCTTCTGCTGCGTAGGATCTTGCTCTGGTTGATCATTGGAATCACCATCGCATTCGCGCTGGCTACTGAAATCGGATCGCTTGCCACGTTTGCGGGGCTGATCACGGCAGGAATTGCCGTTGCTTTGCAGAATGTAATTCTCGCAGTTGCAGGGTACTTCTTCCTGATCGGACGCTACGGCGTACGCGTAGGCGACCGGGTGCAGATCTCGGGAGTCACGGGCGATGTGATCGATATCGGATTGATCCGTCTACATCTCATGGAGATGGGAGGCAGCGGCAATTACATTCAGCCGACCGGCCGAGTCGTCGTCTTCTCCAATTCGATTGTGTTTCAACCCACAGCTAGTTTTTACAAGCAGGCTCCGGGGACGAACTTCATCTGGCACGAAGTTTCACTTACGCTAGCTCCAGACAGCGACATCAAACTCGCAGAAACAAGGATTCTGAGCGCTGTCGAGAAGGTTTACGCAGGATATCGCGAGCAAATCGAACAGGAACATCGCCAGATGCAGACCCTGCTGAACGTTCGCGCGGCTACACCGAAACCAGTTAGCAGGCTTCGTCTCGCTCAAGCCGGACTTGAGGTCGTGATCCGTTATCCGGTAGAACTCGACAATGCCGCAGAAATTGACGATCACATCACCCGCGAAGTCCTCGCCGCACTCGCACAATCGCCACGCCTGAAGCTGGTCGGATCAGGAACGCCGAATATCCAGGCGGTCTCAACAGACATTCCGGGTGAACCCCACGAGGTCAGGGCCGAGAACGATGGAAAGTCGTAGCTGTGTATAGGCAATAGGTGTGTGGACTTCTCAGGCATACGCCCGCTTCGAACCATTGCTAGTGCGCCACGGCTAACGCGACTAAAATTGCCCGCATGAAACTTCATGAGCTTGCGCAACGGCTCGGTGGGCAACTGGAAAATGCTCCCACAAATGTTGAAATCACCGGGGTCGCCGGGATCGAAGAGGCATTGGCCGGACACGCGACGTTCGTCGCTAACCCGAAGTATGCTGTGGCGGCGCGATCTACGGCAGCGTCGCTCATCATCGTCGGAGATGACTTCCCTTCCCTCGATCGCCCACTACTCCGGCATGAAAATCCATATCTCGCCTTTGCGCGCGCCATCGAGTTCTTCTATTCGGTGCCGAAACGACAGCCAGGAATCCACAAGACTGCTGTCATCGATCCGACTGCAAAGATTGGCAAAGGCGCATCGATTGGACCGTATGTTGTCGTCGAGCAAGGCGTCGAAATCGGTGATGGTTGCACGCTGCTTGCTCATGTTGTGATCTATTCCGGCGCGCGGATTGGCAAAAACTTCTTCGCGCATGCGCATTCCGTAGTACGCGAGAACTGCACGCTCGGCGACAACGTCATTCTGCAGAACGGCGCGATCGTCGGAGCCGACGGTTTTGGCTTCGCCAAAGACGAAAAAGGCGAATGGCACAAGATTGTCCAATCCGGTCCCGCCGTCATCGAGTCTGACGTTGAAGTCCAGGCGAACGCATGCGTGGATCGCGCTAGCATTGGCGAGACTCGCGTTGGACGCGGATCCAAAATCGATAATCTCGTGCAGGTTGGCCATGGCTCGAGAGTCGGCGAGAGGACCTTGCTGTGCGCGCAGGTCGGGCTGGCTGGCTCTACACAGGTAGGCAACGACGTGATTCTAGCCGGACAGGTTGGCGTAGCTGGCCATTGCTCAATCGGGGACAGAGTGATTGCCACCGCACAAACCGGAATTCCGAACGATGTTGCGGCAGGAAAGGTGGTCAGCGGGTATCCGGCTATCGACAATCGACAGTGGCTGAAAGCCGTTGCCATCTTCAGTCGCCTGCCTGAGCTCGCGCGAACGCTGCGGGCCTCCTCACGTGTTCCTGCTCGCGAAGAACCGGCGATCAAATAGACTCGTAGTGGCGTGCTCGCATCCAAGCACCTGAGGTGAGTAGCGCAATAATGGACGGGCCGGGGCACTCCTCTACCACGATGGAAGAAAAAAAGCCGTCAGCCACGGGGCCGATTCGGGTGCTCCTGCTCGACGACCATATCGACAACCTCTTTCTGCGCTCAGCCATTCTCCGCAAACATGGCTACGAAGCCGTGGCGGCTTCCTCGATCGAAGAGGCTGAAGCCCGTCTGCACGAAGCTGATATCGCTGTGCTCGACTACCATCTCGGCGCGGGAGAGTTCGGAACTGAGGTTGCAAACACGCTGCGCGAGAAACGGCCGCAGGTGCCGATCATCATTCTTTCCGCCACGCTGGAGCGACGCTTCGGCGGCGTAGAAGACATGCACCTGCTCAAAGGCTACAGCTCAGTCGATGACTTGCTGGCCGCTCTTCGCTCCTTCGAAGCGAAGCGACGAGGGAAACCGGTCGTTGTGGACGCTCGCGACTTCTATTACTCCCGCATCAACATGGCGATGGGGGATGAAGTAGTCCTTGAAATCATGGATCGGGACGGCAACTGGCAATATGTGAACGAGAGTTTGGCGAAGCTGCTCGACAAGAAGAGATCCTGGTTCATCGGTAAGAACCTGTTTAAGGAGTTTCCCGAATTGGGCGAAGAATGGCAGGAGATTATACGCACCGTCGCCGATACGCGCGAAACTTATATCGACCGCACCTTCCGTGGGCTGCCGCTTCCAAAGAAAAGCGCACGCTACATCTGGAACGTGCTCGTCTTCTCGCTCAAGCTGCATGACAACCGCGATGGTGTAGTCCTCAGCGCTCGCATTCTCGAACGCAAAGATCCCTTGAAGATGCCGGACCCTACTCGTGCGTAAACCGGGCATGAAACTGGCATTTTGGATCCTTGCGATTGTCGCCGCATTAACCGCAGCGGCCTGCCACTCCAGCGGAATCGATGTCACGATTCAGAACAATGCCAAGGTGCCCCTTAACAACGTTGAAGTTGATTACCCAACTGCAGCTTTTGGAGCACGCTCCATCGCTCCTGGGGCCTCATTCTGGTACCACATCAAGCCCACTTCTGACGGTGAGATTACGTTAAGTTTCGAGCAGCCCGATGCAAAGGTAATTCACCGGAAAGAAGAGCACGTACATGCAGGAGAATCTGGTCGACTCATTATCATCGTCGATCAAGACGCCAACCAGCAGTGGCACACCAGAGTTGAGAAGAAATAATTGGCAGGATGAAATCCAGCAGGTATGATGCCGCCTTCTCATGGCGGCCTCGCAAACTGCATTCGATCTTTCAACTCAAATAAAGGCGAAGCGCAAGAAGTGGGTAGTGGTTGGGCCCGGCGCGCGGGACGGCTACCAAATTCCAATTGCTCTTTGCGAGGCTGGCCTACTGGAACGATTCTTCACCGATTTCTATTCGCCTCTCGATCGATTCCCTTTCGCAACCGTAATTCCAGCTTCCATACAAAAGCGGGTGAAATGCCGATTCGCTTCTGAGCTGCCATCGCGCTTCGTCGAATCGCACACTCGTTACACGCTGCGCACGTGTCGCGATCCATTTGGCTGGAGTCGCCATGCCCATCTGATAGGCGAGCCCGCTGGTCGAACGGCGGAGAAGCGATGTTGCGGGATCGTCGCCTATTCGCACGTGGCAACGAGCGCGTTCGAGCACAGCGATACCGTGGCAAAGATACTGTTACAAATTCAACCTCATCCCATTTCGGTACGAGCGGCGCTCGCGAAAGATCGGTTGCGCCCTGATCTTGCCGATGGAAGCTTCAACGAACTCAACTGGCCTGAGGATGCTTTACGACTCTATTCTCGCGAACCTTTGCTTGCTGGTCTGTGCATCGCCGCTTCAAATTACACGCGCGGGACTCTCATTGAAAACGGCGTGACTCCGAAGCGCATTCGGGTGATTCCCTACGGCGTGGATTTGGATTTCTTTCGTCCACATTATCGGCCAAGTGGCAGATTCACGGTGTTATTTGCTGGACAGCTGATCCGCCAAAAAGGCGTGCATTATCTGCTAGAGGCTTGGCGCAGTTTGAGGCTTCCCGGTTCGGAACTCAGAATCGCGGGAAAGCTCTCGCGTGAGAATCAAGCGTTTGCGCGTGAATATGGGACAGAGGCAGTTTTCCTCGGAGCCCTCAACCGACATCAGCTTCGATCCGAATACCAGAGAGCGGACCTGCTCTGCCTGCCATCCTTGAGCGAGGGCTTTGGACATGTCGTGTTGGAGGCACTGGCCTGCGGAACGCCTGCTTTGGTCACCGAGAGCTGCGGCGCTTGCGACCTAATTGAATCGGGACGGAAATGGATTCATTATCCCCGTTGATGTGAATGCTCTCAGCGAGAAACTCGAATGGGCATTCCACCACAGGAATCACTTGGCTGAAATGCGATTTGCTGCCCGAAACACTGCGGAACAACATCCGTGGAGCAAATTTCGTGCGGCCGTAATCCAAGCGCTTCAATCGTTTAGCGGACCCGCATAGTCGAATTACGTCGGTAATCCTTGGCCGACCGATTTCGGTTCGAATCGGTGTGCAAGAGATTTACTATCTGCGCATGGTTACCTGGGAAAGTCTATAGCTCGTTCGCAGTCATAGTACGGCGTTATCGGATGCCCTCCGAACCCTGCGCCCCGGCGGCTTCTGCCAGTCCGGGGCGTTCCTCTTTGGCGCGCACTTTCAAAATATTTATAGGGCTATAATCACCGGTTTGCCTTCCAAAGGCCGGAGCTGATCATGGTTACCATCCCAGCGACTCGGTCGTTGAAACTCTCTCGCCGCATGCAGAGGCTGGGCACCGAGACGGCCTTCGAAGTTCTGGTCCGCGCCCGCGCTTTGGAAGCCGCAGGAAGAGACATCGTTCATCTCGAAATTGGCGAGCCCGATTTCGACACTCCGGGCAACATCATTGATGCTGGAATTCACGCATTAAAAACAGGTTGGACGCACTACGGACCTTCCGCGGGTCTGCCTGCGTTGCGGCAGGAAATTGCAAAGTACGTGAGTCAGACCCGGAAGGTGAATGTATCTGCCGACGAAGTAGTCGTCGTGCCGGGCGGCAAGCCAATCATCTTTTTTACCATTTTGGCACTCGTGGAAGAAGGCGATGAGGTGATCTATCCCAATCCGGGATTTCCCATCTATGAGTCGATGATCGAGTTCGTCGGTGCCCGAGCTGTGCCGATCCGGCTGCGCGAGGAGAAGGGATTTGGCTTCGATGTTGATGAGTTCGCTTCCAAGATCACGGATCGAACCAAGCTGATCATCCTGAATTCTCCGCATAATCCGACAGGAGGAGTGCTGGACGAGAGTACGATTCGCCGGATCGGGCGAGCAATCGGCGATCGCGATGTGATGATCCTCTCCGACGAGATTTACAGTCGCCTGATCTTCGAAGGCGAACACTTCTCGCTGATGTCGATTCCGGAATTTCGCGAGCGAACGATCTTGCTCGATGGTTTTTCTAAAACGTATGCAATGACCGGGTGGCGCATCGGATACGGCGTTATGCGTCAGGATCTCGCGTTGCAAATCTCACGTCTGATGACGAATTCCAATTCGTGCACTGCAAGCTTCACGCAGATGGCGGGAATTGAAGCGGTGCGCGGAGATCAATCGTCCGTGAAGAGAATGGTCGAGGAGTTTCGTCGCCGACGTGACTTGATGGTCGGCGAGTTGAATCGACTCAAGGGCTTTCGCTGCCAGATGCCGTATGGCGCTTTCTATGTGTTCCCGAACATTGAAGGGACCGGCTGGGAATCGAAGAAACTCGCAGACGCTCTGCTCGAGCAGGCCGGAGTGGCGTGCCTGTCTGGCACGTCGTTCGGCAGATACGGGGAAGGGTACATCCGCTTCAGCATCGCGAATTCAATTGAAAACATTCAAAAAGCGCTTGAGCGATTGCACGCGTGGACTTCAAAGAACATTTGAGCTTCAAACCAAATACATGACACGAATCGCACGGATCTGACGGATTTCAAGGATACAGCTATGGTCTGATCCGTCGAATCCGTAAAATCCGTGTGACTCGTGTCGTGTTTTTGTTTTATTTCAATGGCGAAATTTCGAGTATTCGCAACCTGTGACATCGGCGAACCTGCGCTCAATCGCCTGCGCGAGCGCGGTTATGAAGTAGAGGTATATCCGAAGGTCGATCCGCCACCGAAGTCGCTCATCGTCGAGAAAGTCCAAAATGGAATCGATGGATTAATCACAACCTTGCGTGATTCGATCGACGCCGAGATCTTTGAAGCGGGCAAAGGCAAACTGAGAGTGGTCGCACAGATCGCCGTAGGATTCGACAACATCAATCGCGCCGATGCAAACCGCTACAAAATCCCTTTCACGCATACGGCAGACGTTCTCACCGAAGCCACAGCAGAATTCGCATTCTTCATGATGGGTGCAGTCGCGCGTAAACTCTGGCCCAGCGAGAAACTCGTTCGCGAGAAGCGATGGGGCGCGTGGCATCCATTTCTTCCCTTTTTGGGAGATGAAGTTACTGGGAAAACTGTGGCCATCATCGGCACCGGCCGGATTGGTCTCGCAATGATCAAGAAGTGCACGGGGATGGACATGAACATCCTGTGCTACGACCCAGCCTATGAGAACCACGAATACGTGACCGCCACTCAGAAGGTGATGGACCTTCGCCATCAGTCGCACATTCAGAAGCAAAGGACGACCATCAAGTACGTGAGCTTTGACGAAGCGCTGAGCCAGGCAGACTTTGTCAGCATTCACGTTCCACTATTGCGCGAAGGCGAATCGCCAACACCGACGTTCCACTTGTTCAATGAATCCAATCTGCGAAAGATGAGGCCAACTGCCTATCTGATCAATACCTCTCGGGGCCCCGTAGTAGACGAGGCTGCTCTAGCCAAAGCTCTAAAGCAACACTGGATTGCAGGCGCTGCACTCGATGTCTTCGAGAAGGAACCCCTGCCCGCTGATTCACCACTCCGAGATCCGGAAATTGAAGATCGCTGCCGTCTGTTTCACCACTTCGCCAGCGGAGCGGCACAAACGCGTCTCTCTCCCGATCCTGAATTGGGAATGGCAGGCCGTTGCGTTCAGGGATTGATCGACGTACTGGAGTGCAACTATGGCGGAGAAGTCAGACACATGCCATACGTGGTAAATAAGGAAGCGTTCTGAACTTTCACGCCCGGCCCCGTTCCCTGTAACCTGTTCCCTTCTATGTCTCTCGTCGAATGCGTTCCCAACTTCTCTGAAGGTCGCGACGTCGTCAAAGTAGAGGCGATCATCGCGGCGATGAAGATCGACGGCGTGTATCTTCTCGACAAAGAGATGGACGCCGACCACAACCGCTGTGTCATCACGCTGGTCGGAAATCGCGACGTCATCGCCGAGGCTGCGATTCGTGGGGTAGGAAAAGCGGCTGAGCTCATCGACCTCACGAAACATCAGGGAGCACATCCGCGCATCGGCGCTTCAGATGTCATTCCCTTCATTCCGATCGAGGGAGTGACTTTGGAAGATTGCGTGGCCATCGCTCGCCATGTGGGAGCAGAAGTATGGAAGCGGTACAGAGTTCCGGTCTATCTCTATGAAGCGGCGGCAACGAAGCCCGAGCGGCAGAACCTGGAGAACATTCGACGAGGACAATTCGAGGGCTTGCGAATAGAAGTTGGGACAAACGCCGAACGTCGTCCAGATTTCGGCGAAGCTGCGCTTCATCCGACGGCTGGTGCGACGGTCGTCGGAGCACGCAAGCCGCTCATCGCTTACAACGTCTACTTGAATACCAGCGATGTCGAAATCGCAAAAAAAATTGGTAAGGCGGTGCGTTTCTCCTCTGGCGGGCTGCGCTACGTGAAAGGCATGGGAGTTCCGGTGCGCGGCATGGCCCAGGTTTCGATGAACCTGACAGATTACGAACAGACTCCAATCGCGCGCGTCTTCGAGTTCGTGAAGCGTGAAGCCGCTCGTTACGGAGTGATGCCCGTGTCCAGCGAAATCGTTGGACTCATTCCCAAGAAGGCACTCGAAGAAGCTGCGGAATGGTTTCTGCAAGTCGAGAACTTCGATTCCTCGCTGATTCTCGAGAACCGACTGGCTGCCGTGATGGGCGGCAAAACAGCGATAGGCGGCATTCGCGCTGGAGTTGAGCCGTTCGTGGAACAACTCGCCGCTCCAACAGCAACGCCAGGCGGTGGCAGCGCATCTGCAGCGGCTGGAGCGATGGCCGCTGCACTGGCCAGCATGGTCGCCGGGATGTCGCGCGGCAAGAAAGCCTATCAGCAATATGAACGCGATTTGAGCGATGCCCTTTCTCGCTTGAGCCATTTGCGCGAAGAGCTGAAGGCAAGCATCGATCTCGACGCGGCGTCTTACGCAGAGGTCATGAAGGCGTATAAAGATGCGAAATCAGCCGCGTCAGGTCTCGGCGAACGTCTGATTTCCGATGCGCTGAAGAACGCCACTCGAGTGCCGTTGTCGATCGCGCAGAAGGCTGGGGAGGTGAAAAAGATCGTCGAAGATCTGAAACCGATCACAAACAAGAACATGTGGTCCGATCTTACGGTCGCTTCTTCTCTGGCTCGCACTGCGATCGAAGGTGGGTTGGCGAATGTCGAAATCAATCTGCAAGAACTTAAGGATGAGGCGTTCAAAGCTGAGATAAGGAGAGCTGCTGAGCTGCTAAGCTCCTAAGCTGCTGCGCTAAGAGGCTAAGAGGTGAAATAGAGGGTCTTTTCTTTGCTTCTTTGTGACCATCGGGTGAATGGCTTAGGAGCATAGAAGCTTAGAAGCTGCTGTCCCCAGGTAACACCCCGGCCAGAGCTGCTCATCCAAGTATTTAGATTAAAATTAAGGCCAGTTATGAAGTTTCGTATTTCTGCTCTGATCGCTATTTTCCTTGCCCCTGTTTTCAGTTTTGCTTCTTCCCTTGCCAGTGCCACTCGCGCAGTTATTCCTGCGGACGTGCAGCAGGTGATCAATGTGGATTACCGCAGCATGGAAGACTCGCAAAGCGGACAAGCTTTGAAGGCCCGTGTGCTCCCCGACCAACTGAAGAAGTTTGAAACCGCGCTTAAGGGCGTTGGGATCGATCCTGACAAGGACGTCGAGCAACTTACCTTCGCGTCGTTTCGCGTGAAGAATGGGTTGCAGGTAGTTGGAATCGCACAAGGCGAGTTCGCCTCAAACAAAGTCATGGCCAAACTCAAAGCGAAGAAGATTAAGCCTGCAATGTATCGCGAATCGGCGGTGTATCCGCTGGATGGCGGAATGTCAATGACGCTGCTCGATAATTACAACATGCTCTTCGGCGATTCGGCGGCGTTGAAATCGGCACTCGACGTTCGCGACGGCGTAGGCAGCAGCCTAAACTCGAATTCGCAGATTACCGATCTGATCTCCGATGTCGATTCTGACGCCATCTGGAGCGTGCTCGACGAGAAAGGCACGCAGGAGATGATGAAGTCTGCATTGGGAGAAGCGTCAAATCTAGGCGACTATAATGCAATCAAGAATCGCATCAAGGCTTCTGCTTACAAGATGGATTTCGGCAACGGCGTGAAATTCGATCTCAAGGTCAATACTTCCGACTCTTTTACCGCAGCAACGCTTTCGTCTCTGCTCCGTGCAGGCATTCTCTACAAGAAGATGAACGCTACTCCAGCCGAAAAAATGGCATTGGAGAACATCGGAGTTGATTCGGACAGCAGCGCGCTCAAGATCAAGTTCGAGACCGATGATCGCAAGTTCATTAGCCTCGTGAACTCCGATCTGTTTACAGCGATCTCGAAATAGTCAGCACTAGTCCTCGTCAGGTTCCGCCAGGGCCACAGCACCACTCTGCTGTGGCCTTTTTGGTTTTTTGGGCGCGCCAACCGGGGCGAGAGGATCTTTGGGGGGTTCGGCAGGATTGCTGCCGAAGATTCTTCTCAGGAATTGCTTGAGGCCGCGCAGCACGTTGCCTCCTCTAGCCATTATTGCACCGAGAGCAACTCGATTTCATAGACAAGATCTCCTGGAGGATTGAATCGATTCGAAGGCTTTTCGCCGAAAGCCAGCGCAGCAGGAATCCAGAATCGAGCCTTTTCTCCAACGACCATCGAATCGATTGCCTCGCGCAAGCCCAGCGGCGCACTGGCAACTGTGACGAGTGCAGGGTGGTTCGTCATCACTGTTGTCTCAAAGATGCGTCCATCACTTCTCCACGCTGTGAAGTGAGCCATGACCTTGCTCGTTACCGAGGGATGAAGTGTCCCGGTCCCAGGCTTCAATACCAAATATGCGAGTCCAGAGCTTGTTCTGGTCGCATTGGGAGGAGCCTGAGTGAGGTCCTGTGGAGTCGGTGGCGCTTTGAGAATCGACAAAAGCTGAAGATCGAACGTCAGGTCTTTATGCGGAGGCTCTTCGTCCTCGGGCCTGCGCTGCACATGGTGGTGTCCTTCATGAAAGGTAAGATCCTCTGGGATCCAAAGTCGACGCTTCTCTCCAACTACCATCTGCTGCAACGCTTCTGCAATTCCCATTATGGAATCGTTCAGGCACAGCACGTCGGCATCGTTCATTGTCGTGGAAGTGGAAAAAAGCGTTCCATCAGTCTTCCAGGCGATAAAGCTAACCGTAACGCAGTCATTCGCGACTGGGTGCTCTGTGTCGGTGCCCGGCTGCAGCACCTTCATTGCGAGACCTGAAGGCGTTACTTGCGCATCCGGAGGAGCAGCCGCCACGTCAGGAGGCGCGGTGATCACGCGCCCAGTGCGTGTGACCTCTACAGGTTGATTCGCGCTCTGCTGCGCAAAGACATTGCTGACGATCGAGGAGAGAACAATCAAGCAACTGAAAAGGCAGATCGCGCGGAAAAGGAGAAGAATAGATTTTCTCATCGTCAGTGGATTGAGGCACTCGATTGTGGAACTACTCCCGCCGGCGCGCAATTAGTACCGCAAGCCTGAGTAGTGGAAGCGTTTCCACCAAACACTTGAAATTCGTAGATGTTCGCCTGTTGCTGAGGAGCACCGCTTGGATTCAGTACATTGAGACGTACAAACCTGGCCGGTGTAGGCGGAATATCGTGCGTAGTGATGCTCTGGACATTTCCTGCCACACTTGCAACCGTCTGGAAATTCGTTCCATCGGTGCTCACCTGAATGTTGAAATCGCTGGTGTTCAGATTGAAGTCATCGCCACCGGCTCCTGCATGCTCAACCACGAAGCGACCAACTGTTTCCAGACGCCCAAAGTCGAGTTGTAAGAACGGAGCAGGCGCAGAGGAACACCACTTGTCTGCGGGCCCTGCCTCAGTGCTGCCGTTGACTGCTTTATCTGGGGTCTCGGTCGGATCGCAAGGAGCGCTCCCTGTCGCGTGCGCGTGAAGCGCCAGATCCTGTCGCTCCGGCCCTTTTTTGCGCAGTCCATAGACGGAGACAAAGTTTGAGATCGAGGCGACAAAGACTTTCCCATCAGCCACAATCGGAGGACTGCCTTTCGCGAAATTCAAGGGATCGTCTCCTGCGCCGCTGCTCGACCAGAGCAAATCGAGATTCTCTGCATTAAATGCATACAGATCGCCTGGTACAGTCATTTGATTGGCATCGCCCAATCTCGGTATCGCAGCCCACAGAATTCCCGTTCCAGAACGGGAACCGTTGGCTGAAACCGTCATCATCCCGCCAGGCATGCCGCTGGGCGGAAGAATGGACCCAGTCGCGACAGCAGGGACATCGAACTTTCGCGTGGAATCATTCAGTCGAAATATGCGCAGGAAGTCGCTCTCACCCCACACGTACACGTTTAATCCCTGCGCACTGCGCCAGGCGGGAATTGCATTGTGCATGTGATGAGAGATCGTCGGACGAACTGTCGCATCGACTGCTTGCACCACCTGGGGAATCTGAATATCACCCGGAGCTTGTCCACCCAGCTTCGTGATGTCGACCACGTACATCTTCCCTTCTTTGCCGCCGATGACGAGAAGATTGGTTCCGGGCAATATGGTCGGCCCCTGGGTGCCGAAGTCGAGATCGAAATCATTCAGCGTGTTGAAATTCGAAGGCGTGAAGTAGTCAAGAACGCGTAGAGTCCTGGCTTCGAGCTTGATCAGCGACTCGCCATAATCGGTTTGATCGTATGTGCCATTGCCGGTCGAGACGTATAGATTGCCGGCAGAATCGAACGCCGGCCCGGCGCCCGACATCCACACGCCGCCCATATTTCCATTCGGTGTCGCATTAAAGACTCCGAGCTGCGCGAGAGTTTTGGCGTCGTACGACATTATCCAGCCGTGATACGGACGCGTATCGCAGAACGATGCCCAGCCGATGTAGACGACTCCGTTATTCAGAGCGAGGGCGGGACGCTGGTTTTCTGTAAGCGGATTGAAACGCACGCGTGCTCCGTCGGAGTCATCTCCCTTCCCGAGCACGCTAGCTTCGATCACCTTGGGGCTGTTTGGCCGCTCGTTGCCGGTGGTGATATCGATTGCATGTAGACGCTGCACGGTGCCGCTCGGCTCGACTGTGCGCGTAACGAAATACATCGTCTGATCAGGACCGATGACCGGTGTGCCGACAATGCCTATGTTGCCGATGAAATCTCGATAGATCCGGCACGCCTGGCCAACTTCGGTGTTGCGTGTCGGACGGCCACTTCCGTTGAAGTTGCGATACCAGAGCGGCTCCGCGAGCCTATCGGAGTCGAATGCGTATACGCTATTGTTTACAGTTGTGACGAACAGAACGTTGTGTTTGTGTCCGCCGATATGCAGGTTGGCGGCGTACAGTAGTCCGCCGTAAATCTGATCATCCACGGAAAGCATGAACAGCTTCCCGAAATGGGCAGAATTAATCTTCCCGGGCTTCAGTTTCTTCTCGGAAAGATTGGCGGCGGTGCGCTGGTTGTCGTAAGCGCGAGTAAGCACTTGAAAATGCCCGCTCGCCTGAGCCTGCAGAGTGACGGCACTTGTGCATACAGCAACAACGAGAATGAGCACCGCTCGATGGATCAACCTAGGTATGCAGTTCATCCGACTGTTTCTTGGCCTGAGCACTTGAGCGTAATATGGCAAAGGTTTGAGCCTTGAGCTGTAATTTGTCGAAGATATGGAGAATCGTTCGCTTTGACAAGCAAAGATTTCACATTTCACAGTCGAACCATGAACGCCCGCAGATGGGTTCTCGCTGTAGCCCTGGCACTGTTGAGCCTTCTAAGCATAGCGGCAATTCGCGATACCTCCGCGAAACGGCATGATCTTCTCCTGGTGGCAAATAAGGCTGATCACACCGTGAGCATCGTTGATCCGGACTCCGGTCGTGAACTCGGTTCAGTCCCCGTTGGCGGCGTTACTGTTCACGAGGTCGCAGCATCGCCAGACGGTTCGCTCGCCTGGGCTCCCATCTATGGAAACTCTGGCGTGGGCAGACCGGGAACTGATGGGCAGACGCTCAGTGTGATCGATCTGAAGGGGCGCAAGGTCATCGATACTATCAATTTTCCAAAGCCCACTCGTCCACACTGCGCCATGTTCGGACCAAAAGACGGCAAGCTTTACGTAACCGCCGAGCTGACGAATTCTATCGACGTGATCGATCCGAGCACGCGGAAGATCGTTGACTCCATCCCGACGGGCCAACCCGAGTCGCACATGCTAGCGATTTCGAGCGATGGGACGCGGGGCTACACATCCAATGTCGGACCTGGCTCCGTCTCCGCTATCGATCTCATCAATAAAAAAGTATTGGCCGTAATTTCCGTTTCCGGAATGGCACAACGCATTGCCATTTCACCTGACGATCGCTGGGTCTTTACCGCGGACCAAACCAAGCCTCAGCTCGCCGTAATCGATACTCAAACGAACAAAATCGCTCGATGGGTTCCTCTGCCCGACGTCGCGTTTGGCACTCGTCCAACTTACGATGGGCACTGGCTGCTGATTACACAACCCGCGAGCAGCAAGGTCGCCGTTCTCAATCTACAAACAATGAAAATCGAGCACCAGATCGACGTTCCGCCGGCGCCGCAGGAAATCCTGCTGCGTCCCGACGCCAAGATCGCTTACGTGTCTTGCGATCGCAGTAAACAGGTAGCTGAGATCGATCTGGCGAGTTGGAAGGTGAACCGATTAATCAGTGTTGGAGCAGGCGCAGACGGCCTGGCGTGGGCTACCTCGAGAGACTAAGCGAAACTAATCGAGCTCGGCGAGCTTCTCGCAGCATCGTTCTATCGCTTCCTGCTCCATTGCAGTGAGGTTCTCGAACTCCAGACCGCAACGGAATCCTTCGCAATCGCGTACTGTAGCTGCCACCCCGAGTCGCCGCTGAACATAAGGGAGGATGAATTCCATCTGTACTACTTGTCCACGTTGCAGCTCTGCGGGAATGTAGATGGCCATACCGTCTTCGCACAGATCATGGCTGCGTCCCTGCAGCACACATTTGCGCTGCTGCACGACGGCGAATACCTTAATCGCGAAGTTCACCTTGAATCGTTGTGAGCGGCGAACTGGATGTGATACATGTGCCGAAACTGACATGGAGTATTTCTGACGAGTATGTATAAGGGAACTGGTGCTCGTCTCATAGTGACGAGCGCGATTCGTTACCAGAAAGATACTCCTCGGCCGACTGCGACGATAGGGAGCAAGACGGCATAAGCACCTTCAACCGGCGACAATTCCTTGCCAGCGCGGGAATGGCTATTGGCTCTGTTTGGACGCGAGCCGTCGCTGCTGCCAACGCCAGCATCGATCGCGGTCTGCCTGACAAGGGCAATTCTGCACCACTATTCGAAACCGACGGCGCGTTGCTCACTGCCCTTCCACGACCGGCAACTCCACAAAGCTCTCCTCTGAGGGCGCGTGATACAGGCGCTGGGTCGCTTTGCGATAATCCGCAGGCTTTGCCCAGAAGATGCTCGGCACGAACGTCTGCGGGTTGCGGTCGTAGAGCGGGAACCAGCTTGACTGCACCTGTACCATGATGCGGTGTCCGGGCAAGAACACATGATTTGCGGTCGGCAGAGCCCAGCGGTAGAGCAACGGCTTGTCAGGGGTGATGGCTTTCGGAGAATCGAGGCTCTCGCGATAGCGCCCGCGGAAGATATCTGCTGAGACCATCAACTGATATCCACCCATTGGCGTATCCATCGCGACCTCGTCGGGATAGACGTCGATCACTTTCACAACCCAATCCGAATCCGTGCCACTGGTCGAGGCAATCAGATTCACGACGGGTTGTCCACTGACCTTGACCGGCGCGGTCAAAACATCGGTGACATAGGAGATCACGTCGGGCCGATTTGAAACCCAGCGCTGATCGTCAACCAGCCACTGCGACCAGGTTGAGCCCGGAGAATACACAGGAACGATCGGACGTGCGCGATAGGTCACCGGCTTTGCTGGATCGGAAACGTATTCGTCGTAAGCTCCGTCTCCCGTTTTGGGAGGGGTTGTACTGAGTTTGAGCCCGGCATTGAAGTACATCGCTGTCGGTTTGATCTGGCATCCCGAATCGCAGCCTGACGGCCAGGACGCGAGCTGCTCCCATCGATTCGTCCCCGTTTCGAACGCGGACACCGGAGGCACATCGGCCTTGGGCGAATCGTCTTTCAAATAGTGCGCAAGAAAAGGCGCGAGGATGTTGCGACGGAAGTACAAAGCCGTATCGCTGTCGAACTTGATCGCGCCCAGGTTGTTGCCCTCGCGAATCTCCTGCCCGTGATGCCAGGGACCCATCACGAGAAACACTTTGTCACCGTTTGTGTCTTTGGGCTTTATCGCCTTATACACGGCGATCGCCCCATAGATATCTTCCTGGTCCCAGAGACTGTCGACCAGCATCACCGGAACCTTTAGCGGCTGCGCGGCAAGAATCTGATCCATCGCTTGCTCGTGCCAAAAGCTGTCGTACGTCGGATGCGCGAGAATCTTCCGCCAGAAGCCAACCTGCTCCAGGCCATGAATGCGGCCCAGCTCGCCGGCTGAACCTGCAGCGAGGAATTCATCGTAGTCGTCGAAGTGGCTGCGCCACCATTTCGCGTCGTTCTTGCGCGTGCCCTCCTGCTCGTAGATGTACGGCATGTTCTGCTCGCGGAAAGCGCCATGGTGGAACCAGTCGTCCCCCATCCAGCCATCGACCATCGGGTTCATCGGCACCGAAACCTTGAGCGCCGGATGAGGATTCACCAGCGCCATGAGCGGCAGGAATCCGTCGTAAGAAATTCCCAGAATGCCGACCTTGCCGTTCGTTTCGGGAATGTTCTTCACCAGCCAGTCGATGGTGTCGTAGGTATCGGTGGAATGGTCGACCGGCGTAGGATTCAACGGACCATGGAGCGGGCGATTCATCACATAGTCGCCCTCTGATTCGTACTTCCCACGAATATCTTGCACAACGCGGATGTATCCGCCATCGACAATCACGTCGACGGCATTGTCGTAGCCGTTCAGGATGGGTCCCAAATGGGAACTGTAGGCGTGACTGGTGAGTGCGTTGGCATCGTAGGGAGTTCGCGTGAGCAGAATTGGCGCGTGTTTGGCGGCTTTGGGCACGAGAATGAGCGTGTGAAGCCTGACGCCGTCGCGCATCGGGATCATCGCTTCGCGACGGCTGTAGTCCCAAGTGTCAGTCGCGGGCTTGAGCTGGGCGGGAGTTTCGCTGGGGAGATCCGGATATTGCGCGTTTTGCGCGCCAGTTGAGAGCAATGAAATACAAAACAGAAAAGTGAAGACCGAAGAACGCAGGAGAACACAAAAGAATTTGTTCATGGCTGGAAGCAGGTATTGAACACGGGCTTGGTGCAAAGGTCAATGCTGGGACAAGTGGACTTGGTGGACTGAGTGGACTCGGTGGACTCAATAAATGGGCGCACCCGGCCTGCACAGCAGCCACAATATTAGGGTTCAACCGGGGCAGGCCCACTCAGTTCCACATCGTCCATTCAGTCCACTTGGTCCACGCCGTCCACTGCCTTTTGCAGTTGCCCTTCTATCAAGCCGCAGCGACAATACGCCTATGACCGCCTCCATAGCTCACGCCGGACTCGAAGTCCTTTACACCCGCGATCAGATTGCCCGGCGCGTAGCCGAAATGGGTGAGGAAATCTCCCGCGACTTTGCCGGACAAAAAGTCGTCTTGGTAGGCGTGCTCAAGGGAGCGACAATCTTCCTCGCCGACCTGGCGCGCTGCATCAGCCTGGACGCGACCTTCGATTTTCTGTCAACTTCAAGCTACGGCAAGGGACATCAGCAAAGCGGCGAGGTCAAGCTGTTGAAGGATGTCGATCATTCTGTCGAAGGCCAAAATATCATCCTGGTCGAAGACATCCTCGATACTGGACTCACCCTCACCTATCTGCGCAGAGTCCTCAATGCCCATCAGCCGAAGTCTCTGAAAATCGCCGCCCTACTCGATAAGCCGGCGCGGCGTATCCAGAAGATCGAGGGCGATTACATCGGCTTCACTATCCCGAACAAGTTCGTCGTCGGATATGGACTCGATTACGCCGAGCGCTACCGAAACCTACCCGACATCTGCGTGATTCCCCCGAGTGCTTTGGGAGACGAGTGAGTTAAAATCGGCCTATCAGTCATGGCGATTGAGATTTCCGAAGCTCCTTCTCTTGTAGGGTCTCCAGCGCAAGACTGGAAGCTCCTCGCCGCGCGCACAAGCTCCCGTCTCCTTAAACCGGACGCCACATACAACAACATCGAGCAGCTTTGCGCCGAAGCTGTCGGCATTGGCTTTGGCTCGGTGATTGTGAGTCCTGCTCACATAGCGTCGGCCGCTTCCCTGCTGTCTGGGACGCAGGTAAAGATTGGCACAGTGATCGGCTTTCCTTTTGGCGCGAGCACGACGACGACCAAGCGATACGAGGCTCTCGACGCGATTCGATTGGGCGCGCGCAATCTCGAGTTGATCATGAGCCTCAGTGCACTGAAGTCAGGCGATCGCATTCGCGTCGAAACCGAGATGCGAGCCTTGTCGGAACTCGCTCACGATAACGGTGCTTTGCTTCATGTGGATGTCGAGATCGCACTACTTTCGCTGGAAGAAAAAATTCTCGCTTGCCAGCTCGCTCTGGCGGCAGGTGCTGATGGCGTAAGCTCGGGAACAGGTTTCACTGCGGTCTCTTCCCTTCCCTCGGACATTTCGCTGATGCGCGGAGTTCTTGGCGACCAACGCGACGTCATCGCATCCGATGGAATTGAAACTCTCCAAGACGCCCACATGGTGATCGACGCCGGCGCCAGCCGAATTTACACCGATTCCGCGATAACGATCATCGAAGCCGCACGCAAGAGCTAACTTCGATCTCCAATTCACCACGGAGCCACGGAGAACACGAAGAAATCCGTAACTGAGTTATTGTTTCTACTTTCTCCGTGTTCCTCCGTGGCTCTGTGGTGGAACGGCTTTCCGACGCTCTCCTCGCTGCTATTATCGAAGACGAACCATGGCGGCGACGCGCACAAAAGTTCCGGCTGAGAACAGAGCCGCAGAGTTGGAGCCAATCAAGAACGGCGGCAGGGGCAATCCGATCGAAAACAACGTTCCGCTTGCTGAAGTTCTGAAGACAAATCAAGAAGGCGGGCGCGCAGCCGAGGTCTCGCTCCAGCTCGAGACCTTCCTCATCGACGTCGCCGACACGCTCAACAGCACGCTCGAAACAGATAAGCTTCTCGCGCGTGTCGCCGAGTTGGTCAGGCAGGTCATCGATTACGAGATCTTTGCCATCATGCTGCTCAACGAGCGCACGCAGGAGCTGCGCATGCGCTTCCAAATTGGGCACACCCCCGAGGTGGAACGATTAAAGATCAAAGTCGGGCAAGGCATCACCGGAATGGCGGTCGAGCAGCGACGCTCCATTTTGGTTTCCGATGTTCGTAAAGAACCGCGCTATATCAACGCTCATCCTCAGGTGCGTTCGGAACTTGCCGTGCCGCTGATTGCCAAAAAGCGCATTATTGGCGTGATCGATATTCAGGCGAGCAAAGAAGCCTATTTCACCGAAGAGCACAGCCGGATCCTCAGCCTGGTTGCGTCGCGCATCGCGGTGGCGATTGAGAATGCCCGTCTGTACACGCGCGTTGCGCGGCAGGCACAGACGCTCACAGTGCTAAATGAAATCAGCCGAGAGCTTACGTCGATTCTGAATGTTGATCAGCTCTTTAAGCGCATCGGCGAGCTGCTCACGCGAGTGATCGAGTATCAGATGTTCTCGATCCTGCTCCTGGATGAAGAACAGAAGATGCTCGTTCATCGCTTCTCGCTGCGATACCAGGAGAACATCCATCTCAAACATGACATTCCAGTAGGACGCGGGCTCGTCGGATACGCAGTCAGAGAGAAAGTCGCGGTACTCGCGCCTGATGTGAGCAAAGACCCGCGCTACATTGAGCTCAATCCGGAGACCCGCTCCGAACTCTGCGTCCCACTCATTTACAAGGAGCGGGCCATCGGAGTGTTGGATCTCGAAAATACGCGTCGTAACTATTACACCGACGATCACGTGCGCACGATGACGACTCTGGCCGGTCAAATTGCGATCGCGATCGAAAATGCCCGGCTCTATGGGCGTTTGGCGCGCGAAGAGCAGCGCCTGGAGCGCGATCTCTCCATGGCCCGCGAGCTCCAGATACGCCTGCTGCCGCCAGTGTGTCCGCAGCTTCGCAATGCCGATCTCGCTGCTAAGTTCGAGCCGGCGCTGATGATTGGCGGCGACATGTTCGATTTTCTTGAATACAGCGGCGGACGTGTCGCTCTCGCCCTGGGGGATGTGAGCGGTAAAGGCGCGCCTGCCGCTTTATATGCCGCACTCGTTAGTGGTCTGCTGCGTTCGACAGCATCGCTGGAGCCTTCGCCGGCGCAGATGCTCTCGGCAATCAATCTTTCACTGAATGAGCGCCACATCGAAGCACAGTATGTGACCATCGTTTATGCCGTTTGGGATGACGACTCACGCTCCATGACGGTTGCGAATTCCGGAATTCCCCGCCCCATTTTTTGCCGGAATGGGAATCTTGAAGTCATCGAAAGCGCGGGGCTTCCGCTCGGGCTGTTCGAAGAAGCCAGCTATGACGAGGTGACGGTCAACGCAGAATCAGGCGACTTGTTTGTATTCTTCAGCGACGGCATCGCCGATGCCCTCAGCCCCTCGGGAGAGCAGTTCGGACGAAAAAGATTGGAAGCAGTCGTGAAGGAGCATTGGACGCGTGATGCCAAGCAAATCGTGCAGGCCATTTTCAATGCCGTCGATGCCCATCGGCAGCGGCATGCTACCTTCGATGACGAAACTGTTTTGGCCGTTAAAGTGAAATAGGGTTGAAGAATATTGCGATTTATTTTGGTCAAACACCCGTTTGTTTAGGGTGGAAGCCCCCGACTTCAGTCGGGGGTGAGCACGGCTCGAAAGCCGTGCGAATTGGCGAGCACGAATCATAGTTGCGCTTTAGCGCAGGCACACGCGCGAAGCGCGCATGTGTGGGCCAGCGCTAAAGCGCGATTGAAAGTAGCTCGTTAGAAACGCGGCTAA
>CAYNPS010000024.1:31974-41064 GCA_964399125.1 uncultured Terriglobales bacterium
TGTGTGGGCCAGCGCTAAAGCGCGATTGAAAGTAGCTCGTTAGAAACGCGGCTAAAGTCGTGGGCTCTTCACCCGAACACTGCAAAACCTTAGGAATTGTCTCGATTGAAAATTCCCCAGCGCCCATTCCACTACCGCGAGAATCGCAAAACACTAATCGACGAACTCACCTGCGACGACCTGCCGTTGAGCGCTCTTGCCGGAAAATACGGCACGCCGTTGTACGTGTATTCGGCGTCACACATCGAAGCCAGATACAAAGCCTTTGACGCGGCATTTCGTAGCGCGCCACACACAATCTGCTATTCCGTAAAGGCGAATTCCAACCTGAGCATCCTGAAGATGCTCGCGCGAAGGAAGGCTGGATTCGACGTCGTCTCCGGAGGGGAGCTCGAACGCGTGCTGCGTGCGGACAAAGGCGCTGCGCGTCGTGTTGTCTTTTCGGGGGTTGGCAAAACACGTGAGGAGATCGATCTCGCTCTCAAATCGGGAATTCTGATTTTTAACGTCGAGAGCGAGAGCGAACTAAAGGTCCTGGCTGATCGCGCTTCTTCTCTCAAGCAGCGTGCTCTCATAGCCTTACGCGTAAATCCTGATGTATCGGCTGAAACCCATCCATACATCTCAACAGGACTGCGCGAGCACAAATTTGGCGTTCCTATTTCGGCCGCCTGGGAGCTTTACTCAGAAGCTGCGCAATCGAAGTGGCTGGAACCGGCTGGAGTGAGTGTGCACATTGGCTCGCAGATTCTCAGTATTGATCCGTTCCTGGCCGCGATGCAGCGGGTTGCCGATCTCGTGCGACAGCTTCGCAGCGGCGGACACAACATTCGCTACGTCGATGCCGGCGGAGGACTCGGCATCTCGTATTCACCTCAAGCCGAATTCGATTTCGCTAGCCGCGTATCTGAATATGCTGAGGCTCTGCTGAAGGGACTGCAGGGACTAAAGCTTCACATTCTTCTCGAACCTGGCCGCACAATCGTTGGACCCGCAGGCGCGCTGCTCACACGCGTGATTTACACAAAGCAGAATGGCGCGAAGCGCTTTGTAGTGACCGACGCAGCCATGAACGACTTAATCCGCCCGTCGCTGTACAAAGCTCATCACGAGATTGTTCCGGTCGTGCGACATGCGGATCGCAGCTCTGCCGTGTTTGACGTCGTGGGCCCCGTCTGCGAGACCGGCGACTTCTTCGCGCGCGATCGTGAGCTGCCCGAAGTAGCCGAAGGCGAGCTGCTGGCGATTCTCGATGCCGGAGCGTATGGAATGTCACTCAGCTCCAACTACAACACTCGTCCGCGTCCAGCAGAGCTGCTGGTTAACGGCAAGTCAGCAAAGCTGGTGCGCAAGCGCGAAACGGTTTCAGATTTGCTGCGGCTGGAACTCTGAAGCAAAAGCAACATCCCACACGGATGCTATGGATTGCCACGGATACTTCGTTAATCCGTTGAATTGCATTCAATGTCAATCCGTGTGAGCAGTTGCTTGTGCTGCTCGCGATTCACTCCAACTTCCTGCTGAAACGTCTCATCGAACAACACAGTCAAGCATTCAACAACACACGCCAGGCGCTTGCGTCTGAGCAGTTGTTTGTTTTGGGGAGGGGACCTCAAATGAAACAGCCCAAATGGGTACTTTCAACCATGTTGCTGTCAGCCATGGCCCTGCCGGCACAGAACTTCGGTGGAGCGCGTCTGGTACAGAGCGCGCAGCCGGTTGCATCACAAAGTCACTATTACATGCAGGTGGCCGCTAAGCGCAGAGTAGTAAGGCGCCGCTCGAAGAAGAAATCAGCGGCCATCGTAGGCGGCTCAGCCCTCGGTGGGGCAGCTATCGGTGGATTGGCAGGCGGAAAGAAAGGCGCCGCCATCGGAGCATTAGCGGGCGCAGGCGGCGGCTACGTGTATGATCGCAAGTCGCAAAAGAAACCTGTAATTCCGAAATAGAACTCTCGCTCGCGCACGAAGAATAGCCCGGTCAACGGTGACCGGGCTATTTTCTTGTTTCCGGTTAGAAGATGAGTTTCATTGCCAGCTGGAGCTGACGCGATGAGCCCGCATCCCCCGTGGGATTGCGCGTGCCGCTGATCAGGCCGAAGGTTGAGCTTCCAACGCTCGCGGTCGTCCCCGGATTGCCGAAGTTTGGATGATTGAAGAGATCGAAGGCCTCAACGCGAAACTCGTTGCTGAGCCGCTCGGTAATTTTGGTCGTTTTCGAAATCGAGAAATCCATGTTCTTGAAGTCGGGACCAATTACAGCATTGCGGCCCAGACTCCCGAAATGGAACACCGATTTGCCGCCGACCACCTGCTGAGGCAGCGCGAAGATCGACCCCGCTCCACAGCCAGCAGCCGAAGTCGGGTCGCAGACGGAATTGTTTGGAAACCACGACACCTTGCCGACGTTGCTACCGGCAGTAACCAGAGTCGTGCCCACGTTGGGTAGAGCCGCGATCTGATCGGGACGAACCGTCGTAACGCCCGTAAAGGTGTTGATGCTAGTAATGATCGTCAGGGGATTGCCGCTCTGCAGCGAGATGATGCTGCCGAGGCGCCATCCGGAAACCACGCGGTTGCCCTTGAACGGCAAATCGTAAAGTGTGCTGAAGGTGAAGTGGTGGCGTGCGTCGAAATCTGAGGAGGCCCGGTCCGCGAACGGGTTGAGGCTGTTCTGGACGGTGACACCCTGGAAGTTGCGCGAGTTCTCGTCGATGGAGTGCGACCACGTGTAATTGGCATTGAATTGGAGACCGTGACCGAAGCTCTTGGTACCTGTCACCCACAGGCCGTTGTAAGTTGAGGTGCCGATGCTCTCGTTCGAGGTGATGTTGTTGAGAGTGGTGACCGGAGTGCCGCTGGCGGTCTTCGGAATGATTGGGCTATCGCTACCCAAGCTGACGATGGGACGAATGTACGTGCCCGGCGCGGCGGTGGGATCCTGAATATTCTGATTGATGTTGAGCTGCATGTTCAGGTCGGTCCCCTTCGAGCCGAAGTAGCCAACCATCATGCCCAGCGTAGGAGTGATCTGCTGCTGGATATTGAGGTTGTAGCTCTGGATGTAGGCATCGTTGTAATTGGGGTTCACCGTAGTTGGCGTTATGCCACCGCCGGCCGCCGCCGTTACCAAGTTGGAGAAAGCGGGTGAGGTGGTCGGGCCGGCGGTCACCTGGAACGATAGCGGCAAACCGAATGGCGGATTGCCGCTCGAGATAATCGGCAGAGGTTGGTCGTATGCGATAGCGTATCCGCCCCGCAGAATCGTCTTCCCATTGCGGAACATGTCATAAGCAAAGCCTACACGCGGCTGGAAGAGCTTGTTATTCTGGTGGTACTCCTCACTGCGGTCGTTCGTGCCAATCTGCACCAGGCGAGCAAATGTTTGACCTTTGCTGTTGGCTGGATTCGTCGAGGGCAGGATCACAGTCGAGCGATTGAGCGCCTCTGTGGGAGTAAAGTTCCAATCCCAACGCAAACCAAGCTCCAAGGTCAGGTAGGGCTTAATTTTGTAGCTATCCATGCCGAAGAAACCTAAGGCCGGCTGGGTGATGCGTGCAGGGTGATTGCCGCCCAAGTTGATATTGAAACCTTGCTCCGTGCCAGCGAGGAAAGCCGCCAACGACGGGAAGGTGATTGAGCCGAGATCGCCTGCAATGGTGTTGTTGTTGATCCGGCGGTACTCGCCGCCGAACTTTAGGCCATGATTGCCGCGGTTCCAGCTCACGCTGTCATTCACAACCGTCGTGAGGTCGCCGCGTCCCTGTGGGAAATTGCGTTCGCCGCCGAATGTCATGGCACCGGTTACGATGATCTGCGGAATGCCGATCGGGGCGGAGACGCCGTCGTTGATGCCGAAGGAAGCCGGATCGAGGCCGGCGGTGTCAGAGGCGAAGGTGATGTGGATGCGGTTGAATCCGACGCGAAAATCATTCACCAAGCTCGGATTAAAGATGTGCGTCTCGCTCAACGTAAAAATCTGCCGGTGCGAACGCCTCTGGTCTCCACCGCCCGGGATGTTCGCGCCAGAGAGGTTCGGCTCCAGGCGCTCGTCGCGCTGGAAGACATAGTAACCGTGCAGGCGGTCGTAATCGCTGAAGTTGTGCAGGATGTCGCCGGTGCCTTGGTCGATGTTCACTGGCGCAACCGCCGATCCGGTAAAGGTGTTGCCGCCGCCCTGCGCGGCAGGCACGAGAGTCAACAGCTTTTGGATCGTCGGATTTGTCACCGTCGCTCGCTCGGCATCTGTTGGGACTCTGGTGGGACCAAACGCTAATCCCTGTCGCTGACGTAGCCCTTCGTAGCTTCCGAAGAAGAATGTGTGATTCTTCCAGATAGGCCCACCGAGGTCGCCGCCGAACTGGTTGCGCTTGAACGGATTGATGTTCTGATGTGTGAAGTTGACGCTGTTGGTAGCGGCGACGAAACTAGGCGCCTGCTCGCGATTGAAGTAGTTACGAGCATCAAGGGCTTCGTTGCGCAAGAACTCATATGCTTCGCCATGGAACGCGTTGGTGCCAGAGCGCGTCGCGATGTTCACTTGGGCGCCTGAATTACGGCCAAACTCCGCGCTAGGTGTCTGGTTATTGATCTTGAATTCGGACACCGTCGCAATAGTCGGGTTGAACGTGAGCTGTCCATTCGCGGTGTCATTTAGGTTGATACCGTTCACCATGAAATTTGTGGTGTCTTCCCGGGTGCCGGCGGAGACGATGCCGAAGGAGCCTTGTCCACGCAGAGGAGCCGTAAGGAAGCCGTTCTGCGGCGGAATCACGGTGCCAGGAGTGAGCAGTGCAAGATCGACAAAGTGGCGGCCATTGAGCGGAATGTCCTGGACCACCTTCTGGTCAATAGTCTGACCAACCGCCGAGGTGCTGCTTTCAATGACGGGGGTCTCGGCCGTGACCTCAACGACTTCGGTGCTGCTTGCGACTTTCAGACTGAAGTTCTGGACTGTCGTCGTGCTGACGGCCACCTCCACGCCTGAAGCCTTCTGCACCTGCAGGCCGGGGGCCTTCACCTCTACGGTGTACGTGCCCAGCGGCAGGGATCGCGCGACGTAATTGCCTCGAGTATCGGTTTGGATCGTCTGGTCGAACCCCAATGCGGGATTCGTGACGGTCACGCTGGCGTTCGGAATAACGGCGCCGGACGCATCGGTGACTGTTCCCTGTATCGTGCCAGTGGTGGTCTGAGCGATTAATGGCTGGCTAACAGCAACGAAGAACAAGAGGAGCAGCGCAACAGCTGCTGGCATACGGAGCGGCAGATGGAATCGCATTACATTCTCCTTGGCTGCGGCAGGTTTGGACATGCGAAGCCAAAATTGGTCTTTAATAAAGCCTGTTTGAAAAAGGTGATTCGGGTTAAACCGAGTGGAATAAGACTTTCCCTCCTGTTTCGAATGGAAAGCCTTTTTTCCAAAACGTGACTGCTCGCGGAAGGAGAGAGGCTTGTTCACACAAACCTATTCCCTCCAACTTAGTTGTTACATGCAAACAGCGCGCCAACTGTGCGCCCTTTCAAGTCGCTGATTTTGAGTAGTTTAGTTTTGGGAAATTGATAAGACTACAGAAAACAGGATGTGTGTATGGATTTCAGAACCAACGAATCCCGTTTTTGGGACGAAAGTGTGGACGAACCCCAGCGAGTTGTATTTTCGTCACTTCCTGACTCGCAGCGATTTTCAAGTTGCGGGAGAATTCATCCCGACCATTGCTCGGCTAAGCAATAAAGATCCATTGGTCGCTTGGGCGGAACGATAGCTAAAGAATGCCAATGGAACACAGTCACAATTCGTGACGGAAATTCCCTGCTCGTTTCCCTGTTGGCTCGGCAATCCCCGTACGGAAGCTCTTGCAAATGGCTCAGTCTAAAAGGAATAGCAGCTAATTCCCTAGAATCCCTGTTAATTTCCCTGGCCCGCGTGCAAATTTGCGGATTTCGGGCGGAATTCGAGAATTTTCGTTGTCAAATCTAAAACACGCTGCAAAATTCCCTGTTCAGGAAATTGGCTGTCATCAGAACAGCCGGAAGCTGACTTCCACGCTTACTGCGACGGCCACTGGCTTTCCATCCTTTTGGGCTGGCTCGAAGCGCCATTGGCGCACGGCTTCGATCGCCCTCTCGTCGAGTCCCATACCAAGGGAGCGCTCGACGTGAATGGCGTGAGCTTTGCCGTCGGCTCCCACTACGAGTGACAAAATCACTGTGCCTTGCAGTTTTGCCTGACGTGCCTCTGGGGAGTATTCGGGTTCAGGTTTGTAGATGGCATGCGGCTCACTGACTCCGCCCCCGACCATGAATACTCCGCCGCCAAATCCCCCGCCAATTCCTGGGCCAACACCAGCGCCGGAGCCGCTGCCGATTCCGCCGCCTGCGCCGCTACCTATGCCTGAGCCGTAGCCAATCCCATTCGATG
The DNA here is from genome assembly GCA_964399125.1 of uncultured Terriglobales bacterium. Lineage (GTDB taxonomy): Bacteria > Acidobacteriota > Terriglobia > Terriglobales > Acidobacteriaceae > Gp1-AA112. Next base: position 38,395 of record CAYNPS010000024.1, read on the forward strand.
GTGGTCCAATCGCACTCGAAACTGGATTGCCCAAATTGGGAAGATGATTATCAGCAAAGTTTACGTGCGGAGGCATGACGACCGTTGGCTCCGTTGACATCTTAGGGTTATCGTTGCGCACGACAACTTCTGGCGGAGCGATCTGCTGCGTTGCTAGTTTCGGAAGATGTCCTTGGGGAGCTGCCAACTTGTCGCGGTCTCCACCGCCGCCTCCGCCGTGTAGAGTTTGAGTCACATTCGGTGCGATAGGCGTGTACTCGGTTGGTTCCAACGAGACGGTCTGTAAGCTCTCATGGATTGGCCGTCGAGATAGCCAGAGTCCGGAAGTCAGGATCAGAAGCAGCGCAACAGCATGTGCCGCGATTGAGAGCGCGAAATTCGAGCGACGAACCGCATAGGTACCGTATCCCGCGCCGAACAAGGTAGGCAGAACTTCGTCGCGCGAGCTTTGACGAATCCTGATTTGGCACTTGTCATCGACCGTCGACAGTTGCTTTGCGGCTATGCCTCCATGCATCAGCTCATCTCGCAGGCGAGCACGGAATTCCGGACGCGGGAGCGTGCGCAACTCTGCGGCGACGCCGAGCAGCTCAACCACGCCTGGATCGACGTTTGAGATTGCTGCGTCGGGATCGCTTAGCAGAACGTCAATTGCGCAATCGAGTTGTTCGACCAAGACCGGACTAGACATATTTGCTCCTCATCTGTGCACGCAGAGTTTGCAGCGCGCGGAATTGTAGTTGCTTGATGGCTCCTTCGCTTCGCGCCATCTCATGCGCGATCTCGCGAATAGTTCTTTGGTCGATGAATCGGCGCATGACCACGTGGCGCTGATCCGGTGGGAGGGCATCGACGAGCTGGAACAACATCGCCCGTTGTTCGATAGCAGCGTCGATTCCGGCCTGATCCAAGTCATCGACTGGAATCTCTTGGCGTTTGCCGAGACGCTCCCATCGATCCGCCAGAACCTTGGCAGCGATTCCCAGGAGCCATGCGGCAAACGGCACGCCTCGCCATTCGAAATTTTGAATACCCGCCAGCGCACGATGAAAAACTTCGGCGGTCAGGTCCTCGGCTTCGGCGCGGTCACGCACTCGATAGGCAACAAACGCGTACACGCGCTCGAAGTTGGTCTCGTAGAGTTCAGCAAAACGAAGCGGGTCGCGTTGCGCGGCTTCGATCAGCAGCCGCTCATCGGTTTCGCATTCGAGCACCCTCACGCGCGTCTCCCTGGGGAACCATTCTCAATCAGGTAATCCTCGGAAGCAGGCAAAAAGTTACGGCGTGGACAACAGAATTTTTGCGAAAAGCCTCTGATCTTGACCCGCATGCTAGAATTTGCCGCTTCCTATGAGGGCGCGCTTCATCCATCATCGATTCCGCCGCTGCGCATCGACGTTGATACTCATCCTGCTCTCTGGCGTTACTGGCACTGCTCAGGCTGTGAAGCCAGCCAAGGGCGATTCTGCGCAAAATGCGCTGAGTGGCGACTCGGTGACTGGCCCAAAAGGCTCGACACTTCGCCTTGGGCCTGGCGATTTGGTTGAACTGAAGGTCTTCGGCGCTCCCGAATTGAGCAGCACGCTACGTGTGAGCAGCGAAGGCGATATCACCGTTGCATTGATCGGCTCGGTGAAAGTGTCGGAACTTACTCCCGAAGCAGCCCAAAAGGAAATTGAGCGCCGATTCCATGATGGCGGATATCTCCAAGATCCTCACGTCAGCATCCTCATCAAGGAATTCGCCTCGCAAGGTATTTCCGTTCTGGGAGAAGTCGCTCATCCCGGAATCTATCCGCTGATGGGAGCTCCGCGTCTGCTCGACGCCATTGCTGTCGCTGGCGGAACAACCGCCCGAGCGGGAAAGACCGTTATCATCGCACATCGAGGAACGCCAAATTCGCCGCAAAAGATGCAGCTATTTGGCGATGCTGAACGGCTCTCGGCTCAGGACGTCAGTCTACTTCCAGGAGATACCGTGATGGTCTCTCGCGCCGGCATCGTCTACGTCAGCGGAGATGTTCACACTCCGGGCGGTTTTGCGATGGATCAAAATGAACACATCACCGTGATGCAGGCGATCGCTCTGGCGCAAGGACTCAATCCAACCGCATCGCTTGGCAGTGCGCGCATTATTCGACGGCAAGAAGGAGCCTTGAAGGAAATTCCCGTCGAGCTCAAGCAGATTATGGCCGCCAAGTCGCCCGACATTGAATTAAAGGATGAAGACGTGCTTTTTGTCCCCAACAGCACATCCAAATCAGCGGCTCGCAGAAGCTTGGAATCGATTGTTCAAGTCGCGACTGGGGTGGCGATTTATCGACGATGATCAAGTCTGCCCAGGAGCTACTGAGCGTAATTTCATCATATTCTTTTCAGCAATAGGAAAGAATTGGAATGAGTTATGGCGCGCGCCCGGAGAGACGATTTTAGAAGTCTTGATTCACAGGGGCGAATGCGAATCGGCTCTTTACCCGGGACGTTTTGAGACTCGGGCACGTCCTGGCTCAACCACTACAAATGCACCTTTGAGACGGTCTCCTAGCTCGGCAACGACGGCTAGCACTGCTTGACCGAGTTGGCTTCGAGTAGATGCAGGAAAACGGATAAGAATTACACCGACCGTTTTCGTGCCATGAGGGTACGCCAATATACCGAAATCCTTGTCTTC
>CAYNPS010000025.1:0-32884 GCA_964399125.1 uncultured Terriglobales bacterium
TGAAAATCATGGCGCGCCCGGAGAGATTCGAACTCCCGACCTAATGCTCCGGAGGAAGTTGAAGGCTTCCATTTCGCGTTCCAATTTGAATCAGCAGCTTAGAGCTACCGAGAGGCCATTGCATCTTGCGAGGCAGTGGCTCAAATTGAGATGTATCAGAACGGGAATAAGATTCGCAAAAAGTTTTTATTTTGATCGGGAGTCCACGTCAGCGGCGATGCCAGCGATCCCACAAAGCCGAACACACCTTTTGGGAAGACGCTCCCATTTTGAACCCGAAGGTCAAAACCGCTAACACGGCCATTTGGTAGTTAGGATCGATCCGCATAGTTGCGAGCTGCCTGAATTCGTCCAGCATCGCATCCTCACCTTCTCAGCTCATATTCTATGCCCCTGTTGAGACTGGCGTGTGCCGAAAGTGAGACAGGCGTCGAATGTGGGACGGATTTAGTCAAAACGGCACTTCGGAGACTGGCATCTGCGGCATGAAGATTAGGTTGCCGATGGGCATTTCTTTCATTGGTCAGTCGCACTCATTCATCAGGATTCATTCGCCCGATGGCACGGATGTTTGTCCAATATTTGCTGCCAACCACATAAAAAGCCTTGGAGCCTAAACTTCTTTGAAACTTGTCTGGCGGAATCCCGAACGTTTCAGGATCGAATGGCCTGTTGGCTGATTTGTGCAGGTGCTCCAAAAGAGCTCTTCGAGCAAGAAAAGTGATAGTTAACAACTGATTTGCATGCACTAGTTTCTCCGAGATAGCCGATGTGCTGGTAGGAAAAACATCTGGATCGCGTACGTCGAACTCTCCATGTCGAAAAACCGCATCATGCACAAAGGAGGAGCGCTGGGTGCGATACACGGACTTTACGCAGATTCAAGCTTATTCCGCTTTTCATCTCCTTCTTCCAATCCAAAAAGCTCGGCCAAAGAAACGGCCAGAGATGATGCTTCACCGTGCAATTCATGGCGAAGATTCAGTGATCCACACGTGTCACAGGATAGGTGGCCTTCGCATTTGACCGGCGAACGAAACGGTTTCAGAGCAGCAATGAGAGCGACGGCTGAGACGGTAGTAAATCTCCTCCCCAACAAATCCTTGGCAACGTAAAAGGCAAAAAGGCTACGGTCAAACGCTGAGCGTTCCCGATCATTGAGCAACGCTCGACACTCAGCAGCGCTTTCGAGGGCTCGTAACGAGAACTCCGGCCATTCCGGCGGCGCCAGCTTGTATTTTCCTTTTGGATATACGTCCTCGACGACTGGAAGGGGGCTGATCTTTTTTAAGAACTGCTTGAGGGCTGTTTTTCCCAGAGTGGATCGGTACCCGTGGTAATGCTCTCCGGTAGCAAGCGTCAGGAGTGCACATACTTCAGCGAAACTGTGCCCGCCGATGGCTCTTGCTTCCTCCCTGAATCGCGCCTGGATAGAGTGGATGACAGCAGACACCCGGCTGTTCTCTTTCCCCATCAGCACGGTCGGCATAATGTGGGCGTTCAGAGCAGGTATCTCGGTTAGGCGATGGATAGCATGGGATTGATGCAGCTCTAGGTAGTGAACGGTGAAAAAGGTCTGCGGCGTTAGGTTATTGCGCCAGTTGGATACAATTTGCAGAACCGAAAGAATTTTCTTCTGAAACTTGGCCTGCTCTGATTTGCTGAACTTCGGTTGTTGTCCTTTGAGAGGATGATCTGGCCCATAGAGCACATACGCGCCGATCTGCTGTAGATTGCTCTCCGTGACCCAGAACTCAATTCCAACGCGGTACCCGAATGGCGAACCACGATAGCGCAGATACCACTCAAACGCGACAGCCAGTTTGTTGTTAACGTAATCGGGATAGAAGTAGGAGCCACCAAGACGTTCGCGGGAATAGTAATCGAGTCCCTCAATCACTTCAGGTACTGTCGCTCTGGGAATGTCCGCCGTGATGCCGAACCGCCAATTTGGCGTGTCAGCAGCGCCACCACGGGTATCCACGACGCGTTCCGGTTTTGCCATGGTGAAACGGTAGCACTGAAAAGCCAGCTGTGGTGGTCCTGATCATCTATCCACATCGAGCCAGCAGGATGGTACAGGTAACTGAGGCTGGCGTGTGGAGAGTCCAATTTAGCGAGGAGAAGCACAGGGACGTACTGTTGGTGATTGTAGAAGACCTCTCCACATCGCCGATGAATCTCTGAAGCTCACCCGGTCTTCTCCTGAACGCTAGAAGAACTCTGTACATAACAGCAAGAGCATCCAAACAATCCAATTAACGTGGAAGCAGCTCGTCCTCTGTAGTAGTGCTGGACCGTGGTGCATTTCCAACGGTTCGGAAGACTCTTCATGTGCTCCCTGAACGGAGAGCCGCACTGAGATGAGCATTGAAATTTAGCAGGGGTACGGTAACAAAGGGGCATCTTGAGCGATCCAATTGAGCAAAAGGACTTCCCATCTTGGGCCGTCCTAGGTAGGCACATAGGCTTCTACGAGCCGAGGAGAAATATAAGACATGAGCTTGAATGAACTAGCTCGCACAACTGGCTTCCCGCCAGACGCATTACGGGACTTTGCTGAGCGGGGTTTGCTTCCGAAATTGCAGAACCCTGATAGCAGTTTCGACGGATTAACTTTATTAACGCACATTGAAGAGGTGAACTAGATTTGGACAGGGCAGGTCTCCTTGAACGTCTGAAAACTGAAGTTATTTCGCGGTACAACGCTGAACTATGGGAGGCATTGCGAGCAGGACTTGCGGTTATCTGTTCGCTTTCCCTGAAAAATAGAAGTAATCCAGTCGCTTTGATCTACGAAGGTCCCTCAGGCCGAGGCAAATCCACCGTTATCAACATGTGCGAACCCGATCGACCGGAAACGCGCAAGGTTCTGTTCCGGCTTGACACTTTCACCCCAAAATCATTTGTCAGCCATGCAGCGAATGTATCTAGGGAGGATCTGGAAAAGAACGATCTCCTGCCCCAGCTAAAGCAGAAAACCCTTCTCACCAAAGAATTGGCTCCTCTGTTCAGAGGCACCGAAAATGCTCTGAGAGAGAACTTTGCGATGTTGACGGCTGTGCTGGACGGTCGAGGCCACAGGTCAGCGTCAGGCGTGCACGGGCCGCGAGGCTACGAAGGTGCCCATGTCTTTAATTGGCTCGGTGCCACAACGCCCATACCGTCGCGCACAGATGCAGTGATGGCACAGCTTGGAAATCGCATGGTGCGTTACGAGATAGTAGGGCAGGAAGCTGAGGACGAAGATTTAATAGCATTTGTCGAAAGCTACCAACCCGCGATCATCGAGGACAAATGTCGTGCGATGGTGAATGCTCTCATTGCAGAGCACTTCAAGGAGTTCGGAGGCGATACGTTTGATCCTCAGCAGATATTGATCCCGCAGGAGGTTAAGGTGCAATTTATAAATCTCGCCAGACTCACTGCGTGCGGTCGCGTCGAATTAGAAGCATGTGGCACTGGCGAGGACGAACAGTATGTAGCGGGAGTTCCTGAGGGACCTCAGCGAATAATTCTGATTCTGCGATCCATCGCGCTAGGGCAGGCGCTATTGGAATCTAAAGGCGATCTCAATCCCGAGATCATGAACACGATCCGACATATCTGCTTTTCCTCGATTCCACGAAACCGAAGACAACTCTTGCGTGCGGTTCTGATAACCGGAGGTCATCTCAGTTCAAAAGAGGCATCACGCATCTTGAGAGTCAGTCTCCCAACTGCCAGACGGTTTATGCGGGAACTCGCCGCAACCGGCATCGTGGACTTACAGAGCGGAGCAGGAAACATCCCTGACCGAGTGAAGCTTGCAGAAAAATGGCAATGGCTGATAGGAAGGGAACCCATTGCGGACGATGGTCAATTCGATCCCGCTGAAAATGAAATGGAGGTGTGTGTAGGCTGAAGGAGATTGGTTGTTGAAGCGTTCGGATGAAATTCAGGGAATCTGCGGCTTACACACAGCCGCAGATTGCTTTCAGCTAATCTTTTGGCTCCAAGTCCACTGAGACAGCCCAAGTGGGCAACTACATCATTTGGAACCGTCGTTGCAGCTAATACATGTTTTATTCCGCAGATGTACTGTTTGCATAGAGTTAGGCGCAATTTTCATTAAATCACTGGGCGATAGCTCGGCTAATTGCCTGCTATTTGGTTTTGACTGAAGTTAGCCGGTTATTTCCTTGTTCGATCATGGGATCGCGGAGAATTGAATAAGGATTCGCTCCTTCTGCACATGCAATGGATTCATGAGCTTACGACTACTCAATTCTGAACCGCCCGAAAAACTGATCCAGTTCTCGACCTTTTTAACGACGCAAATCGACTATGTAGTTTATGAGCGCGATAAATACCGCGAGTGCGCCAATCGCCACACCGTAGGTAGAGACAACCTGCCGAAGATGCAACCGGACAGAGACGGCTCTATAGCGAGTCCGACTGCCGGATTCAACAGCCTCCTCATATACACGGATCGAGCGCAGCGGCAGAATCGGAATGAAGGCAAACACGAGCCACAGTGTCTTCACGTATGAGCCATCTGGCCACTCATCCGACTTCCCGTAATAGGTTGTTCCAATCCCGTTGACCGAGAATGCCATTTGGCCACTTTCAGAGGCTCAATGCAACTGCCGATCCCAAACGGCTAATACTTATAGTCTCTGTTCTCATAGTCGTCAACGCCAGAACATTTTCGGGTGCCTGATGATCCGCTGCCGATTCTAGGAAAAACCATCCGCAAACACCGCGAACGTCTGAAGTGGTCGCAGGAAAAGCTCGCTGAGGAAGCAGGGCTTCACTGGACTTACATCGGCGGGATTGAACGGGGCGAGAGGAACGTGGCGATCAGAAATATTGTGAAGATTGCAAGGGCAATGAAGGTCAAACCGAGTGCATTGCTGCGGGATATTCTCTGAAGCTCTGCCGCGAGTAGAAATCCCTCTGCATGGAAGGACTCGTATCCATTAAGGTCGCGGTTCGCCGGAGTTTGATTGTGGAATCGCCTGCCGCTGCCTGCATCGTTCTTCATTAGGTATGCTTTCCTCTCGAATTTCATTCCACAGCTCTTTGGCTGCCCCGAACTAACGAGCACGCCCACGTCCAGCGCTAGAACAAGAACAAGACCCCGCTTGGACGATTGATTTTGCGAAGGGTCTTCCGTTGAATTCATCGCGGTTGATACACGAGTCGAGCGCAGAATTGGCCCACTAAATAGTATCGTCGATGATCCCACACCTAGATTATTCGCCTGATTCAATCGACGCTTCAAACAAAGGCTTCAGCAAGTTGTGAAACTCTGTTAGCGCGGGTTGCAATTCCTTCGTGATGTGCTTGGCGATAAGATGGCCAGAAGTCTTTTGGTAGTTGAGTTGAAACTTTCGGTAAATCCTCTCCAGCAGCACCGAGCCCTTAACGGATTTAGCCGCGTCGGTTCCTTTGCCCCATGGGAATAGTTTCGGATCAACGCTCGCAAGCTGGTCGTTAATAAAGTTGCTGATTTCATCTGCGCTTGCGGTGATGCTCACCTCCGCAAGTCTTGCCTCCTCCGTCAGGCCGAGTACGATGGCTTCAGGCACAAGCAAATAGTTCTCTATCTCGGTCCGTGGAAGGAAGACTACAGAGATGAGTTTTTGGGTTATGGGATTTTTTTGTCTGCCAATCACGGGCTTATCTCCGCTGTCCCGATCGCCATCAACCAAGTACAAACGCGGTTGAAGATCTCGCCGTAACGCAACGATGAGTTTCTCGTATCGGGAGATCGCACCTTGCACTTCCTTCAGCTTCTTGCCAATACCTTCCAGGCGAGCAAATCCTGTTCGGTCTACTTCCGCTTCGGAGAATACGCCCGCAGTGCTCAGCAAAATCGGCACAATCTGCTGATCGCTTTCGCCCTCGCAGATGAGCAGACGTGCGTTGAACACAGCATCTGAATTGCGATATCCCAAATCGAAAAGGACAGTAGCGGCATCCGAAGGAACAGGCCCGTAGCTCTGGCCCGGCGGGTTGATGTGCACGACATGGTCTGACTCCACTCCATTGATTAGCACTGCTGAGTGTGTGCTGATGATGTATCGATGCTTGCTATGCCCCTTTATGAATCTGAGTAACTGTCGCTCTGCCGTTGGATGTAGATACGAGTGCGGTTCATCGAGAAGGAATACTGTGCCGTCGGGAGAAGTGAGTACAAACGTCGCAAGAACTAGCATCTGTTCGACCCCCGTGCCACATCTCGCAAGAGGCAGCATTTCCCTTGTTTCGCGGTCTTCGAGGCTGATGCTTGTGTTTTGCCCCGTGATTGGCGTGTGCAGAGCTTTGAATTCAGGAAATACCTCAGTCACGAATGCTTCGATCGCCTGGAATCTGTCACGGTCATTGGCACAATAACTTGTGCAGGAAAGAAGGAAGGGTGGCACCACTAGGCGACAGCTCGGATGTGCTGGTGACAGCCTCCTGAGGAGTTGTGACACGGTGAGCTTCGATAAAAATGCAGTTCATCAGGGGCAGTAACTCTTGAAATAGAAATCCCGCCTTAAGTTGTGGACGTTGGCCAGCATGAGTGTCGTACATTCCTAAATTAGGAAGCTCGGTTCGGCTTTTCACATCCAATTCAGGCCACCATACCTCAGAAACATATTGGCTTGCTTGCCCTCGAACCGCCGGAGGCCTCACAAACTGGAAAATGCGTTGGCCGGGAGCAACTTCCGCGTCGGGATGAAAGAAGACCGCTTCATCAAAGTCGAGTTGTGCTGAGGTCACACTGAATCGGAAACGCATTAGAATTCCATCCGACAACGATTTCTGGTCTCCACCATGATCGACGATGCGAAGAACCTCGCGGAATTCCCCTTGAGCGACTCGGAGAAGTACGTCCATGCCGAATCGAGGTTGTGGAATCTTTTGTGCGGCGAACTCGAGAGCCCTAAGATCAACCTGTTTTCGCCGGTTTTCTAACGGAAAACCATTTAACATCGTTAGCCCACGCAGAAGGGTCTTTCCTGTGTTGTTCCGTCCAGCTAGCAACGTGATGCCGGGATGCAACGGAATGAATTGACGTGTAAAGCGTGCGTACTCGATGAATTCAACCCCAAGTAATTCCATAGACAGACATTTTGCCATGTTCGGTTTGTGTGCTTGTCAAAACGGGAAAACCGACCTCATGGAGACACTGTGGAAGCCAATGGATCAAACCGGAGCGAATTTTCCCCGCTACATCGCGGCATTTCACCATCTCTTGAGTGCAATGTGACGATCAGAAATATCGTCAAGATTGCTCGGGCGTTGAGAATCAGACCCAGTGCCTTGCTGCCGTAGGGCACGTGCAGGCTCTGGGTATCAAACATTTTCCTTGCTTTTTGTTTAGAGCTACCCAACAATCCTCTTAACAGGAATCGCCTGTCGGAGGTGCCTCTTGAAGGCAGTTTTGATGGGTCCTGTCGCTAAGCAGTGCAAGTGACCCAGAGGACTCGATGTTAAATAGCTTCGCGGCGTTCAGGCTTGGTTGCTTCTCTCGGTTGTGCACGACCGTGTGTCTGCTGCTGGACTGAATTTTGGGAACGATGTAGCGGCATCGGGTTCATCACCCGCCGAATTCCTCAGTCGGCATGTCTTGACCTCTTAGCAATCGCCGCCGTCGGTAAGGGCGCCTCATCCGCGTAAAAAGATGTATCCCACCCGTCGTCAAGGGGCCGTGAATGTCCTTCATGGCCCTAAGCCTTTGGCTTTTTGACCTTCAAAACGATGACGTGGCTTGTTCACCATCTGATTGTCACATCTGTGAACGTTGTCATAATTGCCGTCTTGCTGACGCTCGCTGTATTTCGGCTGATTCATCACGTTTACCCTCACGAGGGTACGAGAGCACAATTCGCAACTGCACTTGTCAGTCTCTCGGTTACGGTGCTGTTCTCGGTCTTTCTGAACAATCTATTTGCCGCAAAGAGGGAACGTGACGGCCGATACTGGGCGCTGCGGGATCAGCACTTCGCGCAATTGAAGGTAATCTTGCGCACGGAATCCGAGAAACTTCAGGCGCTCGCTAAACAAATCGAAGAGCAGGGACATGTGGGTCCGATAACGAAGGACGTTGGATTCGCCAGTGCTGACCCGAAGACGCTGCTCTGGCCGGATGTCATTAGCTCCGATTTAGGAAATCACTTTCCGCAATATGAACACAGAAAGAGGATGTTGTCAGAAGAGATCAATGCACAGGATGAGGAATTCTTAAATCTCTCATCAGCGATTCAGGCACAGTTGAAACCACCCGTTGCGAGTCCATATTGGAAGGACACAATTTCCGTCTCCACTGTGGAGGAATGCATTGGACACGGCAATGGAACCATCCTGACGGTTACTGAAAACGGCTACAGTTTCGGCACATGGGGAGGATCGGTTGGCGGTAGCGGTGGAGGCGCGAATCCACCTCGTCCAGCACCTGACCAAGTGGCGGCATATGAGGCTTACAAATCATTGCGTGCTCACCCAGTTCCCGAGATGGTCACCCATTGCAAGAACCTGAATACCCGAGCACACAATATCGCAGACCAGGCCAAGAGTTTGTCCAAAGAGGCTCTTCTGTTGGCACAGGGAACGGCACTTACGGGAAACTGCGAGTTTGTGAATGTGGATAGAGATGTTCCATAACATTTGAAACTCAAATTTTCACATTCCCACAGTCGGACGGGTCCCATCTAAGAAGAAAAGGGGACCATGAGACGTAAGCTTAAACCGGTTCGGGAATTTCTTGAAGAACTTCGGGAGGCAAGTCACGGAATTGAGCGTCGATCACTTCCCCATTCTTCAGCCGAATGACAGAGAATGCCCCCCTGCCCTTGTGAACCTGACCACAGGTGCGAACCTCGGGAAGCTCTCCAATCTGGGAAACGCACCTGAGCACATCTGCAATGTCATCCTCTTGAGTGACGAAGAAGAGATCAAGATCATTGCCCGATCCCTTCTCCAGCACACTTCCATACAGCGCGACTGAGAATCCGTTCTGCTGAGCGATTGGCGCAATTTTCTGAATTAATGGAATCGCCTCTGTTAGCGTCCACATTGCATTCTCCTAGCGCATCCGATTGAGCAGTGAGACCCGCTGTTGCATCTGCTGGAGGTCCTCTGTCAAAAGGTTTGCATATCTGCGGCTCATGTCCAGCGTCGAATGCCCCAAGGCCTTTTGCAGGTGGAACACACTTCCCCCATTTCGAAGATAGTTCACGGCGAAGGTGTGACGGAAACTGTGTAGCAGACGTGACGGTGGTCTGATTCCAGCCTTGATGCAGAGGCTTTTTACCGCTCTGAGCACATTGCGGTGCATCAGCCCGCCACCGTTCTTGTTGGAGAGCAGCAGTTCATATGCCTGTTTTTTCTGGGAATGCTTCCAAAGGTGCTTGCGCATCTCGAAACTGAATGGAACTAACCGGCTTTTTCCGCCTTTACCCGCAACAGACAACAGCATGTTGTCGAAGTCCACGTCGGCGATCTTCAGAGACAGAGCTTCGCTTATACGTAAGCCGGTATCCAGCAGCAGGAGCGTCAGCAGGTGAATTCGAGCGTTTCGCCTGTCTGGTCTGAATCGCAACAGCTTTTGCAAATCAGTCCCGCTGAAAGTCGGCGGAATCTTCTCTTCGCATTTCAGTTTGGGGATCGGCTTTTCACCAGCCCAGCGAAGGAATGCATTCAATGATCGTATGCGGATGTTGCATCCGGCTGGAGTTGTCCCTCCCTCTCGCATGGCCGCAACAAATCTGATCGGGTCGGGGCCGTGTGCTTCCAATTTTTTCCAAGCCAGCTTGTAAAGGGTCAGCGTGTTAGGTGAGACATTGTGGACGTACTTACGTTCTTGGTAGAACCGCTCGAATTGCTCACGAGAGGCAGGCATTGGGTCATCTCCATTGTGGAAATTTCCCGGTTTGCTCGTAAGTCTCTGATTTCAGATAAATTGGCGCGCCCGGAGAGATTCGAACTCCCGACCTAATGCTCCGGAGGCATTCGCTCTATCCAGCTGAGCTACGGGCGCGCTTCGAGGTTCGACAGTAATAGATTACAAGGAATCGGGTGATCGGGCCATCGTGTGGTCGGAGGAACTAAAGTTCTGACCAAGTGACCGTTTACCGCGTCTCGACCAATTCCGGCTTTTGGGTCGATTCGGCTTCCGCTTGCTTTTCCGGTTTCCATCGCAGGATCGGCTTACGCGCGGCGGTGGTTTCGTCCATGCGTGCGACCCGCGTATTGTGCGGAGCGCTTACCACGAGCTGCGGATCATCCTGCGCTTCGCGTGCGATCGATTTCATCGCTTCGATGAACAGATCGAGTTCTTCCTTTGATTCGCTCTCCGTCGGTTCGATCATGAGTGCTCCGGGCACGATCAGTGGAAATGACGTCGTGTACGGGTGGAAGCCGTAATCGATCAGACGTTTAGCGACATCGCCGGTTTTTACGCCATTTTGAGCTTGCAGGCGATCGCTGAAGACTACTTCGTGCATGGATCCGGTCTTGTATGGCAGATCGTAGATGCCTTCGAGTTTTTTGCGAATGTAGTTGGCGTTGAGCACGGCATCTTCGGTGGTCTGGCGCAAGCCGTCCGGTCCATTGGCGAAGATGTAGGCGAGTGCGCGCACGAACATGCCGAAGTTGCCATAGAAGGCGCGCACGCGGCCGATGGATTTGGGGCGGTTGTATTCGAAACCCAGTTTTCCATCCGGACGCGTGGTCAGCACTGGAGTCGGCAGAAATGGTTCGAGGAATCTCTTACAGGCTACCGGTCCCGATCCGGGACCGCCTCCACCGTGCGGCGTCGAGAAGGTTTTGTGCAGATTGAGGTGCATCACGTCGACACCGAAGTCGCCTGGACGTGTCTTTCCTACCAATGCGTTCATGTTGGCGCCGTCCATATAGAGGAGCGCGCCTTTGTCGTGCAGCACGTCGGCGATGCGGTGTATTTCTTTCTCGAAGACTCCGATCGTGCTTGGATTGGTCAGCATCATACCCGCTACGGTGTCATCCACGACAGATGCGAGCAGGCTGGAATCGACCATGCCTTCGGAGTTCGATTTGAGGTTGATGATCTCGTAGCCGCAAATCGCCGCCGTGGCGGGATTGGTGCCGTGTGCCGAATCGGGAATGATGATCTTCTTCCGCGGATTGCCTTTCGACTCATGATGAGCGCGGATCAGCAGAATGCCGGTGAACTCACCGTGAGCGCCGGCGGCAGGCTGCAGCGTGATTGAGTCCATGCCCGTGATCTCGCACAGGCATTCCGAAAGCGTTTTGATGATGCGCAGGGCGCCTTGCGAAATCTTCTCCGGCTGATAGGGATGCGCATTACCGATGCCTTCGAGCCGCGCTACGAACTCGTTCACTCGCGCGTTGTACTTCATCGTGCAAGAGCCGAGCGGATACATGCCGAGATCGATGGCGTAATTCCAGGTAGAGAGCCGGGTGAAATGGCGGATGATTTCGATCTCGCTTACTTCAGGCATCAAGCCCAGATCCTCGCGCGCGTGCTCGCCGAGTAGGTTTTCGGGATCGACGTCAGGGACATCGAGCGGCGGCAGCTTATACGCCTTTTTGCCGGGCGAGGATTTCTCGAAGATTAAACCTTCGTTCTGGTTTACGTGCTGCGAGACTTTGCGCGGCTTCACGCTTGCACCGCCTGAACCGCAGCGTCGATCTGCTCGCGCGTATTCATTTCTGTACAGCACCAGAGAGCTGCGTTACCCAATTCGGGATAAAACTTCTTCAACGGGAATCCACCGATCATTTTCTTTTCGAGCAGCCGGTCGTTGATGGCATGCGGATCTTCTTTCGTCTGCACGACAAATTCATTAAAGCGTTTGCCCCTCGGGAAGAGCACTTTAGCCTTTTTTGCGAACTGATTGGCTGCGTAGTGCGCCTTGGCCAAATTCTGCTTTGCGAGTTCCTTGAGACCCTCGCGTCCATAAACATCCATATATATGGTGGACATCAGCGCGACCAGCGCCTGGTTGGTGCAGATATTCGACGTCGCCTTCTCGCGGCGAATGTGCTGCTCGCGCGTGGAGAGCGTGAGCACGTATCCGCGCTGACCGTTCTTGTCTTTGGTTTCGCCGACTAGACGGCCCGGCATCTGTCGAACGTACTTTTCTTTGGCGGCGAGCACTCCATCGTAAGGTCCGCCAAATCCGAGAGGCACTCCGAACGACTGCGCTTCCATGGAAACGATGTCTGCCTCTGCCGGAGGTTTCATGATTCCGAGCGATAGGGCTTCGGCAATCGAGACCACGAGCAACGCGCCCTTGCGGTGCGCGATCTCCACAACTGCAGAAATATCTTCCAGAGAGCCGAAGAAATTTGGGCTTTGGATGAAGACGCAGGCGGTCTGATCGGTTATTGCTCGTTCGAGTTCTTCCAAGTTGATCTCGCCGCTCTCTTCTTTATAGCCGACGAAGTGCATCGGAAAGCCGCGGTGGTGGAGATATGTATGGATCACCTCGCGGTATTCGGGATGCAGGGTTCGCGCGATCACCGACTGTTCTCTTCCGGTCACGCGCATCGCCATCAGAATCGCCTCGGCTGCGCCGGTGCTGCCGTCATACATCGAAGCGTTGGCGATCTCCATTCCCGTGAGCTCGCAGATCATCGTCTGAAATTCGAAGATCGCCTGCAGCGTCCCTTGGGAAATCTCGGCCTGGTACGGAGTGTACGAAGTCAGAAATTCGCCACGCTGAACCAGCGCGTCGATGATTACAGGACGATAGTGGTGGTATGCGCCGGCTCCAAGGAAGACTGCGTATCCAGCGGCGTTCTCCTGACTGCGCTCGCGGAAGTAGTCGATGATCTCCGACTCCGCCATCTGCCGCGGCACCTTGAGATCGCGATTCAGCCGGTATTCGCCGGGAATAGCTTTAAAGAAGTCGTCAATTGAATGAACGCCGATCTCGCGCAGCATCTGCTCGCGGTCGGCGGGAGATTTGGGAAGATAACGCATGAAGTTATTTCGTGGTTTGGTGATTTCGTGATTTCGCGATTTGCAAGGCCATCTGTGACAACAGATACATTTAATCTAGAAAACGAATCACGAAATCGCGAAATGAGGAAATCGCGAAATGTCTCTCAGTGTCCCCCCTCCTCTTTCACATACTTCTCGTAATCGTCTGAAGAAAGCAGCTTGCTCACTTCACCGGCATTCGCTAGCTGGATACGCACCATCCAGGCGCTGTGCGCGTCGGAGTTAATCTTCTCCGGAGCATTCGCCAATTCTGGATTGATTGCCACGACCTTTCCCGAGGCCGGCGCATACAGCTCCGAAACTGCTTTTACCGATTCAACCGTGCCAAAGCTCTTGCCCGCCGTGAGTTCATCCCCAACTTTAGGCAATTCCACGAAGACAATATCTCCAAGCGAGTTCTGCGCATAGTCGGTGATGCCGATCGTGGCCTGGTTTCCGTCCACGTTGATCCATTCGTGTTCGCGCGTGTAGCGATAAGCTGCGGGAAAAGCCATGCTGTCGATCCTTTATTTCTTTTGGCGTTTGTAGAACGGCGTCGGCACGATCTGCGCTTTTATCTTTTGGCTGCGCACTTCGACCAGAACAACAGTCCCAATCTGGGAGTAGCTCGGCGGCACATAGGCCAAGGCGATGTTCTTTTTCAAAAACGGCGCGGGCGATCCACTGGTGATGTATCCGATCTCTTCTCCAGATTCGCTGAATACTTTGTACCCGTCGCGTCCGATGCCCCGCTCGATCATTTCGAGGCCGACGAGTATTCGTTTGAGTCCTTCGGCTTTAGCGCGTTCCAGTGCATCGCGTCCGATGAACTCAGGCTTCTCCATTTTGCAGAAGCGGCCGAGGTCGGCTTCCCAAACGTTAATCGTGTCGGAGATTTCGTGGCCGTAAAGCGCCATCTTCGCTTCGAGTCGCAGGGTGTTTCGTGCACCGAGTCCACACGGAAGGATCCCGAATTCCCTTCCCGCGTCCAGCACTTCATTCCATACTCGCGTGCTTGTCGCCTCATCCGATGGAATATAGATTTCGAATCCGTCTTCGCCGGTGTAGCCGGTGCGGGCGATCATCGTATTCGGCAGTCCGCAGAGTGTGTCGTAGGTGAACCAGTAATTCTTAATAGAAGCGAGATCGGCGTTGGTCAGCTTGCGAAGAACATCGACCGCGCGGGGACCCTGGATGGCAAGTTGCATGTAATAGTCGCTGAGGTCTTGCGCGTGACATCGAAATCCGCGGACGTTCTTCTGCACCCAGCTCACGTCTTTCTCACGAGTACCGGCGTTGATGACGAGCAGGTAGTCGTTGTCGCCGAGTTTGTGAACGATCACATCATCGACAAACGTTCCTTCGGGATACAGCAGTGCCGAGTAGTGTGCCTGTCCGCGCTGGAGCTTCGCGGCATCGTTGATGCTGATGTGTTGGACCGCGTCGAGCGATTGCGGACCGCGAATGAGAATGTCCCCCATATGGCTCACGTCGAATACTCCGACGGCGGTGCGCACGGCCATATGTTCGGCAATCAAGCCAGAGTACTCCACGGGCATGTCCCATCCGCCGAAATCGACCATCTTGGCCCCCATCTGGCGATGGACGGCATTCAAGGTGGTCTTGCGCAGCGCAATATTAGCTTCGGCGGTTGGACTCAAGCGGATACCTTTGTCAGTGGAAGACAGTAAGGCCCAGAGCGCGCTGGGCAACCTTTGAAAGTAACACGCTCACTTGGGAGGGTCAACGCGTGCGCCTCTCGGACACGCGAGGCAACTGCTACTATGAATTGAATGGCTCGACTGCGCGTCTCCGCGATCAGTTATCTGAATACCGCGCCTCTGATGTGGAACTTCGAGCACGGTTCCGAGGGCGAAGAATTGCGGCGGAATTTCCAGATTGATTACACAATACCGTCACGCTGCGCCCAGATGCTCGCCGATGGTTCCGCGGATATCGGGATCATCCCGGTCGCGGCCTACACCGGCGTTGAAGATCTGCTGATTCTGCCTGACATCGCCATTGCCAGCGATGACGCCGTCCGCTCGATTCTGCTCGTAAGTAAGTTACCGCTGGAGCAGATTCGTACTGTCGCTCTCGACAGCTCCTCGCGATCCTCCGCGGCTCTGGTCCAAGTGCTGTTCGCTAAACATTGGAACCAGGAAGCGCGATTCGTAGCTGCCGAGCCGCAGCTCGATAGAATGCTCGCAAGCAACGATGCTGCCCTGCTCATCGGCGATCCCGCGCTGAAGATCGATCGATCGCGATACCTGACCTGGGATCTGGCCCACGAATGGCGGACGTTCACCGGTACGCCGTTCGTATTCGCCTTCTGGGCAGTTCGCGGTGGCGCTGCCTCTGAAGACGAGTTGGCCTATGTCGCTGAAGTATTCCGCGCCTCCCGTGATGCCGGTCTGCTGCACCTGCCGCAGATTGCAGAGGAATGGTCGCGAAAGCTCGAGCTCTCCCCTGAGTTCATCACCAGTTACCTCACGGATAACATCCAATATTCACTGCGCGCAGACAACATTGCGGGCATGGAGTTGTTCTTTCGGCTCGCGGCCGAATTGAAGCTCCTCCCACCCGCGCCAGAGCTGCGGTTTGCGCGCGAACTCGAAATCCGCAACTCCGCCTTGAGAAATCGCTTCTAAATTCGGTAAGGGCCAGTGTGATAACCGGGCTGATCATCGCGAGCAGCGTGTGGGGAAAACTTCGGCAGCTCGGACCTATCGGCGAGATCGCTGTAGGCATTGCCGACGCCTCCGTAATTCCCACTCCGGGAAGTCTGGACATCCTGATTATTTTGCTGGTAGCGGGAGCACCGCAGCATTGGTGGATCTTCGTCATTGCCGCGACCGTCGGCTCTGCGATTGGCGCCTACATCACCTATCGAATCGGCCTGAAGGGTGGAAAAGAGGGCCTGGAGAAACGCATTCCTGAAAAGAAACTGAACAAAGTCTATCGGTGGAGCGAGAAATATGGCGTCGGCGCTGTGGCTGTTCCGGCGCTGCTGCCTCCTCCATTTCCTCTTTCTCCGTTTTTGCTCGCGGCAGGCGTGTTGAAAGTGCCGAGGACGAAGTTCCTCGCCGCCTACTCCGGCGGACGATTCGTGCGCTACGGCATCGTTGCCCTGCTGGGACGGCTGTATGGGAAGGCACTGATCGCGGGCATGCAGAAATATTCAGAGCCGATCATCTGGGCCCTGATCGGCCTGGCTGTGCTCGGCGGAATCGCCGCGGGAATCTACATCTGGCATCGCAGACAAAAGGGCTTGCCGGCACTCCGGTCAGCGGAAAAGAAGGCCGCTTAAAACGGAATCGCCAGCCGCAACCGCGTCGGTGGTGCGCTTCGTCAATAGCGAAGCTGCTTGGCCGGGCCGGAGCTGACCATCGGATCATCTCCGGCTGACCACTAGCGGGCCGCGGTTCCCGCGATGCCCTACAACGACTTCAAATACTCGATCAAGTCCTGTTTCTCCTGGTCTGTGAGCCCGAGCCTAAATCGGGAATGTTAGCTGTTGTAGAACCTGCCTTTTCCGAATTGCTTTTGGACACAACTGATTTCGCAATGAGCAGCAGTGGAGTTTACACTGCTCGGCTATGCGCTGCGTGGCCTTGATCTCTTTTGTTTTTCTTCTTGCCGTTCCTTGTCTCGCGTCCGCGCCAAGCGGGATTCCGCGGGAATTGGCGCGAGAGCGTGCTCGTCTCATTGCCCACCTTCGCTATCGGCTTTCTTTCACGATCGTGCCTCACCCGGCCACAACAAGCGGACATGAGGAACTTACCTTCGAACTGAAGGCGCCTGGACCGGTCCTGCTCGACTATCGCGAGGGCACTGCGAGCAATCTGCGAATCAATGACAAAGAAGCTCGTGTTCAAACCGAGAACGGACACATTCTGCTCCCGGAAGAAAAACTCCGGGCTGGAGAAAACCAGATTTCCCTCGACTTCGTGTCGCCGGTTGCACCAGCCGGAAAGGCTATCACTCGGTATGAAGACAAAGACGATGGCAGCGACTACATCTACACACTCTTTGTTCCTATGGACGCTAGCATGGCGTTTCCGTGCTTCGATCAGCCCGATCTCAAAGGACGATTCAAGCTCTCAGTCAATGCTCCCGCTGATTGGCAGGTGATCTCCAATACGAAAGTCGAAGGCGCAGATCGAAGCGCCAACATCACTTGGGATTTTGCGGAGACTCAGCCGATCAGCACCTATCTGTTCGCGTTCGCCGCCGGACCGTTCCGAAGTGTTCATGAATCCGAAGGATTGCCAAATGTTTACGTGCGCAAGTCGCAGTACTCGCGGGCAATCGATGAAGTTCCAGAATTGCAGCAGATCACGGCTGAAGGCATGCACTTCCTCGCCGACTATTTCGCGCAACCGTTCCCGTTTCCTAAATACGACCTCGTTCTGATACCCGGCTTCGCCTACGGAGGCATGGAACACGCTGGAGCAACGTTCCTGCGCGAGGAGTCGGTTCTCTTCCGCACCGCTCCCACACATAGCGACCGCATCGGCCGCGATCTGCTCACGCTGCACGAGCTCACGCATCAGTGGTTTGGCGATTTCACAACCATGCGCTGGTTCGACGACCTGTGGCTCAAAGAAGGCTTCGCGCAGTACATGGCGTACCGCACGCTGGATCAGCTCAAGCCCGCTGAGAACATTTGGCAGCGCTTCTATCTTTCGATTAAGCCGGCGGCATACGCGATAGATTCCACTCTGGGAACAACGCCGATCTATCAGGACATCGACAATCTGCAGAATGCGAAATCGGCTTATGGCGCAATCGTGTACTCAAAGGCTCCTGGACTGCTTCGGCAACTCGCATTCATTCTCGGTGACGAGCATTTTCGCGACGGTCTCCGGATTTATTTGAAAGAGCACCAATTTGGGAACGCTGAATGGAACGATCTGGTGAAGGCGTTCGAACGCGCATCAGGCCGCAAGCTGGCTGCCTGGGCAGATGCATGGATTCGACGCCGCGGCATGCCGCAGGTGGATGTCTCATGGAACTGCAGCAACGGCCAAGTGACCCAGCTGTCACTAAGACAACACAATGTGCTGAACGAAGGAGGTGTTTGGCCGATCGTTACTCAGATACTCCTAGCCTATGACAAATCTGTGCCGGTGCGGCTCCGTGCGGAATTGGGAGCCGCCGAAGCGGAAGTCCCTGCCGCCGCAGGAAAGGCGTGCCCTGCATTCGTATTTGCCAATGATCAGGATTATGCCTATGGCCGCTTCCTTCTTGATGCAACCAGCCAAGCTGCAGTTGAAGAGAGGCTCGGTAAAATCGATGAGCTGTTCGAACGCACGCTGCTCTGGGGTTCGCTTTGGGACTCGGTTCGCGAAGCGCAGTTTGCTCCACAGAAATATCTCTCAATCACGCAGCATCTGCTACCCAGCGAGACGAATGAGTCCCTAGCCCAATCTTTGACGGCGCATACGGTCACAACACTGCATCGATATGTCAGTCAACAGACGCGAGCCGAGCTTGTGCCGGAATTTGAGAAACTCGCTCACGACCGGATGCTCAATTCGCAGGAGCAAGGGTTGCGGATCATTTGGTTTCGGACCTTCCGTGCTGTGGCTGAAAGCGAATTTGGGCGCGATGGTCTGAAGCAATTGCTCAATGGAAAATTGCAAGTTCCCGGCGTGCAGCTTCGTCCGCTCGATAGATGGAGCATGGTCACGGCGCTGATCGCGACAAAGGACATCGATGCCGATAAGGTTTTTGCCGCAGAACGCGAGCGCGATCACTCCGGTGATGGACTCAAATATGCCTACGTTGCCCAAGCGGCGCGGCCCGATGTTGCAAGCAAAAAGAAATACTTTGACGATTATCTTCACAATACTGATCGGCCAGAAGACTGGGTCGAGCAGAGCCTCGCAGCCTTCAACTTCTGGAACCAGTCTGATCTGACCGCTCCCTATCTCGAACCAGCGCTAAACGCACTTCCCCAGATAAAACGCGAGCGGAAAATATTTTTTATTCTGGCCTGGCTCGGCGCCTTCATCGATGGACAGCAATCACCCGACGCAGACGCTCAAGTCCATAAATGGTTGGACAGCGGCAACATCGATCCCGACTTGCGGTTGAAGGTGCTGGAGGTCGTAGATGAGCTCGACCGCACAGTGAAGATCAGGAAGGCATTTCCGTAGATGCTTGATTCCGTCCTGAAAAACAAACCTTTCTACGACATAGCTTCGGCAACGTAAACCGTTCTGCTGTGAGCGCGGAAGGCGCAGCATTCACACACAACGTAGCCCTTGGAATCAGTGTTGAGCCAGCACGGGCAGAACAGCCAGAGTTGCTGCAGGTCCCGCGGCATGCGGCGATCCCGACGCTGGTGTCAATACGCCTTGCGAGTTCGTGAAGACGTGGAGTCCCTCACTGCTGATGGCGTAAAGATGATTGTCCGCATCCCACTGCACTCTAAGGTAAGTCGGGCCTGGTTGCTGTACTCCTCCGATGGGCGCGAAAGTACCTTGAGCCATCAGCTGATACATCTGAATTGCGCCATCGCCCGCCAGCGCGAGATATCGTCCACTGGGATCGAAGTTCATGCCGTGAATGCTGGATAGCTGGGTGGCCAATGTCGAGTTCTGGACGAACGAGAGTGATCCGTCGGCGTTTATTTTGTAAGATCCCAGGCCGCTGGTGTTGGTCCCAAGCTCGGTATCGGCGACGGCGAGGTATCCGTTTTGGGAAATGGCTTCGCTGAGTGGACAGTAAAACTGCGTCGTGTCAGCGTATGTGGGAATAGCGGGATTCGTGGCGCGGGAGTCGAGCCGCGTCAGTGTTCCATCACTGTTGCGGTGGAAACCGGTGACGTCCCAGCCGGCGTGGAAACATCCATAGCCGTAGGCGTATTGGTTATCGGGCGAGAAAACAAGCGGGGATGCGTAGTCGACGCCAGGACCGAGCCTTCCGATGTTCGTGATCTTGCCGTTCGCTCCGATGCTGAAGAAGAAGTAGTACACATCGTCTGAGCCTGCGTTTTCCACGGCGTAGAGTGTCTGGCCGGTGTGGTCTAGGCTCATCGCTTGAATGGCCCACGGTTCGGAGCCGTTGCTCAGCACTGCGTAAGTGACTGATGACTGCCGCAGAGAGCCGTCATTGGCGCGAGCATAACTAGCGATGTTTCCCGAGTCACTGGCAAAGACAAATGCCGAATTGGTCAGAACATAGCTGCTTGGTCCTGCGGCAGGAGATCCGAAAACAGGAGTTGCTGTGCCGTCTGGCGCCATGGAGAAGCCATAGATTCCCGCAGTTGACCGGTTCACCGTGCCGACATATGCATAGGCACTCGTTGCCTGTGAGTTGCCGCTGCCGCCCGATCCGCCGGAGCTCGATCCTGAGCTGGGCCCGCTGGAGCCAGAAGATGATCCTGAACCTACTCCTGAACTGCCCGGATTAGAGCCTGATGGAGGCGCATTCGTCGGATCGGATGAAGCTGAGTTTGTCGCAGGTGAATTACTGGAGGTGCCGCCGCAAGCAACCATGAAAATGACGATCAGCGCGGCAAAGGCGGCGACGATGATCCGTACCTTCATAAAAGCCTCGGGAGATGCTGTAGGTTGTCTAATCAGATGCGAAGATGAGCTGCAGGTCTGTCCTACAAAGATGAAAAGCGCGAGACTTGCCCTTGAAACTTTGCACCGGAACCGCACCATCGGCTGGCAGCGCAATGACAGAGAATCGACCATCTACTTTTGAAGGACGCGCATGAACACTCTCATCTCAGACATTCGGTTTACGCTCCGGATGTGGAAAAAGTGGCCCGGACTCACATTGATTGCAGCCGTGACCCTCGCTCTCGGTATCGGAGCGAATACCGCATTATTTTCTGTTGTGAATGGTGTGCTGCTGAATCCATTGCCGTACCCGCACTCTGAGCGGATCGTTTCGTTGTATGGGCGATATTCGCAATCCGATAAGTCACCGATCTCCTATCCCAACTTCCTCGATTGGCAACGCGAGGCAAAGCTGTTCTCATCAATGGCGATTTATCGCAATCAGGATTACCTGCTCACAGGCCAAGAGGAAGGCGAGCGTCTGAGCGGCTACATGATCTCTGCTGACTTTTTCTCGTCGTTGGGCGTTCAGCCCGTTTTGGGAAGAGCATTTCGGACGGACGATGACCATCCTGGCGCCGCGCCTGTGGCCGTCATCAGCGGTGGTTTGTGGAAGAGGAAGTTCGGTTCGTCTCCGGATTTAATCGGCAAATCAATCGTGCTGAATGGATCTTCTTACGTGATCGTTGGCGTAGTTCCAGCAAGCTTCAGCTTCTATGGCAATACCAAAGACATTTACACGCCAATCGGACAATGGCGCGATCCATCATTTCGTGATCGGCGAATCTCAGTAAGCGCGCGGGCGTTTGGTCGTCTGCTTCCGAACGTCACCGTTTCGCAGGCGCGAGCCGAAATGGATGCTATCGCTCGAAATCTAGCGGCAGCGTATCCCGATGCAGATAAGGGTCTTGGGATCACGGTGCTGACCATGAAAGAAGACATCGTCGGCGAGGTTCAGCCGTTGTTGCTCGTGCTTCAGGCTGCCGTGGGCTTTCTTCTCCTGATCGCCTGCGCCAACGTCGCAAGTCTTGTATTGGCGCGATCGCTCGGAAGATCGCGCGAGTTTGCAGTCCGTGCTGCCTTAGGTGCAAGTCAAACACGCTTGGTCCGACAACTCCTCACGGAAAGCGTTCTGCTTGCTGGGCTTGGCGGAGCATTGGGATTACTGCTCGCATTCTGGGGAAAGAAGGTGCTGCTCGGCGTTATGGCGACGGCCATTCCGCGCACCAGTGAAATCCATCTCGATACTAGCGTCTTGTTGTTCACATTGGCGCTGTCTCTCGTTTCGGGAATTCTGTTCGGTTTGACTCCCGCGCTCAAAAGCAGTCGAGTGAGCCTGCAGCAAACCATGAGTGAGGGAGGACGCGGCTCCAGCGGTACTCGTCATCGCGCGCAAGGAATGTTTGTCGCCAGTGAGGTTGCAATGGCGCTCATTCTACTTGTCGGTGCGGGATTGATGGTACGAACGCTGGCCGCGCTTTGGCGAGTCAATCCCGGATTCAATCCCAGCCAGGCAATCACGTTCAGCGTTTCTCTGCCGTCAAGTCCGAGTACTACATCCGATGAGACTCGGGCTCGATTGCGCCAATTCGACGAGAAGATACGCTCGGTTCCTGGAGTCGAAGCTGTGTCTGTAACTCTGGGTTCGCTCCCCATGATTCACGACTCCTCCCTGCCGTTCTGGATTGAAGGAGAACCGAAGCCGGCATCCGACAGCGAGATGCATCCGGCAATGTTTTATCTGGTCGAAGCAGGATTCCAGCAGGCAATGGGAATTACTCTTCAGCGCGGGCGCTTCATTACCGCTCAGGACAATGAACGCGCTCCAATTGTGATCGACATCGACGACTCTTTTGCGCGCACATATTTCCCAAATCAGGACCCGATCGGGAAACGAGTGAACCTCACCCAGTTCAACGTGCAAGCCGAGATCGTGGGCATCGTTGGACACGTGAAGCAGTGGGGACCCGGCGCCGATTCCAAATCCGCAATCGAGCCGCAGTTCTTTTATCCCTTCATGCAGCTCCCGGAAAAATTGATGCCAATGGTGGCCAGCGGAGTGGCTGTCGTAGAGTGCGCGCATGGCGACCCAACCGCAATCATGGGCCCAATTCGCGCTGCGATCAGAAATCTCGACCCGCGCGACGTCGTTTATAACGTCGAAACAATGGAAGATGTCTGGTCCAGTTCGATGGCTGCGCGGACTTTCTCGATGATCCTACTTGCGACTTTTGCGGCGCTTGCGTTGGCTGTGGCATGCGTAGGCATTTATGGAGTGATTTCCTATCTTGTGAGCCAGCGCACACAGGAGATCGGCGTGCGCATGGCTTTGGGAGCTCAACGGCGGGACATCATGCATCTCGTCCTCGGCGATGGCGCGAAGATGACCGTGGCGGGAGCAATCATTGGGATTACGGCTTCGCTTGGTTTGACTCGTCTTATGGCGAATCAACTTTTTGGCGTCACTGCTTACGATCCCGTCACCTTTGCGAGTGTAGCTTTGCTACTGATTAGTGTCGGACTAGCTGCATGTTGGATTCCCACTCGCCGGGCTATGCGTGTCGATCCTATGGTGGCTTTGCGATGTGAGTGAGTGTGCTGCCGTTGGCAGCATCAACAACGGATGAAAATGAACGGCTTGGCCGTCTATTTTCGTAGGAGTAGCCGGTTCCGCAGCCGATGCGGGCAATGAGCAGCGCTGACTCGCAGAAATCTCGTGCTATGCGATTGGCAGGAGATCATGTACGCGAAGTTGTTTATCTGTGGGGAAATACCGGGTAATTCCGCGTTTCGCGTTCATTAATCCCCCACCTTTAGGGAAATGTCCCGACAAATCCGGAGATTTGAGGCTCTTTTCAGAAATATCGGAAGTTCTTCTGCTTTGTTCCGGCTTCGTTGGAAACCTAGCGGCAAGTGACCCGTTACCTCGGTGACCATGGATACCACTTTGGCGGTTCAATTCGGGTGGCTGATCCGGCTTAATAGTTGCAGGCAATTGAAGCACTCTGCCTGCACGACTGAACCCCCAAAATTGGAGTCCCAAGATGTTTGAGAACAACGAACTGCTCGACAGTTTGTGGTTCCGCTGTGGTGTGCACACTGTCGCCTTCTGGAGCTGGGTGGCGGCCTGCTGCATACTGCTCGCGGTCCGGTAAACTGGCGAATTTATTCCCCAAACAGCGCCAACAGCTTTCAGGCTGATTGACGCCAATCCCCTTATCCTGGCGCTTTCATTTAACTAGCTAAGACACAGAGCAGCGCGGACTTATGTCTTCGCTGCTTTTAGTGTTTCAGCGATAAAGCATCCAAATTCCCTGCGCAGGGAATTTTGCAGGGAAAAAATTCCCGCGAAAAATTTTTGTTCGCCCGCAGCCGCGAAAACACTGGCGATTCGCAACGGACCAGGGAACTTGCAGGGAATTAGCAGGGAATCTCGCGCTAAGGGCCCTCCCAACTAAGACTTATCGACCCAATCGCGCGATCTGCAGAGCCTGGCACGGAATTCACCAGGCAATCCTGGCCTTGACCGTAGGTTTCCGTCTTCTTCTGGCGAGGCTGCAACGACTGACTGATCAACCTCTCAAGACCTGCCTTTCAGGCGATATTTCCGCGTGACCGATTTCTCCCCGTGCGTGGCGCGGACGAACACGACAGGGTCGCGGACGCCTTGCTCAAGCTGCGTCAAGTCGAGGTCCAGCTCAACACGCCCATCTTTCTCACTCACCGCTTGCGAGTGAATCGGAACACCCGCCGGGTATTGCAAGCGAGATGTAACGAGCGCTCCATCGACGGCCGCTCCGCTTTCGCTGACCAGCAATCGCATGACGAGCTTGCGCGCAACCGGTACATCATCGGAGTTGAGCCACGTGAGCGCGAGCGTCTCCCCACCGGCATCGCGGATTTCTGTCTGATCGCGAAAGAACTGCTCGACCGATCCGGCCTTCACCGCTTCCAGAACTTCGCGATGCTGACCTTTGAGCAGATCGTGAATGTACTCCTCGGAAAATCCCGGATCGCTAACGTGCTCGGCATAAGATGATGCGCATTTGCCGATGCAGTGTCCGCGGACGAAGACCATCGTCTGCAGCAGGAGATCAGCTTTGCGCGCTTCGCTCTGGACGTGATACACGGTATCGCCCTGTTTCACGTCGGTATTGAAGCCAAAAATCATTGCAATCGATCTTCCCTGCCGAGCTGTGTTACACGCTGATTGTTATTGTGCGGAATATTTCTCCGATTGCAATGATCGAGAGTTCACACTTGTGCGCTGCTGCGCTTGACACTCCGTCGCAGCGAAACTTATAGTCGAATGTTCCACCGTCAGTGTTGGCGCACATTGTATAACGGCCTCTATGCCGGACCAGCCACTACCCTATTACGTCAATTATCTGCCTCTGCTCATGCAGATCGTGATCGCGTGTCTGGTCGCCGGAGGCATGGTCGCGCTCTCGGCACTTCTTGGTAAACATCGTTACAGCAGAACAAAGATGGCCGCCTACGAATGCGGGATGGTAGGCACCGGCGACGCGCGCCAGCGCTTCTCCGTAAAGTTCTACATGGTCGCCATGCTCTTTATTCTTTTTGACGTTGAGGCGATCTTCCTCATTCCCTGGGCGGTGATCTACCGCAAGCTGCCCGCCGCGATTGCTCCGGCGCTTGGCTCCGGACCTCACGATTCTGGTCCGCGCATGTTCGGATTCTGGGAGATGCTGGTTTACATCGGCATCGTGCTCGTGGGCTTCTTCTATATCTGGAAGAAAGGCGCGCTCGACTGGAACACGACGGAGAAATCGGACTTCTAAATGCCCCTGCAGCCCGCCATTACCGATCTCGAACAACTGAAAAGCAGACCGGCAGTCGCGGCGCTTCAGAATGCCTCGCTGCTCGAAAAAGCTAAGTTCGATCGCGATGAGCTGACGCTTTACGTCAATCGGAGCGACATCAAGCAGGCCTGCGAGCTTTTGCGCGGGAGTCCCGAAACGAAATTCAATTTTCTCGCCGACATTACCTGCGTCGATGTCTTCCCTTCCGAGCCGCGTTTCGAGGTCATCTACAACCTCCTTTCCCATTCACGGAAGGAGCGCGTTCGTCTGATCGCCCGCGTGCCCGGAGGAGATCCTTCGATTGAATCGCTTATGGGGCTCTGGCCTGCAGCAAACTTTTTCGAACGCGAAGTCTTCGATCTATTCGGCGTGCGCTTCGTCGGACATCCGAATCTACGCCGCATCATGATGCCCGAAGACTGGGAAGGACATCCGCTGCGCAAAGACTATCCGGTGGAGGGCTATCGCTAAAATGGCGCACCTGAATCCCACACCGGTCCTCGAGCCCACTGAAGATCGCACGATGATCTTGAACATGGGCCCGCAGCACCCATCGACCCATGGCGTGCTGCGCCTGTTGCTCGAGATCGATGGCGAGACGGTAGTCAAATGCCTTCCCGACATCGGATACCTGCACACCGGAATCGAGAAGACGTGCGAGGCTAAGTTTTATCAGCAGGTAGTCCCGCTCACCGATCGCATCGACTACCTGTGTCCGATGACCAACAATCTTACGTATTGCTTGGCGGTCGAGAAGCTGTTGCAGCTCGAGATTCCTCCACGCGCGCAATTTCTGCGCGTCTTGCTGAACGAATTAACTCGCATCAATTCCCACCTGGTCTGGCTGGGCACTCATGCGCTCGACATCGGCGCGATGACCGTCTTCCTCTATTGCTTTCGGGAACGCGAAGAGCTGCTGCGGATTTTCGAGAACGTCTCGGGCCAGCGGATGATGACTTCGTATTTCCGCATTGGCGGTGTCTCGATGGATCCGCCGATCGATTTTTGGAAGAAGACGAAGGCATTTATCGACAAGTTCCCTTCTCGCGTGGATGAATATGAAGGCTTGCTGACGTCGAATCCGATCTGGATCGAGCGCACCAAAGGCGTCGCCCACATTACTGCAGAAGAGTGCATTGCGTTGGGCTGCAGCGGCCCAACAGCACGCGGAAGCGGCGTCGATTGGGACCTGCGCCGCGACATGCCTTACTCGGGATACGAGAAGTTCAACTTTAAAGTGCCGGTCTCAAACGACGGCGATGTCTATGCCCGCTACCTGCTGCGCGTGCAGGAGTTGCGTGAGTCCAACAGCATCGCCCGACAGGCGTTCGAAGGCATGCCCGAAGGTTCATACAAGGCGGACGCTCCCAAAGTGGTACTCCCTGATCGGGAAAAGATGAAGACGCAGATGGAGGCCCTCATCTATCACTTCAAGATCGTGACCGAAGGCTTCACGGTTCCCGCTGGCGAGGTTTATCAGGGAGTGGAATCGCCCCGAGGAGAAATGGGCTACTACGTCCGCAGCGACGGAACTGCGAAGCCGTATCGCGTACACATGCGCTCAGCGTGCTTCGCGAACCTCCAATCTTTAGAAAAACTGTGTGTCGGCAGGCTGCTGGCCGACGTGGTCGCAGCCATCGGCAGTATCGATATCGTCCTTGGAGAGATCGATCGATAATGCAATTCTCTCCTGAATTGGAACAAAGGTTCCAGAAGCTCGTTACACAATATCCGTGGAAGCGTTCTGCCCTCATTCCTCTTCTCCTTTACGCACAGGACGAAGTCGGGTATTTGACTGACGAAGTTATCAGCGACATCGCTCGAAGAGTTGAGCTGACCGAGCTCGAAGTTCGCAACGTTATTAGCTACTACTCGCTGCTTCGAACAAAACCTGCTGGCAAATACGTTGTCCAGGTTTGCACCAACATCAGTTGCATGCTGCGTGGAGCAGAGGAAGTTTTCGATCACTGCAGAGAGAAGCTGGGCGTCGATCATAAGGAAGTCACGCGCGACGGTACATTCTCACTGGAAGAAGTCGAGTGCATCGGCGCCTGCAGTTGGGCTCCTGCGGTACAGGTGAATTACGACTTCCATCTGAACGTTACGCCGCAGAAGATGGACGCAATTCTCGACCAGTACAGCAATAAGACGAAACAGTGAAGACACTCTACACACCAACGCCGCTGGTTTCGCATCCCGATGAGGTGCGCGTCATCTCCAAGCGCTTTGGCCAAGGCGCGCAGGAGATCGACCGTTACATTCAGCTCGATGGCTATAAGGCTGCACGAAAAGCACTTGAGATGCAGCCTGACGACATCATCAACGAAGTAAAAGCTTCGGGATTGCGCGGACGCGGAGGCGCGGGC
This sequence comes from uncultured Terriglobales bacterium, assembly GCA_964399125.1. Lineage (GTDB taxonomy): Bacteria > Acidobacteriota > Terriglobia > Terriglobales > Acidobacteriaceae > Gp1-AA112. The sequence continues at coordinate 27,731 of CAYNPS010000025.1, forward strand.
TTCGCAACCGGAATGAAGTGGTCGTTCATTCCAAAACAGTCCGAAGCGCCGAAGTACATTCTGGTGAACGGCGACGAGAGCGAACCGGCGACCTGCAAAGATCGGCTAATTGTCGAATACGATCCCCACGCCATCATCGAAGGCGTGATCATCGCGGGACTGGCAGTCGGAGCCAAACTGGGCTTCATTTATCTGCGCGGCGAGTATCGCTATCTTCTCGAGATTCTCGAACGAGCCGTCGCCGACGCATATAAAAAAGGATTCCTCGGCAACAACATTTTCGGGAGCGGACGCGAGTTCAACATCCTCACGCATACTGGCGCCGGCGCGTATGAAGTTGGCGAAGAATCTGCGTTGATGGAATCCCTGGAAGGCAAGCGTGGATTACCGCGGCTGAAACCACCGTTCCCTGCGATCAAAGGTCTCTACGGCGGCCCGACGGTCATTAATAATGTGGAGACCGTCGCGACTGTTCCGCCCATCATTCTGAATGGCGGCAAATGGTATGTCGCATTCGGACCAAACGAAAAGAACGGCGGCACACGGCTCACGTGCTTGACTGGACATTTCAATAAACCGGGTGTCTACGAACTGCCGCTAGGCTATCCAGCCAACAAGATGATCTACGAAGTAGGCGGCGGAATCCCGAATGGTCGGAAGCTTAAGGCTCTTGTGCCCGGCGGCTCGTCCACATTCCTGCTCACGCGCGAAGAAGCCGAATCAGCCACGATGGATTACGACTGGTTCGCAAAACGCGGCGAATTCCTGGGCTCCGGCGGCGTAGTCGCCATCGACGACCAGACGTGCATGGTTAAAGTCGCCCTACGCATCATGCAGTTCTACCAGCACGAAAGCTGCGGCTGGTGCATCCCGTGCCGTGAGGGGACCGACTGGCTGAAGAAGACGCTCATGCGCGTGCACGATGGCGGCGGAGCTAAGAAAGACATCGACCAGATGCTGTATTTAGCAAACAACATGGCTGGCCGAACGTTCTGCGCGCTAGGGGATGCCGCAGCATTTCCCACGATGTCGATCATCAAAAAGTGGCGCAATGAATTTGAAGACCACATGGACGGAAAGAGCTGTCCATTCGAGGCGGCGGCTTCGAGGGAAATGGCGCTGGTTTAGAAAATTTCGCAATTGTGTAATTTCGTAATCGGGTAATTGAGCCTGAGATTACGAAATTACCCGATTGCTCAATTACACAATTTCATGCCTGACGTAACCATCACTGTCGACGGCAAGAAGGTCACCGCTCCTGCGGGGACGCTGCTCATTGAAGCCTGCAAGAGTGCGGGCATCGAGGTCCCTGCCTTTTGTTACTACCCCGGTCTGTCGGTTCAGGGTGCTTGCCGCATGTGTCTGGTGCGCATCGAGAAGATGCCGAAGCTGCAGACCGCTTGCACCGTGCCCATCACCGACGGCATGGTCGTGACGACCGACAGTCCCGAAGTGGCACAGGCGCGCAAAGCTACAGTTGAAATTCTTCTCGGGAACCATCCGCTTGATTGTCCGGTGTGCGACGCCGGCGGCGAATGCGAATTGCAGGATATGACCTTCCGCTACGGCGCTGCGGAATCGCAGTACATGGAGTCGAAGGGGCATAAAGAGGAGCAGCAGTGGTCACCAGTCGTTTACTTTGATCGTCCGCGCTGCATTCTTTGCTATCGGTGCGTGCGCGTCTGCGGCGAAGGGATGGATGTGTGGGCTCTGGGCGTGCAAAATCGCGGCGTCACTTCGCTCATAGCTCCGAATAAACAGGATCATCTCGAGTGCGAAGAGTGCGGCATGTGTATCGATATCTGCCCTGTCGGCGCGCTCACTTCGGGGGCTTACCGCTACAAGACTCGTCCGTGGGAGATGACTCACGTCGGTACCATCTGCACGCACTGCGGCGATGGTTGCAAAACAACTCTCGGCGTGCGCCGTTCCAAAGGCGGAATGGAGATCGTCCGCGGTGACAATCGCGACAAGAGCGGTATCAACGGCGATTTCCTCTGCATCAAAGGCCGCTACGCCTTCGATTTCGCCAATGCTGACGATCGCATTACGCAACCTCTCGTGCGCCGCGACGGCAAGCTGGTTCCCGTCTCATGGGAGCAGGCCATCGATCACGTGGCCGGCCGCTTCAAGCAGATTCGCGACAGTCAAGGCGGCAAGGCGATCGGCGTAATAGGATCGAACCGCACGACAAACGAAGAGAATTATCTGCTGCAAAAGTTCGCTCGTTCCGTTCTGGGAACGAACAATATTGACCATCACCGCACAGCAGATTATCCGGCGTTTGCCAAGGCTGTTGCCGGCAAGCAGAACATCACGGCCAGCCTGCGCGAGACGATGACTGCCCCTGCCGTGCTCCTGATCGGCAACGATCCCACCGAGCAGCATCCCCTACTGGCGTGGAATCTGCGCACGAATCTCCGCATTCACAATGGCCGCATTTACATCGTCAACTCGCACGAGATTAAGCTGCGGCGACAAGCTCGCGCCTACGCTCGCGTTCCCGAAGACGGCGGTGAGAGCTTGATGGTGCGCTATCTGTCTGGCGAAGACGCAGTCGCCGCCAAGCTCGAATCGGGCAGCCTGGGCCGCGACGCCCTTCGCGACTTTCGCGACAAAGTAAACGCTGAGCAGGGACTGATCGTCATCTTCGGTTCCGAACTGCGCGGCGACGACATCGCTCGCCTCGTGCAGTGGGGCACCAAGCAAGGCGCGAAGTTTATCTGCCTGGGTGACTACTCGAATTCGCGCGGCGCTGCCGATATGGGACTTTATCCTGATCTGCTTCCCGGATACACAGCGCTCTCGAACGGCGCAGCTTTTGCTCAGGAATATGGTTCCGCAATGCCGCAGCAGCCCGGCCTCGATATCGTGGGCATGTTCGATGCCGCGAAATCTGGGAAGCTGGGTGCGCTCTACGTGATCGGCTCAAATCCGGTTGCGCGTTACAACATCGATCCCTTCGCGCTGAAGAATACCTTTGTCGTGGTTCAGGACATGTTCCTCACTGAAACCGCGACCACAGCTGAAGTGGTGCTGCCAGCGGCGAACGCTTACGAGAAATCGGGAAGCTATACGAATACATACGGCGATTTGCAGCTTCTGAAAAAAGCCGGAGATCTCGCCGGTGTACGCACAGATTTCGAGTTGATCGTCCGTATCGCCGATCGTATGGGGGCGGATGTCCGCAAGCTAGTCCCCTTCGGGAAAGGGCTGCGTGCCGATATGGGACAGAGCCGCGGCGCGCAATCGGGCGAAGCCGATCGTCATGCAGTGTGGCTCGCCGCGCGCAACCTGGAACCAAAGCTCAGCCCGTTTGATCCCGAAGCGCTGCTCGACGAGATCCAGCGGCTCGTGCCCGGCTACAATTTCTCGCGGCTGAACCTGTTTGCCGGAGGCGATGCCCACACGCTCGCACCCGAGCACAGTTCGGTATCTCAGCCGGCATCGCCGGAGAGCGTCGTGCCGGCAAATGATTCGCTGTTCACCTCGGGTACGCTCGGACGATATTCGAACACGCTGAACTCGGTGATCGAGAACCGGCGAGCGCCGACGGAAGCTGAGATTCCGGCGGACTAGATGTCTTGCTTTGTCATTCCGAGCGAAGCATCTCGCTGATTTCGCGAGATGCGAAGAGAGGAATCCCTATAGACAGTATCAGGCAATAGGGATTTCTCGCCGCAAGATCGGCGGCTCGAAATGACACCACCATTTGGACAACACAATTGGACCTGACACACTACATCATCTTCGCCGTCATTAAGCTCGCGATTCTGCTCTGGCTGCTGCTCACCGCTGTCGCTTACATCGTACTGATGGAGCGCAAGGTGATCGCACGCATGCAGAACCGTTGGGGTCCCACGCGCGTTGGCCCGTTTGGCCTGCTGCAGCCTCTGGCGGACGGAATCAAGTTCATCCTGAAAGAAGACGTGGTTCCCGACAGCGTCTATAAGCCGCTGTACATCGCCGCGCCGATGATTGCGCTAATCCTGTCGCTGATCTCAATCGCGATCATTCCCTTCGGCCCGGCATGGAACCTCGACGGCTATCACGTTCCATTGCAGACAACCGCATTCTGGACCGGCGCCGGCATTCAGGACATCAACATCGGTCTGCTGATCATCCTTGGTATCACTTCGATTGGCGTTTATGGAGTGGCGCTCTCCGGATGGTCATCCAACTCGAAGTATTCCCTGCTGGGATCGTTGCGCGCCAGTGCCCAGTTGATCAGCTACGAATTGGCGCTTGGCTTGTCGCTGGTTGGAGTACTCATTCTGGCGGGAAGTTTGAGCTTGCGACAGATCGTGGATTCGCAGGCAGGGTCGATCCTGAACTGGCATTTCTTCGGTGGATTCCAGTTCATCGCCTTCTTCATCTACATAATGGCCGCCTATGCCGAGACCAACCGTATTCCATTTGATCTCCCCGAGGCAGAGACGGAGCTGGTTGCCGGCTACCACACTGAGTACAGCGCCATGAAGTTCGCGATGTTCTTCATGGCTGAATACTGCAACATGGTCACCGTAGCCTGCCTGGCGACACTGCTCTTCTTTGGTGGCTGGCACAGTCCGTTCGACGGCCTGAACATTCCCGCGCCGGGAATCTGGCTGATGATTTCGCCGCTCTTCTGGTTTTTTATAAAGATATTTTTCTTTATCTTTCTATATATCTGGATTCGCGGCACGCTGCCGCGTTTCCGCTACGATCAATTGATGTCGTTTGGCTGGAAGTTCTTACTTCCGCTGGCAATTGCGAATATCGTTGTTACCAGTTTGGTTTTGGCGTTGAAGTCTTAGTGTTTTATGCGCTCAGCTCGTGCAAATGCCAGCGTGCGCATGCTGAGTGAGATCGATAGGAACTGTCATCCTGAAGTCCGCCTCAGGCGGACGAAGGATCTCCCGAGATGTTGAAGAGTTGAATGCACTAGCGTGGCTCCTCTACCCGAAGCTTACGTTCTGGGCCGAAGAGCCTCGGAAGAGCATTTCATTGCTACCATTTTCGGGAGATCCTTCGGCCAAAAGAGGGCCTCAGGATGACAGATGCAGGGCGGAACGGCTGACCCGAGTGCCTCCCTCAAACTACTTATCGAGCAGTTCCTGAAACGAAATGCTTCACACGATTTTATTCTTCATCTTCGCAGCGATTTGTGTGGCA
>CAYNPS010000025.1:32984-40705 GCA_964399125.1 uncultured Terriglobales bacterium
AAACGAAATGCTTCACACGATTTTATTCTTCATCTTCGCAGCGATTTGTGTGGCAGGGGCGCTTAATTTCCTGCTGCAGCGCCATCCCGTGAACAGCGCGCTCTCGCTGATTGTCGTAATGGGATCGTTGGCCCTGCTGTTCCTTCTGCTCGGCGCGGAATTCGTCGCGGCTGTGCAGGTAATCGTCTATGCCGGCGCAGTGATGGTTCTATTCGTCTTCGTCATCATGCTGCTGAATGCGGGAGAAGAAGAAAAGACACGCGGGAACAAGGTCGCGGTCGCGCTGGGAGTACCGGGGTTGATCGCGTTCTTCATCCTGATCTGCTGGGCGGTTTCGGCTGCTCGTTCGCAGCTCGGACGCGTGAGCATCGGGGATTTCTACGTGCCCACGCAGCAGCTCGGCATCGCGCTCTTCCGCGAGTTCCTGCTACCCTTCGAAGTGACTTCGGTACTGGTTTTGATTGCCATCATGGGCGCGGTTGTCCTCGCCCGAAGGGAGCGCCAATGATTCCGCTCTCCTGGTACGTGATTCTCGGCGCGATCCTTTTCGCCATCGGCGTGGCGTCATTTCTGATCAAGCGCAATATCATCACGATCTTCATGTCGATCGAACTGATGCTGAACGCCGTGAACCTCACGTTCATCGCTTTTGCCAGCCGCTGGCATCAGGTGAGCGGACAGGTCTTCGTCTTCTTCGTGATGGTGGTCGCGGCGGCCGAAGCTGCTGTAGGACTGGCGATTGTGCTCGCTGTCTTCCGCACGCGTGAAACTCTCAACGTGGATCAGGTGAACCTGCTCAAACTATGAACGCGAGTCCCAACTTGAACCTGTGGCTCATCCCGATTCTGCCGCTGATCGGCTCGGCCATTAACGGCATCTTCGGGAAGCGCTTTCCGCGCACCCTGGTTGCCGCCGTCGCGCTGATCTTTCCCGGCGCGGCGCTTGGCTGGGCCATCTGGGTAGTGACGCAGTTCTCCGCGATTCCGCAGGCGCAGCTTCCGCACATCGAGCGGCTCTTTCCCTGGATCGAAATCGGGCAGACCTTTCGCGTCGATTACGGCTTCTATCTCGATCAGCTTTCGGTAACGATGCTGCTGGTCGTTACCGGCATCGGCTTCCTGATTCATGTCTACTCGGTCGCGTACATGGCGGAAGAAGGCGGCTATTACCGCTTCTTCTCGTATCTGAATCTGTTCATGTTTTTCATGCTCACGCTGGTTCTGGCCAACAGCTATCTGCTGATGTTCGTCGGATGGGAAGGCGTGGGCCTCGCGTCGTATCTGCTGATTGGTTTCTTCTTCCTCAAAGATTCGGCGGCGCAGGCGGGAAAAAAAGCGTTCATCACCAATCGCGTTGGTGACTTTGCTTTCCTTTTGGGAATGTTCCTGCTGATCCAGCATTTCGGCACGCTCGATTACGACAAGGTCTTCAAAGCGATCTCGCCGCTGCCGGTTGAAGCTGGCGTTGGATTCCTCACTGCAACCGCGTTGCTGATGATGGTTGGGGCCACGGGAAAATCAGCGCAGATTCCGCTTTACGTATGGCTGCCGGATGCGATGGAAGGTCCGACTCCCGTTTCGGCGCTGATCCACGCGGCCACGATGGTCACGGCGGGCATTTACATGATCGCCCGCTCGAACGTTCTCTTCCTCCACGCTCCGATTGCGCTGCGAGTGGTCGCTATTATCGGAGCGCTTACAGCTATCTTCGCCGCCAGCATTGGGCTGGTACAGACTGACATTAAGCGCGTGCTCGCCTATTCCACGGTCTCGCAGCTCGGATACATGTTCATGGCCTGCGGCGTGGCTGCGTTCTCGGCGGGAATCTTCCATCTGATGACGCACGCGTTCTTCAAAGCGCTACTCTTCCTCGCGGCCGGATCGGTGATTCACGCGCTCGGCGGGGAGCAGGACATGCGACACATGGGTGGCTTGCGCAAGCTGATTCCGTGGACCTTCTGGACAATGACGATCGCCACTTTCGCGATCGCCGGATTCCCGCCGCTCAGCGGCTTCTTCTCCAAAGACGAAATCCTGTGGAAGGCTTTTTCTGACAAAACACACGGAAGCTGGATATTCTGGCTCATCGGATGGATCACTGCGGGAATGACTTCGTTCTACATGTTCCGCCTGTGGTTCATGACCTTCTTCGGAGAGCGGCGGCAGCCGGTTCATAACGAGCACCAGGAGCCAACCGGCGCATTGCATGCACCGACCTCGGCACCTGCTGATGTTGGCCACCGTTCTGGCGTGCAAGCGGCGCATGGTGGTGGACATGGTGGACACAATGGACACAGCGGCCACGTTCACGAGAGCCCGTGGATCATGCTTGGCCCGTTGGTTGTGCTTGCGATCGGCTCTTTCGTGATGGGTTGGGTGGGAATTCCGGAATCGCTCGGCGGACACAATAAGTTCGACCAGTTCCTCACGCCGGTATTTCACACGAGTTCCGAGCCGGCACGCTCAGCCGAGAATTTCCCCGCTGAGCCGCAGCAATCGGAGAATCCCGAATCGGAAAAAGGACTCGAGCTTGGATTAGCGGGAGCCTCGGTCGGCGTAGCGGTTCTTGGACTGCTCCTCGCCTGGTTCTTCTACTATCGGCGGCCGGAGCTTCCAGATCGGGTTGCTACGAGTCTGCGTGGCGCATATCGAACCCTCTGGAACAAGTACTGGGTGGATGAGGCTTATTACGCCACGTTAATTAACCCCATTGTGAACGGCTCGCGCAGTGTGCTGTGGCGAGGCATCGATGTTGGCGTGATTGACGCAATCGTGAACGGCGCAGGTACAACGTCCAAGGGACTCTCGGGAATCACGCGGCGAATGCAATCTGGGAGCATTCGCTCCTACGCTGGCTGGGTTGCACTCGGCGCGGCTTGCGTTGTGGGCTTCATGATCTGGGTGGGGCTGCGCGCATGAACACCTGGATTCTGACCCTCATCACCTTTGTGCCGTTCGCGGGAGCGATTCTGATCGCGCTCTTGCCGCGCAACGATCGCGTTATCAAATGGACTGCTCTCATTGTTTCCATCGTTGCGTTCATTTTCTCGCTGCATTTGCCGGTGCATTGGTCGAGCGGCGCGCCGGGATTCCAGTTTGTCACCGATGCTCAGTGGATCGCGCATCCCAACATCCACTATCACCTTGGCGTGGACGGCATCTCGGTGTGGCTGGTGCTGCTCACGACGTTCCTGACGCCGTTCTGCGTGCTGATTTCGTGGAAGTCGATTCATGGCGCGGTGAAAGAATTCTTCGTGATCATGCTGATCCTGGAGACGGCGATGATCGGCGTCTTCGCCGCGCTCGATCTCTTCCTCTTCTACGTCTTCTGGGAAGCAACGCTGATTCCAATGGCGCTGATGATCGGTATGTACGGGCACGAGCGCCGAGTCTATGCCGCCGTAAAGTTCTTCCTATACACGATGGTCGCGTCGGTGTTCATGCTCGCGTCGATCATCTGGTTTTACGTTCAGACCGGCAGCTTCGACTACGTGACGATCCAGACTGCCATCCAAAACGGATCGATTCCGGGATTCAATCATGCGGCCGAACTTCTGTTCTTCGGCTTCTTCATTGCTTTTGCAGTGAAAGTTCCGCTGTTCCCGTTCCATACATGGCTGCCGGATGCACACGTCGAGGCTCCGACTGCTGGTTCCGTACTGCTGGCTGGCGTGCTGCTGAAGATGGGCGTTTATGGACTATTGCGATTCAATGCATCGCTCTTCCCGGCTCAGGCGCATGAGCATGCGCCTTGGATCAATGCGCTGGCGTTGATCGGGATCGTGTACGGCGCGTTAGTCGCCCTCGTGCAGCCGAACATGAAGAAGCTGGTAGCGTACTCCTCCGTAAGCCACCTTGGATTTTGCGTGCTTGGCGTTTTCACTTTCACGCAGATCGGCGTCGATGGTGCCGTGTACCAAATGCTGAATCACGGCATCTCCACCGGCGCACTGTTCATGCTGCTGGGTATGCTCTACGAGCGCCGCCACACGTACGAGATCAAGGAATACGGTGGACTGGCCACGCCGATGCCGGTGTACTCGACATTGTTTTTGATGATCACACTTTCTTCCGTCGGACTACCGCTGCTGAACGGATTCGTCGGCGAGTTCCTCATTCTGAGCGGCGCCTTCAGTGCGTGGAAATGGTATGGAATCATCGGCACGACCGGCGTGATCTGGAGTGCGGGCTATTTGCTCTGGCTATACCAGCGCACGTTCTACGGCGAAGTGAAGCAGCCGGTCAACGCTTCGCTGCCTGATGCCGACGGACGCGAACGTATCAGCCTGATTCCGATGGTCGCCATAGCGATCATCATGGGAGTCGCCTCGCCATTGTGGATTCGTATGATCGATCCCTCGGTCCAGCAGTCGCTGCGGCCGACTTCGGTGAGCGCAGCCTCCGCCGCTCAGCACTCGACATTACTCGCGCACCTGCTCCCGGTGAGCAAGGCAGATAAATGACGCCCAATCCTGATCTGAGTTACGTCCGCATTCTTCCCGAGCTCGTATTGAGCGTCTGGGGCATTGTTGTCATGTTCGTCGAGCCGCTCCTGCCGGAGCGCTCCAGCCGCAAAGCCCTCGGCATCTTTTCCTTTATCGGCACGCTCGTCGCGATCGCCGCATCGCTCTACCAGGCGAACTATCCCGGATTGGGATGGTTCGGGATGATTCGCGTCGATGAATTCAGCATCTTCTTTCATGTGCTGATCTGCGCGATCTCGGCCATCGTGATTCTCGCGTCGTTTGAATATCTCGAAACGCAGCAGATTCGCGGCGGCGAGTACTATGCCCTGATTCTTTTTGGAACTGTCGGCATGGTGCTGATGTCGTCGGCAGTTGAGCTGGTGCTGATCTTTATCGCACTGGAAATTTCTTCGATCGCGACTTACGTCCTGGCTGGATTTCGCCGCCGCTACGCGACGAGCACCGAATCATCGATCAAGTACTTCCTGCTGGGATCGTTCGCGACGGCTTTCTTTCTATACGGAGTCGCATTAATGTTCGGCGCGACGGGATCGACAAGCATCTACACCATCGCTTCTGCATTGCAGTCGTCCGGAGTTTCGATGATGCCGGGTGTAAACGTAACGGTGAGCCACGGTTTGGCGTACGTGGCCGTTGCGCTGATGTTTGTCGGCATCGGATTCAAAGTCGCTTCAGCCCCGTTCCACATCTGGACTCCCGACGTATATGAGGGCGCTCCTGCTCCCGTTGTGGCACTGATGTCCACCGGGCCCAAAGCTGCCGCATTTGCCGTGCTGCTCCGCATTCTTTTCGGAGCTGCCATCGGGACCGGCAACGCCTGGTTCTGGCTTGTCTGGATTTCCGCCGCGCTCTCGATGACTCTCGGCAATCTCGGCGCACTATTGCAGACGAACGTGAAGCGCATGTTGGCGTATTCGTCGATTGCTCACGCTGGATATTTACTGGTCGCCTTCGCCGCTGTAATCGCTCCCAATGCACGCGATACCGGAATCACCGCTGCAATCTTCTACGCGGCTTCTTACGCGGCGATGAACGTCGGCGCATTCGCGGTCGTTTCACACTTCGCGCGTGCTGGCGAGCGATACGTTAATCTCGAAGACTATGCCGGATTGGGAAAGCGCTCGCCGGTTCTCGCGATCACGTTAACAGTGTTCCTTCTTTCCCTTATTGGGATTCCTGCAACCGGCGGATTCTTTGCGAAGTTCTACGTTTTTAATGCAGCTCTCAAAAGCGATCTCATCTGGCTTACCATCATTGGTTTGGTCAACAGCGCAGTCGCAGCCTACTACTACCTACGTTTAGTGGTCGTCATGTACATGTATGAACCGCAGGTGGGCGAAGAGGCACTACGTCTCAAAGCCGCTCCGGGACTCACAACCGCTCTCGTCGTTACGGCCATCGTGACGATTTGGCTGGGAGTGAAACCGGGCAACGTGCTCGATTACGCCAATCGGGGGGCGGTACGCTTGCTGCCGGCGGTTCAGCAAACATCCATTCTCATCCGATAACTGGCGGCGCCTGAGTAAGCCAACCTGTGCTTCAGCAATTCCGTTCTAAGTTGCTGAGGCCTAACCTGATGTCCCTACGTCGCGCTCTCTGGAGCTTCGCCGCAACACTGCTTTTTTCAAGCTTCTGCCTATCACAAACTCCTTCGCAAACTGCCCCAAATCAAACGACGGCAACGACGCCCACTCCTCCTGCTGCTGCGTCGCAAGCGCCGGAACAGCCGCAGAAAGAAATGCCGCCAGATACGAAAGCACCCGCTCCGACGCCTTCAGCCAAGCCGCAATCGGATTCAATTCCGACGCAACAGTCGAGCGAAAGCTCCCAACCTCAGATCCTGAAGGAGGGTACAGAAATTCGTGCGATTCTCGACACTCCGCTCTCAACCAAAACTTCCAGAGTTGGAGACCGTTTCACCGCCACGGTAAGTGCTCCGGTCCGCGGCGCGATTGGAAACGTGATCATCCCCGAGGGCTCGAAGCTCAATGGACAGGTAAGCGACTCCGACAACGAGCGCCTGGCCGACGCGATCAAAGATATGGGACACCTCAACCTGCGCTTCACTGATATTCAACTGCCGAATGGAGCCGATGTTCCCATTGAGGCGACGCTCATCTCAGTCCACAACATGAAACCGACCGTACGTGGCGAGAACAGACCAACTCCAGGCATTGGGTCCAATGCCGGAGTGATGGGAGCTTTCGGTCCGCCGCTGAAAGGGCTCGCTGTGGGCAATCTAGCCGGGGGAGGCTACGTTTTAGCGACAAATGGCAAGCAGGTCAACTTGCCTGCGGAGTGCGGATTGCGTCTGCGAGTTGATCGGAATACATCGGTGCCTTAAATGTTCAGGGAACAGTGGAACGACGGCTCATCCAACAGCACCGTGCTCTTTCCTGTTCCCTGTCACCTGTAACCTGTTCCCTTGTTTCAAGCTGTCCCATCGCACATAAATCATGTAGAGCACGACAATGATGTTGATCACCAGCACCGCCCAGCGAATGACATGGTGCGGATGCTTTAACACTTCGATCACTTCCCAAGGAAGATAAGCCCCGCCTGAGATGATCGCGAACCACTCCGCCCAGGCGCGTGCGTGCCACAACCCATAGGCTTCGACGAAGCGGATCGCTGCGTACCCGAATGCGATACAAGCAAAAGTGACAATGCGAGTGTCGCTCACACGATCAGCCGCGCTGATAAATGCCTGCGCAATGCGGTGTGCTGGATTGAGGTGCAAAGCCTCAACGATGTTTTCTGCAACATCTCCCAAGTCTTTATGAAGAAGAGTAAAGAGCCCTATGCCGGCGATGATGGCAAGGATCCCCTTGAACGCTTCAAGAGAAGCTACTGCTCGCAAGCCAGCCAGGTGAGCGCAATGCACGTCGTCCGGCGGACAGTCTTCTGTTTTGATACCGAGAGGTCGGAACGGCATTCTGGAAATTGAGCTGTCTTAACGTTATCAGAATGAGATGGCGTCAACTGCAGAGAGACCTGTTATGAAGAACGAAGAAATTTCGTTCAGAACAGGAAATCACAACTAACTCTCGGGGCAAGCGGCACTATCAGTTCCGGAACAACGGAGTTTGCTACAATTGCTGAGGAGCATGGACAGATGCTCCGGTCGCGAGATCCTACGCGCGACTTCTAGCCGAGGGGCCCTCTACCCCTACGCAAGCTGGGGACGTAGTTCAGTTGGTTAGAACGCTGCCCTGTCACGGCAGAGGCCGCGGGT
>CAYNPS010000026.1:0-12371 GCA_964399125.1 uncultured Terriglobales bacterium
GCAACGTCGCGAGTCTCCGAGTCGGTCACGCGCAGCCCATTCACAAAACTGCTCTCTTTGCCGAGCTGATGCAGGGTCCGTGTAAGCTCCGTACCTCCGCCGTGTACAACAGCAACCTGATGATGATTGCCATCGGCGAGATCGACGATGGCCCGCGCGCATTTCTTCACGAGTTCACGGTTATCGAGCGCAGCGCCTCCGATTTTTACGACGACTCTCAATTCAGGCCCTCCCGCTCTTCAAATCCGCACATTACGTTCAGGTTCTGCACCGCCTGGCCGGCAGCGCCTTTCATCAGGTTGTCGAGGCACGAAACGATCACTGCGCGCTTGCCGTCGGCGCTGAGATTGAAACCCACGTCGCAGAAATTGGTGTGCAGCGAGTACCGAATCTGCGGCAGCTTCGTGCCGAAGAGCCGCACCCACGGACGGTTCGCGTAGAACTTGCTGTAGATTGACTCGACTTCTGCAGGCGTCATTGCCCGCTCGAAGCGAACATAGATCGTCGAGAGAATCCCTCTCGGAATCGGCAGCAGATGCGGAGTGAACGTCAGCTCGTCATCCTGCAGATCGAGCTGTTCGAGAATTTCTCCAAGATGCCTGTGCGTAAACACGCCATATGCGGAGAGATTGTCGGCGACTTCAACGAAGTGCGTAGTTGTCGTAGGCTGCTTGCCTGCTCCGGAAACGCCAGACTTCGAGTCACAAATGATGCCAGCTTTCCGATCGATGGCTTTTGCTGAAACCAGCGGCGCTAGAGGGACGATGATCGAGGTGGCGTAGCAGCCTGGATTGGCAACCAGCTTCGATCCTGAAATCTGTTTGGATCGCAGCTCCGGCAAGCCATACACAGCGGCATCGCTGACCTGGTGCGCGACTGCGGGGTTCGCATCGTGAAAGCCGTAAATCGCGCGATGCTCTTCTCGTTTCAGCCGCCATGCGCCACTCAGGTCAATGACCCGAATGCCCCGCTTTAAGGCTTCCGGCGCCCACTCGCGCGAGGTCTCGTGAGGCGTGGCGAGAAAGAGGACATCGACGCCGCCGTCGTTCAGCTTCTGCCAGTCGAACGGATGTACTCGCAGTTGTCCATTGCCGAGAACGTGCGGATAGTATTCGGTCAGATCGGAAGCATGACCTGACTCCCGCGTGAAGAGCAGAGGCTTGGCGAGTCGAGGATGCTTGCCGAGCAGGCGCGCGAGTTCAAATCCGGCGTATCCGGTCGCGCCAACGACCGCGGTTTGGAGTTGCTGTCCCATTAAGCAAGCATCTCCCGTATGCGACCGGCGACGCGCTCGGCGTCTCGGCTGTTCTCGCAAATAATCAGAATGGTGTCATCGCCCGCGATCGTCCCCAGCATCTCTTCCCAACCCTCGGCATCGAGCGCGGCAGCCACGGGCTGCGCGCTGCCAACGCTGGTCTTGATCACGAGCTGATTCTGCGCCTCACGCACACTGAGGACGAACTCGCGAACCAGTCGCTCGGCTGCAGGCAACGCCGCTTCTGCGTTGACATCATTCGCGCGGGCATAGCCGTTCGCGGTCTTCACGATTCCAAGCTCATGGATGTCACGGGAGAGCGTCGCCTGGGTGACCTTTTGCCCATGGCGTACGAGCGCGCGCCGGAGGTCCTCCTGGCTCGCTACGTTCCCGTTTTCAATAAGCTGCAATATCAATTGCTGCCTCGTCAGCTTGGACATGATGCATGAATATGCATCTACATGTATAAATATACAACCTTGGAATGTCAAATAGTTTCTGCGGCAAAAAGTGCGCAGGTAAATGCGTTAGTGGGCCGCGCCGAAACAGGATTAAGTCTTAGATTTCAGAGCAGATGCGCTTAAGGCATCAGGAGGCGAAAGGCGTTCGGTACGATCGACAAGCGCACCGGCAACTGCCAAAGACACTCGCCGTCGGCCTCGCAGTGAACACTGCAGTCTTCACTACCGGGAAGTGGCCGACATACGATCTCCCCGGCATCGAGCAGCTCTACGCCAGGAATCCTGATCTGCAAACCGAATAGCGCAGAGAGCAAATATGCGGGATAAGAAAGCCGTACTCCCCCGCGAAACACAATGACCCGCAGATCGTTTCGGCTCAAATCTGCGCCTCGCGCGAACTTCTTCAGCGGACCGCCGAAGTTGTGAATGCGGACAGCCATGATCTGCGCCGATTCGAGCGCTTCGGTGCGTCCAGAAGAGTCCGTTATGGTCACTGAAAAAGGCGCATGGCGGTAGCGGAGGTACTCCCAAAAGGCGTTGCCAACGTAAGCAGCCACTCCCCACCTTGCTTTGGCTTCAGCCGAGAGCGTGTAGACGAGCAATGCATCC
Organism: uncultured Terriglobales bacterium; assembly: GCA_964399125.1. GTDB lineage: Bacteria > Acidobacteriota > Terriglobia > Terriglobales > Acidobacteriaceae > Gp1-AA112. Next base: position 2,326 of record CAYNPS010000026.1, read on the forward strand.
GGGCCAACTCCCGCCATTACAGTAAAGTAGCGCTTCAGTTTGGGGTTCGAGTCGCGGCAGTGCTCAATCAGTCCTGCGGCGATCGTTCGCGGGCGGTACTTAAGCTGTTGCCGGATCGCGAGTACGGGATCGCGCGGAATCTTTAGGTCCGCAGCCAGCGCATTTGCAGTACCGAGGGGAAGCAGGCCCAACGCTGCTTCCTGTCCAACCATTCCCTGCAGCACATCGTGAACAGTTCCGTCGCCGCCGCAAGCAAAAATTGTGTCGTAGCCTGAAGCGATGGCCTCCTGCGCCTGCGTCCCGGCCTGCGCCGGACCGAGCGAAGCAACGCTCTCGGCGTCAACGCCTGCGCGACGAAGTTCCTGCACTGCAGCGTCGATTTGCTCCTGGCGCCGATGCCGACGGAATCCGGAGAACAGGTTGTAGATGAGCAGAGCTCTGCGCATTTTTTCTGGATTCGCTTCTTCGAGGATTCACTCTCAGTATTTAGGAAAATCGTGCGACGGTCGAGACTCAGAATGAAGTTTTCTGCGTGGTAGCATCGAATTTGCTACGTCTTTCTTGAGGAGAAATGATTCATGGAAGGAATGCCTGCAGTCATTGGTGCACGCCGCAACGAAGACATCGCGCTGGACATGATGAAGTTTATCGCCTCCACTACGCAGTATGGCCGTACTGCGGGCACGCCGGGATTCACTGGAGCTAATCCGACAAAGCCCGAGGATCACGCGACCCAATTGCTGGATTTGTACGCAAAGTGTCTGAATGCGGTGCAGGGAGGCAAGCGCTAGACATTCAGCCGCTCTCCGCACCAATGCAGGCTACAGCAGCGCCGAAGACTTGGCCTGCTTTGCCGGCATGAAGATTCCAAAGATGCGGCGGCGATATTTGCGGATCGCCCAGAACACAGCCGCGGCCACCAGCCACAGGCCACCGGCTCCGACGAGCATCCAGGCTGAGGTACCCGGCAGCAGCAGCCAGACAAATACCGAGAAAATCATCAAAGCTAAACTGCCCATCATCGCGCCGCGCGCGTCCAGAGCTGCAGCATCGCGTCCGCGATTTCCAGGGTTCACACCTTTCTCCTGCTTCTCCATCCGCTCATGACGATCGAGCATGGTTGCGCTGGCGGGGAATATCGCGGGAAACGCCAGGAACAGCCCTCCGAATGCCGCACCAAACTTCTTCGCGAGTAAACCGGCAATCACGGTGATGGCTCCTCCGAAAACAAAGCGAATCGCGTGCTCCCACCACGACGTTGTTTTGAGAGCGTCTAGATGAAACTTGATTCCGAGCTTGTTCACTTGAAGAATCCCCACCACAGCGCAAATGAGACTGCCAGCCACACTCCGAGCGCCGAGCTGGTGGCCGCAATTGTGCGCATGCCAGTGCGCTTCAGCAGAAGCAGCACGACAAAGCAGTAGATAAGCAGAGCAGCAGCTCCGGCGGTCATCGATCGGGCTTCCATAGCGGCGTACGTCTTCCCGTGTTTGGAAATCGTGAGCGCCAGGGTCGCGAGCGCCACCGAAGGAGCAGCTCCGAACAGCCCGGCAAAGCTCTTCGGCTTCAGCATGGAGCCGATCACGGCGAATGCTGAAACGAAAAGGCCGCCGACAATGAAGCGGATGATGAGTTGCGTCACGACGCGCTCCTGCGCTTTGCAAGCGCCACATACGTAAGATGCTGCCATTTCGGGACGCGTACCCCGGGGTCTGTCTCTCGCGGTCTAACGCGACCACACAGAAACCACGCCTCGCATCACACACATCAGGAGGCGTTCATGGCAAAGACGGCAGCAGAGATTCTGATCGATCGGCTGATCGAGTGGGGTGTGGACACGATCTTCGGGCTTCCTGGCGACGGCATCAACGGCATCATGGAAGCTCTGCGTCAGCGCCAGGAGCATATCCGCTTCATTCAGGTGCGGCATGAAGAGTCGGCTGCATTCATGGCCTGCGGCTACGCCAAGTTCACCGGCAGATTGGGCGTGTGTCTTGCCACGTCGGGGCCTGGCGGAATTCACTTACTGAACGGCTTGTATGACGCCAAGCTCGATACGCAACCTGTGCTTGCGATCACGGGACTCGCATATCACGACCTGATCAACACACACACACAGCAGGACGTCGAGCTCGACAAGCTCTTCATGGACGTGGCGGTCTATAACAACCGCATCATGGGTCCGGCGCATGTGGTAAATACTGTCGACCTCGCAGTGCGGACAGCGCTCGCATATCGCGGCGTCGCACACATTACGATTCCGAGTGACGTTCAGGACATCACCTCCGACGAGCGCTCAAAGCGCAACGTAAAGCATCACTCGACGGACATCTTCTCGCGCAGTGCACGTCTGCCGAATGAGGCCGATCTGCGGCAGGCAGCCCAGATTCTGAATAAAGGGAAGCGCGTGGCCATCATGGCTGGACAAGGCGCGCTGCACGCGACCGACGAACTCGAAGAGGCCGCTGAGCTCCTCGCCGCGCCGATCATCAAGCCGCTGCTGGGCAAAGCGTGCGTGCCTGACGACAGTCCCTACACGACAGGTGGCATCGGTCTCCTTGGCACAAGGCCATCCCAAGAAGCGCTCGAGAACTGTGACACGTTGCTGATGGTCGGAACGTCTTTTCCGTATATCGAGTTCTATCCCAAACCGGGAGAGGTCAAGGCTATCCAGATCGATCTGGATCCCAAACGAATTGGGCTGCGCTATCCCGTCGAAGTTGGGCTAGTCGGCGATAGCGCGAATTCACTTGCCGAATTGAACAAACTGCTGAAGCGCAAATCCGACCGCAGCTTCCTCCAGAAAGCCCAAAAGGGGATGAAGGAATGGAACAAGATGATGGAGGAGCGCGGCACGATCAAGGACAAGCCGATGCGTCCGCAGGTGATCGCGCACGAACTCGGCAAGCGTCTTCCGTCCAATGCCATTGTCGCCTCTGACAGCGGAACGATCACGACATGGTGGGCACGGCACATCCCGGCCAAGCGCGGACAGATGCATTCCTGTTCTGGGAATCTTGCAACGATGGCTTGCGGATTGCCATACGCAATTGCGGCAGCAGCAGCGCATCCTGATCGGCCCGTCTTCGCTTTTGTTGGCGATGGTGGGTTCTCGATGCTGATGGCAGATTTCGTGACCGCCGTGAAATATGAGCTTCCCATCCGGGTAGTCGTCATCAAAAACAACGTGCTGGGGCAGATCAAATGGGAACAGATGGTCTTTCTCGGTAATCCGGAGTATGGAGTCGATTTACATCCCATCGATTTCGCGGCTTTTGCTCGCGCCTGTGGCGGAACCGGTTATACCATCGAGGATCCGAAACGCTGCGGATCAACTCTCGATGAGGCGCTTAAGGTCGATGGACCAGTCCTGATCGAAGCCGTCGTCGATCCGTTTGCAGCTCCGATGCCCGCAAAGGTCAAAGCCGAACAGGCTGCGAAGTTTGCCCAGTCCTTGGTCCGCGGCGAGCCCAATCGCGGCAAGATCGCGTGGGAGAACATGGTTGAGGATCGGGTGAGGGAGCTGGTGTAGCTCTCCGATACTCTAGTGCTGCAACGTGGAGCCGGCCGCCCCCGGCCGGGTGTTGGGTTGACCTCGCGACAGTGTGGACTTTGCGATCTCGCGATTTAGAAGCGCGACCTCGCAAGGTAATACATTCCGAAGCTCAACGACACACCCGGCCGAGGGCGGCCGGGTCCACGTCAGCTATAACCCGTGCTCGTCTCCGACTTCGACTTTCATCTTCCGCCAGAACTCATCGCGCAAGAGCCTCTCGCTGATCGCTCTGCATCGCGCATGCTGGTGCTCAGCGGCGAGACCGGCGCGATAAGAGACGATCACTTCAAGAATTTTCCGGCTCACCTGAATCCCGGCGATGTGCTCGTTCTGAACAACAGCCGAGTCTTCCCTGCCCGACTCTTCGGACATCGCTCCGGCAAACGCGCTCAACCTTTAAGCCCGCGCAATCCTGCCTCGCGCGAATTCCTGAAAGGCACAGTGGAGGTTCTGCTCACCCGTGCTATCGGAAACGGAGAATGGGAGGCACTGGTGCGGCCTGGCCGCAAACTGGGTGTCGGAGAAATCCTAACTTTTCAGGATCAACGCGGTGAGCCGGTGCTTCAGGCGGAAATCGTCGCTCGCGGAGAATACGGCGAACGACGTTTGCGTTTTCCGTCAACTCCGGATTTTTTTGCCCGCATTGAAAAGATGGGTCACGTTCCTCTTCCACCTTACATTGGGCGAGACGATCGGCCCGCTGATCGCGAGCGCTATCAAACTGTGTTCGCGCGCAATCGCGGATCTGCCGCAGCGCCTACTGCCGGCCTTCATTTCACGCCACAGATCCTCGACGAGGTTCGCGATCGCGGAGTCGAGATCGTAGAAGTCACACTTCATGTCGGATTAGGAACATTTCAGCCTCTGCGCGAGGAGCGCGTTGAAGCGAACAAACTGCACTTCGAGAGCTACAGCATTAGCTCGGAGACCGCGAACGCGATCAATCGTGCGTTGGAGGAGAAACGCAGAGTCGTCGCAGTCGGAACGACGGTGGTTCGGACTCTGGAGCATGCCGCTCTCGGATCGGGAAAGATTCACAGCGGCGAAGCGGAGACGAGCATCTTCATCTATCCCGGGTTTCGCTTCCAAGTAGTTGGCGCGCTGCTCACGAATTTTCACCTCCCACGCTCTTCCCTCATCATGTTGGTCTCCGCATTCGCTGGACGCGAGCGCGTGTTGGAAGCCTATCGGCACGCCGTCGAGGAGAGATATCGGTTCTTCTCCTATGGCGATTGCATGTTCGCTGAATAGCATCAGTTATCAGCAGTTAGCGTTCGCCTGCTGCGCTCGTCTCCACCGCACGCCTGCTGAGTACTGATACTCCTATCCAGAAATGCAATTCTGCTATAACCGTGGGAAAGATGATTCCAAATAAGGAAACGGCAGTGGAATCCACCGTGCTGGACTGGTTGCTCGATTCCGATCCCGCCATTCGCTGGCAGGTATTGCGCGACCTCATCCATGCACCTGCTGAGGCGATCGCGGCGGAGCGAGCGCGCGTCGCCACCGAAGGCTGGGGCGCCAGACTGCTGGCGTTGCAGGATGAAGATGGCCAGTGGGCAGGAGGCGCGTGTTTTCCAGCCCGGAGCTTCAACTGGCGCGCCGAGAATCAAGGCCAACCCTGGACCGCCACACTGCCCACGCTCGAACTACTCTGTGCTTTCGGCATTGATCCTTCCGCTGAACCCGTGCGACGGGCGGTGGCGCTCGTGAGAGAGAACTGTCGTTGGGAGCACGCGGGGCAGCCCTTCTTCGACGGTGAGGTCGAGCCGTGCATCAATGGCAGGACCGTCGCACTGGGCATCTATTTCGATCAAGATGTGAACGGCATTGTCTCGCGCCTCCTTAGCGAGCAGCTCGACGATGGCGGGTGGAACTGCGAGGCGGAGAATGGCTCTGTGCGCTCCTCATTCGATACCACGATCAACGTACTGGAAGGGTTGTTGGCCCATGAGCGCGCAACCGGCGGCACTCCCGAATCCATTACCGCTCGGCGACGGGGCGAGGAGTACCTCCTCGAGCGAAAGCTGTTTCGACGCAAAACCACTGCCGAAGTCATCAATCCAGCCTGGCTGCAATTCTCCTTTCCAACCCGCTGGCACTACGACGTGCTGCGCGCCCTCGAATACTTCCGCTCGGTTGGAGATGCGCCGGACTCACGCATGGACGAAGCAATCGATTTGGTCCGATCTAAGCAGCAGCCGGACAGCACTTGGCTGCTGGAAAACACACATCCCGGCAAGGTCCACTTTGCACTGGAGGACGGCGACAGTCAGCCCAGCCGGTGGAACACACTCCGCGCACTACGTGTCCTTAATTGGTACGAGCAGTCCGCTGCGTGAAACCCGTTCGAGCCTTTGAGAGTTGTTCAAATCAATTCGTAGTTCGTCGTCTTCGCAATGATCATGTCGGGAACCCGGTTCGGCGGCGGTTGTATTGCTAACAGCCGCCGACCCGCCTTCGTCTAACCCCTCTGAGAGCTCACATGTCGAACCTTCTTCAGGACCTTCGCTTCGCAGGACGTTTGATTCGCAAGAGCCCGGGATTTGCTTTTGCCGCCATTCTGGTTCTAGCGCTCGGCATTGGCGCGAACACAGCGATTTTCAGTGTGGTTGATACCGTGCTGCTCAAGCCGCTGTCGTTTCCCCAACCAGAGCAGCTCGTACATGTCTGGCACACGCCTCCGCAAGCGAGCTTTCCTGGCATGACGCGCTTCTCGGTCTCGCCCGCGAACTTTCTCGATTGGCAGGCGCAGAACGACGTATTTCAAGGCGTGTCGCTAGTTGGAGGCGGGACCTTCAACCTGACAGGAGCTGGAGAACCACGCTCGGTGGTTGCGCGCCGCGTCTCCTACAACTTCTTCTCTGTTCTGCAGGCACAGCCGATTCTCGGCCGAACATTCAATCCAGACGACGATCAGCCCGGACACAACTACGTCGTAGTTCTCAGCGAGAACTTCTGGCGCAGTCAGTTCAATTCCGATCCGGGAATCGTGGGCAAAGACATCACTCTCGACGATACGGCTTACAAAGTGGTTGGGGTGATGCCAGCCAAGTACGAATATCCAATCGACAATCCCGAAGACGCTCCTCGGTTCTGGACTCCGCTCGCCTTGACACCTCAGCAGCGAGCCGTGCGCGGTAACCACAATTTCCTGGTAATCGGAAGACTGCGGCCGGGCGTCACCGTCCAGCAGGCGCAAGCTGAGATGGACACGATCTCGCGCCGACTCGAGCAGCAATATCCCGCCGATGATAAGGGCTGGGGCGCTCTGGTTGTTCCGATGAACGACGACCTTGTAAGCGACGTTCGTACTGCTCTGCTCGTGCTCTTTGGCGCAGTTGCATTTGTATTGCTCATTGCTTGTGCCAACGTCGCAAATTTGGTTCTTGCCCGTACGATCTCGCGCCAGCGGGAGGTTGCCATACGCACGGCGCTAGGCGCGAGTCGCGCTCGAGTCCTTCGGCAGATCATCTCAGAAACCGTGCTCCTGTCACTTCTGGGAGGCGTGCTCGGAATCGGGGTTGCCTATGCCAGCATCAGGTTCATCGTTTCTGCAGCGGCTGCTCAGTTGCCGCGCGCGTCGGAAATTTCGTTGAGTATTCCCGTTTTGGTATTTGCTTTCGGCGTGTCAATCGCCGCAGGAATCCTGGCCGGACTGCTTCCCGCATTTCGTATGAGCAAGACCAATGTGAACGACGCGCTCAAGCAGGGCACGCGCGCCAGTTCCGACGTCGCCGGCAGTCGTACGCGTGGAGTGCTGGTCGTCTCCGAAGTGGCGCTCTCGCTCATGCTGCTGATCGGCGCCGGCCTGATGATCCGCAGCTTGTGGATGCTGCACCGCGTCGATCCCGGATTCGATCCGCATAACGTGATCGCAGTCATGCCCTCGATCGCACGACAAACATTCCAAACGCCAGCTCAAGAAGTAGCCTTTTATAACGAAGTTCTCACCCGCGTGCGCAGCCTGCCCGGTGTGCAGGCGGCGGGAAGTATCGACGATCTGCCGCTTGGCGGTAATGGATCAAATCAGCCCGTACAACTCGAAGGCCGGCCCGTACAGCAGATGGCCGACCAGCCTGAGGTATCGGTGCGCGGGATCATGCCGGGGTACTTCAAAACAATGCATATCCCGCTGATTCGCGGACGCGAATTGGGCGAGCAGGATGTCGCGTCTGCTCCCGGCGCCGTGGTCATCAGCGTAGCCATGGCCAAGCGCCTGTGGCCCAACGAAGATCCGATCGGCAAACACCTGACCATGTTCTTCTTCCCCAATCGGAACCGCGAAGTCGTTGGCATTGTCGGCGACGTAAAAGACAACGGTCTCAACGGCGCGCCACGTGCGATGCTCTATGTACCTTTTGCGCAACTTGAACAGCCTCCCGACCAACCCTTTCGCTCATTCCCAATTTGGATCGTCGTGCGCGCTTCCTCCAACGCGGCTGGCCTGGCGCCTGCGATCACGGCTGTGATTCATCAATTGAATCCAGAGTTGCCGGTTCTGGGCACCAGCACCCTCGACGAAGTCGTCGGCAACTCCCTCTCGAAGCAGCGCTTCAGCACTCTGCTGCTGGGCATCTTTGCCGGACTCGCCCTGTTCCTCGCCGCTATCGGCATCTACAGCGTGCTCGCCTACAGCGTTCGCCGCCGCGTGCGCGAGATCGGAATCCGCATGGCTCTCGGCGCGCAAATCAAAGACGTGCTGCAACTCGTCGTCCTCGAAGGCATGAAGCCGACAATGCTCGGACTCGCCATAGGCATCATCGGCGCACTTGCTCTCGGACGCCTGCTGTCGAGCATGATCTACGGCGTGAAGTCCACGGATCTACTTACGTTTATCAGCGTCTCCGTCGGGCTCCTCTGCGTAGGATTGCTGGCCAGCATCGTTCCCGCATACCGAGCCACACGTGTCGAACCGGTGAAGACATTGCGGGACGAGTGAGGAGCGGCACTCGGCACTCGGCGCTCGGCCAAACCATAAAGGCAACACCAAAACCAAAACACGACACGGATTACACGGATGCTTCGCACACGGATTCCGCGGATGCTTGGGGCTGTTGCAGTTCTGAACACGGAGGGCACGGAGGACACAGAGGAAACAATTGTGTTCTGCGCGGCACGCGAACCGCTCCTCTTTCATTGCTAAATCCAGGACGCAAGAGGCTTCCTCATCTTTATTTTTCCCCCTCTGTGTCCTCCGTGGCCTCCGTGTTCAATCCGCCGTGTAATCCGTGCGCGAAGCATCCGTGGAATCCGTGTCGTGTGTTGGTGTTGCTTTTGGTGTTAGGCAGGAGCCGGAAGCCAGTGGCCAGCAGCCGCTTGTCACTTCCCCGGCGGAGGCAAACGCTTCAACGTCTCGTCCAGTTTGAGAAAGCTCTTCACGCCGGCATTGCGTAGCGCTTTCACCAGCCGGTGCATGGAGACATTCTTCGAGTCCATGTCGTGCTCTGCGACTGAACTCAGGTATTCGTAGTCTTCGTTGTAAAGCCAAAGGACAGTTCTGCGTTTGCGAGTCATGCTGTGTGCTCTTGCGCCGTGAGCGGGGGAAACAGTGAACCGTGGGGCTGGGCTGAGAGACGTCGTTTCGGACACATCTCTGGTTATAGTTTGAGAGCCGTAAGCGGTGCGACTCCCCAGGAACGAAGTGGGACCAATCGTCATAGTTTTGTTACCAGCAGTAGCTCCGCAGACCGGTCGCGAAGGCTGCAACGCACTTCGGGAAGTGACGCGACGATGAAGTGACGCGGTTACGCCAGATCATCTGCATTGCGTCCTGCCGCGAACGGCTCCGCGAAGCTACTGCTTACTCCTGAATACTTGTCCTGAGCAGAAGCAAATCGCGTGCCAATGTGCAACGCACCAGAGTTCCCTCTGGATTTCTAAGGGCGTTTCGCTGTTTGGAAGGACCGTGTTTCCCGAAATGGCAAAGGTTGGAATTCAGGTGCTCACAATGAGAAGACGAGCCGCCAGCCACCAGCTTCCAGCTAAGACCAAAGACAGCTTGATTCACGCTGACGCTTTGCGGGTGGATTCGGAAAGCAAGTATGAGTTTTCGGGCAAACGGCTTTCAGTCAAAACACCTGAACACCTGATGCTATGAACCGACGCATGATCAAGCGGATACGAGTTCCAAAATGAAATCACCGACTCCGCCTGCGGGTCGCTGAAGGCGTTCAAGAACATCCGCGTAATCCGCGGGCGAAGCATCCGCGCAATCCGCGTCGTGTTTTGATGTTGATTTTGCGAAGCAGCTGCCAGCCGACAGCTACCAGCTTCCAGCTAAAACCAAAAGCAACCCGATTCGAGCTGACGCTTCACGCGTGGCTTCGGAAAACAAGTGTGCGTTTTCGGGCAATGAGCTTTCGGCGAAGCATCCGCACAATGCACGTCGCGTTTTGACGTTGATTTTGCTTTTTACCGAGAGTGTCGAAATCACCGCCAGTCATCTGGTTGGGTTTTGTTTTTAACTGGTAGCTGGTAGCTGGTAGCT
>CAYNPS010000026.1:12471-40185 GCA_964399125.1 uncultured Terriglobales bacterium
CTGGTAGCTGGTAGCTGGTAGCTAGTAGCTTCTTCTCACTCCCACCCCATCTGCTGCAGCATCGCGCGTAGCCCCGGACTCTGCAGCGAGACCGCAGGAAAGTACGAGCCGACCGATTCCCTTACCCACCAAAGTCCAGTCTTCTTCCGGACTTCCGGGGATGAAAAGCGGTACTCGTACAAAAGCGCACGCACGTAGCGCGGCGGCGAGTCGGGAAAGGGATTTTTCTTGATGAGCTTTAGCGCGGCTCTGTCTCCATCAAGCAACTTGGCGACGAAATGAATGAACCACGGATGGCGATGATATGAGCCCATCGCGGCAAACCACATCAACCAGTCGAGGCGGAGATGATAAGGAGCGATCTGCGGCGGCAGGCGCGAGGGATCTCCAGGCTTCCCTTTGAACTCGTACTCGCGCCATTTCGTTGAGCCGGTAATCACGCTTTCGTCGGTACCCTCGACCACGATCTCGTAACGCTCGCGGGTGATACCGCCAAACGCGCCGTAAGTTCCGACAAAATGGAAGCGGTTATAGACAGTGTTCATGATTTGCCGGCGAGACATGAGATTGCGCACCGGCTTAATGCTCAGCACGATGACGAACACGAACATCGCTGCCGTGAGCACACGAAACACGATGTCCGGCATGTGAGTCAGCGGCGTGTGTACCGGGAGCAGAGTTGACAGCGTGCGATCGTCGCAACAACTAAACGCCAGGCAAAGAGTGAGCGCATTAAGCCAGGAAAGATTGCCGCTAAAAAATATGAGCAACTGAAAGAGAATTGTCAGCGCGCCGGCAATGCTGGCGACCGGCTGTGGAAGAAAGTAGCCGAACGGCACGATCAACTCGGCAAAATGATTGAATAGCACGCCGCCTGAGCGGGACCATTTTGGTCCATGGTGAAAAAACCAGCTCAGAGGATTAGGAATGGGCTGGGTTTCGTAGTGATAGTCGAGACAAGTCAGATCGCGCCAGCAGGAATCGCCGCGCAGCTTGATCAATCCAGCGCCAAACATCACGCGAAACAGCAGCCAACGGAAGAGCCACATGACTGCGACCTGCGGAGTCGTGTGGCTGCCGCCGAGAAAGGCAGAAAACGCGCCGGCCTCGAGCAGAATCGATTCCCATCCGAAACCATAGAACACCTGTCCGACATTGACGAACGAGAGATACAGAACCCACAACGCCGCCCAAATCAGGAGCAGCACCCAGGTATAGGCATCGACCAGACCAGAGATAATCAACGCAGAGAGGAAGACGCCGATCCATCCACAAATAGTGAATGCCTTGTCTGTAGGAAAGAAGAAAAACAGGCTGGGGGATTCCCGGAATGGAACTTCCCTCACGAACAGCGGAACCGGCAACAACCCGCGCTCTCCGAGCAGCGGCTTGAACTGGTTAACGACATTCAGGAAGCCGATAAGGAAGAGCACGCCAATCGACTTCTCCAGCGCGAAGCGCGCCAGCCAGTAGTCGCCAGGCAGTAGCCAGTTCGTGCCGTTCATTAGCGAATATTTTGGATGCATTGGGGGAAGGTGAACACGAAGGTCACGACGGCAATGCCGGAGATCAGCGGACTTTCCTTTGTGACCTCTCAGGGCCCATTTCGTGACCGGAGCCTGCCCTGAGCGCAGCCGAATGGGTGTTCCCTCTTCCCCGAGATCTAACGGGACGACAAGCCACCCGATCGGGATGGAATACCAAATTCCATAGACAACACAGCCATCCCATCCCATTTTCCGAATTCCGCAAATTGTTAAGCGGCGTAAACGTTTGAAAACAAGCGCAAAGTCTCTGGAATGCAAACTGCTAATCCCAACAGTAGTCCTGCTTACCCCATCCTGCGCATTTTTCGAGCGGAACTAGGAGAAAAGTTCATGAGAAACAGATTGTCCGCCTGCATGCTGGCATTCATGCTGCTTGCGGCGAGTAGCTGGATGTTTGGCCAAGCCAACACCACTTCATCACTGCAAGGCACAGTTCAAGACAAGACGGGAGCTGCCATTGTCGGGGCGCAAGTTACAGTTTCCAGTCCTTCAACCGGATTTAATCGAACCGTGAAGACCGGTAGCGATGGAAGTTATCGAGTCGATCCGCTGCCTGTAGGGCGTTACAACATAAAAGTCACGATGGCTGGTTTCGCCACGCAAAACGCAGATAACGTGGAAACTCTGGTGAACACGGCTACTACCCAGAATTTCTCCCTCGGCGTTGGTGAAGCAAGCCAGAGCGTTGAAGTAACGGCTGAAGCGCCGATCATCGACGAAACGAAAACCGACGTCAGCCAGACGATTACGCCGCGCGAAGTAACCGAGCTTCCGCTGATTGGACGGGATATCGCCGATCTCGCCTATCTCGCGCCAGGAGTAAAAGCAGCCGATTCCTACGATCCGACGAAGAACCGCTACGCCATCCTCTCGGTTAATGGTGAAGGTGGACGAAACGTGAACGTCACCATCGACGGTATTGACAACAAGGACAACACAGTCGGCGGCCCAGTTATGCAGGTTGCTGCCGAGGCAGTAGAAGAGTTCGCGGTTTCTACCCAGAGATTCTCCGCCGTAAATGGACGGTCCGAGGGTGCTGCAATCAACGTAATTACGAAGGCCGGCTCAAACGCCTTCCACGGTTCGGCTTTTGGCTTTTTCCGCGACCAGGCACTGAACGCCGATCAGAAGTTGCCGGATCCGGCAAACAACACCTTCACGTTCGAGAATCCTCCCTATTCGCGTCAGTGGTTTGGAGGATCAGTGGGCGGTCCCATCAAGAAAGACAAGGTTTTTGCGTTCTTCGCCATGGAGCGGCAACGTGAGCATACATCGATCGCCGAGGATCCTGGGGCGCTCGCGCAGCTCCAGCTTGTTACGTCCCTCGGAGCGCAGCCGGCAGCAGTTGTGCCAACGCCTTTCTTCGAGAACCGGATCGATGGTCGCATGGATTTCACCATCAACGACCATAACAGCGCCTATCTGCACGTCGATACTCAGGGCAACAACAGCCTCAACGACCAGAGCAACGGCACCTTTGATCTGACCGAGGGGAATTTCACGGTCAATCACATGCAGATCGCGAATCTGACATGGAACTCGGTATTAAGTTCAACGCTGGTGAATCAGGCTACCGTCGGCTTCTCATATTGGAATAACTTGATCGACAGCAAGACTCGGGCTCCGCTGGTCACGTTCCCGTTAGCTCAGTTCGGAACGAATACCAACGTTCCGCAGCAGTCGTTCCAGCGCAAGTGGCAGTTTAAAGATGACATCTCGAAGACGGTTGGCAGCCATACCTTCAAGACGGGTGTCGATTACATCTACAACCCGAGTCTTGGCGGCTACTTCGAATTCAGCCCAACGCTTGAAATCGATTTTGCCAAGAATCCAAGCTGCATTCTTGGAGTTGGAGCAGATGCTGGAAACCAAAAGTGCGGTCCGGCAGTTTATCCGAATGGATTCTCGACGGCAGGTCTCATCACAGGTATGACGATCGCCAATGGCGATCCCTCGGAAACCCTTCCGAATGGCACAAAACAGATCGGACTCTACTTCCAGGATGACTGGAAGATTTTCCGAAGACTCACTCTTAATTTGGGCGTACGCTGGGATAAAGACATCGACATGGTCGGTGCAGTGGACGTGGCTAACAGCCGTACGTTCCAGGAACTCAAGACAATTGCACCCATCAGTCCCTTGGCAGCACTGTATACGAGCAAACAAGCCAGCGACGACAATCGTGACTTCAGCCCGCGGTTTGGCTTCGCTTATGACGTGACCGGTAGTGGGAAACACGTAGTTCGTGGCGGATATGGTCTCTACTACGGGGACATCTTCCAGAACATTCCGTTGTTCATGGAGCAGCAAAGCAATCCGACCATCTTCCAAACTGTGTTTTCACTTGGCAGTAGCGACACAGTACCCGGTACCAATATCCCGCTGAACAACTGGCGCTATGGCGTCGATCCATTGCCAACGATTGCACCGCCATCGCCTAATTTGGCCGCTGGGTCCACTGGTCGAATCATGGATCCGAACTATCGCAATCCGGTTTCAGAAGAGTTCAACGGCGGCTATTCATGGTCGGTGTCTCCAAAGGCGGTAGTTGAGGTTGAGTATGTTCACGTGCTCGGCCTGCACGAGAACAAGACCGTCAACATCGATCCCAATATCCCTGTTACACCCGGCAATATCACGACTCTCAGCCGTACAGGTCAGCCAGGTGGATTCTTTCGGCCGCTCGATGCCGCATTTAAAGCGGCCGGCCAACCTGTCTTGGGCAGTGTGCGCGACGAACAGTCGATCAATCGCAACCGCTACGATGGCTTGAACTTTAGCTATCGTCAGCGAGCCTGGCACAATGTGTCGCTCGTTGCGAACTACACGCTTGCTCGTGCACTGTCCTATAACGGAGGAGGAGGTTCGTTCCGCAACTATCCGCGTGATCCGCAGCATCCACTCTCTCCATTCGAACTTGGCCCGTCGTTCAACGACGAACGCCATCACGTAACCCTGAGCGGAATTTGGAACATGCCATGGGGAATGGAGTTCGCTCCGATTCTGCAGTTCGGTTCGGCGAGACCATACAATCCCATCTCGTCGTATAACCAAATCGTCCTGGGCGGAGGAAGCTCTGCGGGAGCCTTAATCGTGCCGAATAGCGGCGGCAACATGTTCGCCTATGTGGGCACCGATCCGGCAACGAAGCTGGCAGCCGCGCAGTGCTACTACGCAGGCAACTGCCACGTAAACTCTTATGATGTCCTCCGCGGCGATCCATATTTCGATATGGACGCCCGTATCGCGAAGAACATCAAACTCGGCGAGTCGCGCAATCTGCAACTCGCATTTCAGGCGTTCAATCTTTTCAACCACGCCAATTACGGCAACAACTTCGATAACGTGATCCAAGATCAGGGATCGACTTTTGCCAGACCCAACGGGTTCATCAACCCGACGAGCTCCACCATCCCGCGCTCATTTGTTGGCGAGTTCGGGGCACGTTTCACCTTCTGAAGCTTAGTTATCGTTCCTTCAAGAGCCGACTTCGGTCGGCTCTTTTCTTTTCCAACCGAATTCTCGGGTCGGCTTCAATATCGGCTAGCTAGATCCGCTCGAACGCCGGCGGTGCATCGAGCAATCCCGATTTCGAGTCCGCGCGACCCAGGGGAATTTGAGCCCAGAGCGCGCAATCGAAACACGAGGGACGATAGTGGGCCAAGCGTGATCCAGCAACCGGCGATCTGGTCCTGCCGTCGTCTCAAAGGCGCTTGCGATGAACTCCGCAGCCGGTCCTCACTGGTCAAAATTCACATGGCATTTCCTTCTAAGTGCAAATATTTCTCTCTGAATACCTTGTGGAAAACTGGAATGATTCTGCAGATTCAGCAACTTACAAATTGGCGGCTTAACTGCAGCGGTGGAGGTGCTGTTCCGGAGGTTGAGCTTTGTTCCAAGAAAGTCCGAGATTCCTCGACATCATGCGGCACCACCTTCCCGAGCAGCGCCGGGAATCCAGAATTCATAACCCGATTTCAGGAATGGTGTCCCGAATCAACCAGTCTGACGAGCTCGAGGTTGCGGCTTTGCGCGACCTGAACACCCTGGGAGCTTTCCTTTACTCCAACCTCCAGGCTGAACTCGGCGACAGCCTCGCCTTGGAGATAGTTCTGCCAGACTCGGGCGACGGCCGACAGTTGAAGATCTCCTGCGAAGGCGTGATCGTCCGAGTCGAACCCGGATACGACGGAATTGCCAGCGGCTTCGCCGTCCAGTTCAGCCGCTACGATATTTCCTGGGTTCAGTAACCTGTTAACCACGGCTTGAATATTCTGCATTGAGACTGCTTGGTCTCCGCCCGCTCTCCAAAGCGCAACATTCCTGCTGCTAAGTTGTTCAATCCCTTAGGTTCAGAAAACCTGATCCGGTTCGTCACAGCTTGCGTATATATGCTTCAGGAGGTCCAATGCGGCCAAAACTCTTGCTCGCGGCATGTACGATTTCGGCGCTGCTCTTGATCAGCTTCCTCTCGGCGCAGCAGCACGAGCGCGCCCAGCAACCGGCGCACGACATGTCCTCCATGGACGGAATGGATATGCAGCACGATGGCGCTTCCGGCGAACAGGAGATGAACGCCGCCACGCAGATGATGAGCTCACATCACATGGATATGGGACCGCATATGAAGATGACCGAGCTGCGTCCCATCCACGACGGAGATCAGCAGCGGGCAGCGCAAATCGTGGCGGAAGCGCGTGAAGTGATGGAAAAATATCAGGACTATCACACCGCCCTCAACGACGGATTCAAGATCTTCCTGCCCAACGTTCCGCAGAAGCAGTATCACTTCACCAATTATTGGTATGGATTCGAGGCGGGGTTCCGTTTCAATCCTGAGCATCCAACCTCTCTTCTCTATGATAAGACGCCCGACGGCTACAAGCTCGCCGGCGTGATGTACACCGCTCCTGCGAAAGCCAGCGAAGAAGATTTGAACGATCGCATTCCGCTCAGCATTGCGCAATGGCATCAGCACGTGAATTTCTGCTTCCCTCCCAAAGACCGCAACGCGGAGATGTGGCAGAAGAATCCGAAATTCGGAATGGCTGGCTCGATCTCAACGAAAGAAGCGTGCGATGCCGCGGGCGGAAGATTTGTCCCGCGAGTCTTCGGCTGGATGGTGCATGTTTACCCGAATGATAAAGACGTGTGGGCCATGGGGCCGGGAATGCACCACGACTGACCATGCTAAACAGAACCGCTGCCGGTAGGCAGTGGGGCAGCCGCGTGTTTGCGGCGGCGCTTCAGGATAGTGGCGGGTATCTATGAATAGTGAGATCGTTTTCGAAGTTGAGGAATCGAGCTGCGGAGGCTACGAAGCACGCGCACTGGGATGCGCAATCTTCACGGAGGCAGATTCCCTCGATGAACTCAAAACGATGCTCCGTGATGCGGTGCTCTGCCATTTTGAGGACATTGAAAGACCCAGCGCCATTCGTTTGCACATGCTGTGATCGCATCCAGCAGCCGCAATCCCGCTTTGCGGGACGGCTGCCCCGCCGGCTACGCCGACGGTTTCCGATAACCGTCACTTCGCCTGTTAAAATAATGGGTTCGCCGCGTCCTCGCGGCTATTCCAGCCCGCCTCGGCAGGCATTCACCAGTTCAGCAAGGAGACTTTTCTGCATGGCGATTCCAGCCACACAGTTGCGCCCGGGCATGATCATCAAGCACAACAATGATCTGCACTCGGTGTTCAGCGTTGAGCACCGTACCCCGGGGAATCTGCGCGCATTCATTCAGGCAAAACTGCGCAATCTGCGCACTGGAGCAATGTTCGAACATCGCTTCCGCTCCCCCGATCCGATCGAGAAGATCGTCGTCGATGAGGTCGATATGGAGTACCTCTACAGCGATGGCGACGACTTCTACTTCATGAATACCGAAAGTTACGAGCAGACGCACCTGAAGCGCGACACGCTCGGTGACGCCGTCGAGTATCTGACGCCAAACCTGCAGATCAAGGTCGAGTTCTACGACGGCAAACCGGTGGGAATCGAACTGCCACAAACCGTCGAACTAACAGTCGTAGAAACCGAACCCGGATTGAAGAGCGCAACCGCCAGCAGCGTGACCAAACCAGCCAAGCTGGAAACAGGATTGGTAGTGCAGGTGCCGCCGTTTATCAACGAAGGCGAAAAGATTCGAGTGGATACAGCCGAAGGCGCGTATCTGTCGAGAGCTTAGCTTCTAGCTGCTAGCGACTAGCTACTAGCCAAAGCGTGGACTTTCGGTCGCTGCGATCATCAGCCCGCGGGGCGAAGCATACGCGCAATCCGCGTCGGCTATTGATTTTGATTTGGCTTTTAGCAGCTAGCGGCTAGGAGCTAGCAGCTAACAGCTTTTTTCATGACCCGTCGCTACATCATCACCGGACGCGTGCAAGGCGTAGGCTTTCGCTGGTTCGTCGAGCACGAAGCTCGTGCCATCGGGGTTGCTGGATGGGTGCGCAACACCGAAGATGGAACAGTGGAAGTTCTGGCCAGCGGCACTGAGGAACAACTCGCGCGACTGCGCAAGGCTTTGGAAACCGGACCGCGCGCCGCTCGCGTGGATGAAGTGCAGGAATTTGAAGAAGATCAACAAGCAATGGAACCATCATTCCGCATCGAAGGAGCCTGGTAAGTGAGCCCCTCTGCCGCAAGATCGACCTCGAAATCCGAAGCCATCAATTGCGATCATCTCAAGAAGCTGATTCGCGAAGTCCCCGATTTTCCCAAACCGGGAATTTTGTTCTATGACATCACCACCCTGCTGAAGGACAAGGTCGGTTTCGCTACGTTAATCGATGCACTCTCCGCCCATTACATGGAGAAAGACATCGATCTCGTTTTGGGAATCGAGGCACGCGGCTTCATCTTCGGACCGGCACTTGCCTATCGACTGAACGCGGGATTCGTGCCGGTGCGCAAGCCAAAAAAGCTGCCTGCCGAGACCGCGAAGGTTACATATCAGCTCGAGTACGGCAGCGACTCCCTTGAGATCCATAAGGACGCAATTCGCCGCGGACAGCGCGTCATCATAGTTGACGATCTTCTTGCGACCGGCGGAACCTGCGCAGCAACCGTACAGCTCGCGAAGTCCCTCGGTGGCAACATCGCAGGACTCGCTTTCGTAGTTGAGCTCGACTTCCTTAATGGTCGCGAGAAGCTGAAGGAATATGACGTGTTCTCGCTGCTGCACTACGCTTCTTAGTCGCGCCGTCTGTCATTCCGAACGCATGCTCACGCGGTGTTCGCGTGAGCAGAAGTGAGGAATCGCTGAAACTTCCATGCTGCTAGAGCAGTTTAAGTATTAGGGCAGTTGGTTGTGGTGGAAGCCTCCGACTTCAGTCGGAGGCGCGAGGCTTTCCAAGCCTCGCGTCAATAGGGCTTCCTGCAACATCCGCGCTTTAGCGCTGGTCCACGCACGCGCGCTTCGCGCGTGCGCGGGCGCTAAAGCGCGATTCTATACGGCGTTAATCCAGACGATGCTAAAGCATCGCCCCTGACTGAAGTCAGGGGCTTCCACCAACCCGGACCAACAGACAGTAATTCCCGAATCGATCTACAGCAACCGCGAGGAAGTTCATGGAAACTCATTGCCTCGAAGATTCGGAATCATACTCTGCAGGCGACGCCATTTTGGAACACCACTCTCAACCATCTGAGCCGCTCCTTGTAACATCTCCGTCTAAGATTATTTTTGTCATCATTCGTGACATCCAAACGATTTATCTTGAAAGGCGAAGTTCCTGGCTCGTCCGTTCCCCGCGGCCAGTTCGAGTACAGGAGAAGATGCCGACGAAAGGAAAGGTAAAAATCTGGACTGAGCCCCGCAAACTGCGTCCTCCAAAATTCTTCTTGAGTAATCGCGAGCAGAAGGACGGAGAAACGCTTCGCATTCAACAATGGCTCGACCTAGCCGACATCGCCCTCGAACAAACGGGGGAAGACGACAATCCCGCGCGGCTTCCGTTTAAACGCGGAGCCTAGCAGGCCTCCCAACCGCCTCTTCGTCCCAAGCCCGCCGCCAGCGGGCTTTTCATCTTCCTGCGTTTCGACACGCGGCAAAAGAACCGGCGGAGGAGTCACAAGAAGTTCGGGCATTTAGAGCAGTTTAACTATTACTGTCGTTGGATTCTGGTGGAAGCTCCCGACTTCAGTGGGGTGCGCGAGGCTTTTCCAAGCCTCGCGTCAATAGAGCTTCTGCTACATTCGCGCTTTAGCGCTGGTCCACGCACGCGCGCTTCGCGCGTGCGCCGGCGCTAAAGCGCGATTTATACGGCGTTCATCTAGACGACACTAAAGCGTCGCCCCCGACTGAAAGTCGGGGGCTTCCACCAAACCACAGTAAATTCCTGAATCGATCTAGCGCTCGGACGCGTAATTCCAATTTCAGCTTTTTTTAGAATCGGAATGTAGTCGAGAGCACAAAGTAATCGACGTCCTTGCCGGGCGGTGTCTTCTTGAGGAAATCTCCGGCAAAGAAGTGCGAGTACTGCATCGTGGCGCTCCAGTGTCGTGTAACCCGGACATCGACTTCGCCGCCTGGCTGACTGCCGACATACCGTGCATCGGTGCGGTTACCGGGTCGAACCAGGATGCCCGCGAAATTGTAGATTCCGTCGTTCGTCGAGCTGCGCCACGAGAACGGAGAATCCAAGGCGACCGTAAATCTCCCGAGCGTGGTTCTGAACGTGGGGGTCACGTCAAGGATATTTGCCGGACTAATGAGGGCATTTCTGCTCGCATAGGCCGGATTTGGGAACAACGGCATGAATGTGTGGACTGTCGCACCGACACCGCCGCTGGCGATATCGGTCCGAAATCCTATTCTGGGACGCATCTTGCGGCGGAAGGTCCAGCCTAGATCCAGCGAACCTGCACCTGCGACGAGCTGTCGGTGAGCGAAGCTCCCGAATTGGAAAAAGTATTCGTCGTTGAAGTCCCAGCGTCCGCGAGCTCCGAACCAGCGGGTCCCGATCGTGTGACGCAAGTCTCGGCCGATGGCGGAGTTTAGGCGCAAACTCTTGCGATCGAAGCCGAAGTAATAAAGGGAAACTTCACCAGCACGAATTCGCCGCGTTCCGCCGATCCCCCAAAGCGTTTGTCTGTGATCGGGCACGTCGTTAAACGCTTCCGGATCCAGCGAAACTGGACGCAGCAGGGTCGAGTTGAAGCTCCATTTCCCGTGCGCATAGTGAAAGCGCAGTCCATCGAAGCTGCGCCGGATATTCAGGCCTTCAGCGGCGCCCATAATTCTCCCTGAACCAAACTCCAGCTCCTGCCTTCCAACGCGGACGATCAAAGGGGAGTCGTCGATGTGAGCGAGAGGTATGTCGACGAAGGCCTGGTGAAATTCAGCCTTATCTTCGTCGGTGGGCCGCGGCCCTCCATTCCGGCCAGTCTCAATTCCAGATTGGAATTGTACGAAAACGCGCATTGCGGGACTCAGGTGAATATCCGTGTGCAGCAGGTATCGTTGCAGCAGGTATCCCAAATCGGTCTGCGGATCGCTCCCGAATCCGGAATTCGCATATCGCTCGTAGCGTAATCGAGCATCGCCTCCAACTGACATGTAGCTCTTTTCCCCAAAGGGGATGAACTTCAGCTCATCGAACTCGTCGATACGGCACTCCGGGTTTCGCAGCCCGCTCCAATCTTCGTCGTAGCGAAGGTTCTTGTAGGTCTCACGCGGCGGACACTTCTGCTCCTCTTGCTGCGCGAGCAGCGGCAGGGAAAGGCACAAGCAGGCGAGAAGGAACAAACGCATTCAGCGAGTTTGCACAGTGATTGCAGAAACGGGAAGAGGGCACTTCAATGTGCCTAAGAAACAAAAATGTGCCTTCTTGTGAGTCGCTTCGAGTTCTGAAATTATGCGTCGCATGTCTACAGCAAAGCCGATGCGGCTGAACGTGAATGGTTCAGCGCACGACATAAGTGTCGAACCAGAGAAACCTCTCTTGTGGGTCCTGCGCGAGGACTTGAATCTCACCGGGACCAAGTTCGGATGCGGCCTCGCACAGTGTGGCGCCTGTACGGTTCACCTAGAGGGCGAAGCCGTCAGGTCATGCGTCACGCCCGTCTCGCGAGCCGTGGGGAAGAAGGTCGTCACCATCGAGGGTCTCAGCGCCGAACAGCACAACGCGCTTCAAGATGCCTGGATCGCAGTTCAGGTTCCGCAGTGTGGCTACTGTCAAACCGGGCAGATCATGGCGGCTGCGGTTCTGCTTGCGAACAGCCCTCATCCTTCTGATGCCGAAATCGATCGCGTAATGAGCGGCAACATTTGCCGTTGCGGCACCTATGACCGAATCCGCAAGGCGATTCATCGCGCGGCTGAGTCGATGGGAGCCAAGTCATGAATCGCGTCCGGCTCTCAGCCGTTCTGCTGTTGGCGGCGATGCTGATCGGTCTTGCTCTTTATGTCCGCTCTTCGCACAAAAACAGCTTCGCGTCGATTGATACCGAGCGCAGTGTGGCCGCATTCAAGGACGTCGCCAGTGTTCTTCAGAGTCCACGCTGCATGAATTGCCACGTCGTGGGCGATCGGCCGCGTCAGGCAGACGATCGCCATATCCACGCGCAGAACGTAATGCGCGGAGTCGATGGCAAAGGACTGCCTGGCCTGCGTTGTTCCAATTGCCACCAGGACAACAACAATGAATCGGCAGGAGGTCCTCCCGGCGCCGTCGACTGGCACATGCCACCGTCCGATCAAACGATGGCATGGGAAGGACTGTCGGTCGGCGATCTCTGTCGCGCGATTACCGATCCAAAACGGAACGGCAACAGAAAACCGGCCGATTTGGTGCCGCACATGAGTACATCGTTGGTCGTGTGGGCCTGGAATCCTGGACCAGAGAGAACGACGCCGCCTCTGTCCTATGACCAGTTCACTTCGAAAGTTCGCGAATGGATCACTACAGGAGCAGCATGCGAGAAATAGAAGCAGTCGTTGAGCAAACTCCACTTGCGCCTTCTCTGTCGCGCCGAAGCTTTCTCCGAACCGTCGCCATCGCTGGAGGAGGACTCTTGCTGCGCTCCACCCTGTTTGGGAAAACTTTCCCCGAGGCAGAAGCAGCGACCGGTGAGGTTACCCTGAACGCATGGTTGAGGATCGCTCGTGATGGAATCGTCACCATTGTTGTATCGCAGGAAGAGATCGGCCAGGGCATCTCCACCACGATGCCGGCGCTCATTGCAGAAGAGCTGGGAGCAGATTGGAATCGCGTCAAGTTCGAGAATTCGCCTACCGATCCCGCCTATCGCAATCCGCGCATCAATTGGCAGTTCACCGGCAACAGCGAGAGCACAACATCCTTCTTCGATCTGATGCGAAAGATGGGAGCAGCGGGGCGCGAGATGCTGATTAGGGCTGCGTCTTCAAAGTGGAATGTTGCTTCCGATGAATGTGATACCGAAAACAGCAACGTCGTTCATCGGAAGACTGGAAGGAGCATCGGCTTCGGTGCTGTAGCAACTGACGCGGGAAAGTTGTCCGCTCCGAAGGATCCGAAGCTTCGCGATCGTTCGCAGTGGAAGCTGATCGGTAAGCCGATTCCGCGTGTCGATGTGCCCGCTAAGATTAGAGGGACCGCGGTTTTCGGAATCGACTTTCATGTTCCCGGAATGGTCTATGCGGCGGTGAAGCAGGCTCCGGCGCACGGCGGCAAAGTGAAGTCGTTCGACGCCGCAGCCGTGAAGAGCTTGCCGGGCGTAATTGGCGCATACGAGATTCCCAGCGGAGTCGCAGTAGTTGCCGATTCTTATTGGCGCGCGAGCAAGGCTCTGCGAACCCTTCCAGTCGAGTTCGACGACGGACCCAACGCACAGCTTTCCTCCGAATCGCTGATGCAGCAGTACCGCGCCGCGATGGACGGTCAGGAGTGGCTGCTCGTGCACGCAACTGGAGATCGCGACGTCCTCCATCACGACTACCCGAATGTTCCCTTGGACAAGAATCCAGGGCCGGAAGAAACGCAGCCCGCAGCAGGATCACGCGAGACCCTGCCAACGGTGTTCTCGGCTGAGTACGAGTCGCAGTTCCTCGCCCATGCCACGATGGAGCCGATGAACTGCACGGCAATGGTTGGGCCGGATGGCATCGATGTTTGGGCGCCGACACAGGGACAGGAGATGACGCAGCTCGTACTCTCGGGCGCATTCAAGCTCCCGAAGGACAAGGTCCGCGTAAATCGAACGTACGCGGGCGGGGGATTCGGACGCCGATTGGTTGCCGATTTCGCACTGCAAGCGGCGGTGCTCTCCAAGCAGACCGGCAAGCCTGTCAAGGTGATCTGGTCACGCGAAGAAGACATGCAGCACGATATTTATCGTCCGGCCACGCTGCACAAAATTACTGCAGGCATCGACGAACGTGGCCGTCTGCGCGCCGTCGGGCACCAACTGGTCTCGCCCAGCATCTTGCAATTCGTATATCCGCCGGCCGTAACCGACAACTATGATCCAAGCTGCCTGGAAGGCTTGCTGGAAACGCATTACCGCATTCCCAACATTCGCGTCGATTTCCACCTTCTGAAAGTGGGCGTTCCCACTTCGGTACTGCGAACGACTGGATACGGGCCGAACAACTTCGCCATGGAGTCGTTTATCGACGAGCTGGCATTCAGAAAAGGTCAGGATCCATATGCGTATCGCCGCGAATTGTTAGCCGACGATAAGCGAGCACTTGCGGTGCTCGATGCCGTTGCTGAGCACTCGAAGTGGCAGGAACCGCTCCCTTCCGGACGTGCTCGTGGCATGGCCTTCACCGAAGCCTTCCGCACTGTGCTTGCTCACGTTGTGGAACTGTCGGTCGACGATCAGAAGCGGGTGAAGATCCATAAAGTCACGTGCGTTGCCGATCCAGGAATTCCACTCGATCCAGAAATCACGCGCAGCTCCATGGAGGGCGGAATCGCCTGGGGAATCACCTGCGCATTCAAGTCTAACGTTGAGTTTGCCAATGGCCGCACGAAGCAACGTCATTGGGCGGATTATCCGGTCGCTACTATGGCGGAGATGCCCGCCGTGGAGGTGCATCTCATTGACAGCGGAACCATACCGCTGGGAGGGACGGGAGAGGTCGGTCCGGTGACTGTGATTCCTGCAATTGCGAATGCGATCTTCGCGGCCACCGGAGAACGGTATCGGTCGTTGCCTCTAAAAAAGCACGGATTCTCGCTGGCCTGAGGAGAATCGCACCGCATATTCTCCGGCCGCATTCAACGCGCTTGCAGCAATTCACGTGACTACCTATTCGCGGCTTCTGATGTCACGGAACACTGATCGCCTTAATCGAATTGCCGATGAGTGCCCACAATGGGAATGCACAGTATTGCTTGACGTCAATAAATTGCCGAGCGGCATCATTGGGCGTGAGCCGAGCCGCCGTTGTCACCGTTATCGCCATTCTTGCCGGTCTTATTTAGGTCATCCAGCGGCGTGCGTCCTTTAGTCAGATATTCCTGCCGGTACTTGTCTCCCCAATCGGCCATGGCGGAAAGGACTGGGCGCAGCGTTTGTCCATAGGGGCTGAGAGAGTACTCCACGCGTGGCGGAACTTCGGGATACACCTTGCGGGTAACCACTCCAGCGCGTTCCAGATCCCGCAACTGTTGCGCGAGCATCTTATGCGTGGCGTCGGGAATCAGGCGACGAAGTTCGCTGAAGCGTATAGTCCTGTGCTTCAGATAAAACAGAATCAGCGGTTTCCATTTTCCGGCGATCACGTCAACTGTAACTTGCACCGGACAATCCTCCGGCCGCATCGCAACGAGTGGATCGCATCCCTTGGTGGTCATAGCGCGAAGTATATTCGCGAAGCAGTTTTCGCAATAGAGTCATATGAATGATTTCTTCCGCAACTGGTTGTTTGTGCGGGATGGATGGGAGAGCGGCTGAGAGCCATTTTCTGGCAAGAGCGGATTTCCACAGCGCGCGTCCGCTCTAAATAAACGCAGGCTGAACCAGCTTCCTTTTGGGGGACGTGCCGAGTGTTCAACTATGAGACGGGTTAATTTGAACTATCAGACTTTTGAATCGTAATTCTGGAACCATCCCGGAGTCTTTTACATCGAAATGGTGTTTGTATTTGCAGCGCTGTAATCGGTGTGGGAGATAAGCAGAATGTGGCTTGCCCAAACGCGAACGGCGGTAAGGAGAAGTATGGGCAAGCTAATTGAGTTCTACGTGCCTGACGATTTCAGGCTTAAACCGAAACGGAAAGAGTCGCTCGAGAGTTCTCGAGTGATCGAATTTCCTTCCAGCAAGCCGGATACGTTCCGCCAGATCACTTGGATCTTTCCCGAAGTTGACGCTGATCTCGCTTGATCGCACATGCTGAAAAAGCCTCGGGGACTGCACACAGGCACTCATTCTGTCCATTAGGTCATTCAGGGCACGCTTCCAAGTCTGAACTCAATTCGAGACGGCGATAGATTGCTCTCGTTCCGCCAAAGTTTTCAGCGCGCGTAGATCAAGCTTGCCCGTCCCAAGATACGGCAGTGCTTCAATGAAGAAAAATTGATTCGGCTTGGGTTTCCACAGCGGAGGCAGATCAGCTTTCACAAGCTTTTCCAGAACGGAACTGAGCTGTTCTGCTCTCAGTGTGTGTAGGACCGCGATGCGCTCGCCTTTCTTTTCATCTGGCACCGACGTCACGGCAAACACTTGCTCAGTTTCGTCTGCAAGCTCCTGGAGTTTCTCTTCGATCTTTACGTGGGGCACCATCTCGCCGCCGATCTTGCTGAACCGGGAGATGCGATCGGTGATGGTGATGAATCCATCTTCTCCCGCGCTGGCAACATCGCCGGTCATGTACCAGCCGTCGCGCAACACCTCTGCTGTCTTCTCCGGACGGCCGAGATAACCCTTCATAACGTTTGGACCCTTCACCATCAGCAAGCCTGATTGGCCGTTTGCGACAGGTTCTCCAGATTCGAGATCGACGATTCGCACTGCCACGCCGGGAAGCGGATGACCGATGGTTCCTCGTCGCGCAGCCACCTGACGAAAACCTGGCGCACGAAAATCAGGTCCGTTTACTGTGACGACCGGCGCGCACTCGGTGCATCCATACCCTTCGAGCGGACGAATGCCGAACGTATCTTCGAACGCGAGGGCGACTCTTTCTGGTAGCTTCTCTGCTCCAGCCAGTACGTACTGCAAACTCCCGAAGTGCTCCGGCGAACAGCGACGGATGTATGCCTGCAGGAATGTAGGTGTAGCGATCAGGAAAGTGACGCGATAACGACCGACGAGGACGCTGATAGCCCTCGCATCCAGTGGATTCGGATGGAAGACCACTCCGATGCCGTTCGTCGCCGGCAACCACAGTGTTACCGTGAATCCAAAAGAATGAAAGAAGGGGAGAATACCCAGAATTCTGTCGTTGCTCCCGAGTGGGAAAACTTGGGAGACCTGGCTGATGTTGCTGGCGATGTTGTAGTGCGTGAGCATCACGCCCTTGGGATCGCCAGTCGAGCCGCTGGAGAAAATAACAGTCGCGAGATCATCGAGGCTGGACTTTCGCGCACCTAACACCATCTTCAAGAGGCGATATGGGAGAAGTGCGAACAGGAGAGCGACGACCTTATCTACAAGTCCAGCAGAACCGGCCAGGTCCTCGAGCAGAATGATATCGCCTGGCACATTCATTTTGGGAAGACGTTCGAGAAATGCCTTGGCAGTGATGACTGTCTTCAGATTGCACTGCTTCGCGCAGGACGCGATCACATCATTGTTCGCTGTGTAATTGAGATTCACCGGAACGCGCCCCAGGAGTGAAGCTGCATAGTTCACCAGCGCACCGCCGACCGAAGGTGGAAGCAGAATGCCGACCATCTCCTGATCGGTCCAACGATGTCTCAACTTTCTCGCCAGCAGAATGGAGCCGGTGAGTGCTTTGAAAAATCGAACTTTGGGAGTCTGGCCATCGGCCATCATGAAACGCAGCGGATGATGTTGGGCAGTGCGCACGAAGGCGGCATCGAGCGTTCGAGTGTCTTTGCGGCGCTGCTCGAATGCTGCCGTCTGCAACTCCTGTACGGCATTTCGAACCTCAGGCGCGCTTGCTGTGCTCGGCAGTGGATTGCCAAAGCTCACCGTTACTGGATACGGAATTCGCCGCGGCATCTTCCAGAGGAAGCGTCCGCGCTCGAAGCTGAAGATGCTTCCCCAGACTCCGTCTAGATTCACAGGAATGATCGGCGCATCGACGCCCTTCATGATTCGCTCGAAGCCGCGCCGGAACGGCAGCAGTTGGCCGGTACGCGAGATCTGTCCCTCGGCGAAGATGCAGACGATCTCGCCATTGCGAATCGCGTCGCTCGCCGTTCGCAGCGAGCGAATCATGTCGCGAGGACGCAGATCCGATGAGATGGGGATCGCGCCTCCCATTTTGGCCCACGGCTTCACCATAGGCATGTCATAGATGTCCTGGAAGATAAGGAAGCGGATTGGACGATCGGTCGCCGCGATCAGCAGGAGCGCATCCACGAACGACATATGATTTGAGACCAGCAGCGCTCCTCCCTTTTCGGGAAACCTTTCTCTGCCCAGGACGGTTACGCGATACACCGTTCGGGTGATGAACCAAAGCACCAAACGCAGAAACCATTCAGGCAGCAGAGTCAGGACATAGACCGTGCCAACAGCCGTAATCGCTGCGGCGGCGAGGAAGACACCACGCGGATTGAGACCTCCGAGGCGTGTGAATACGTAGTACGCGCCGGCAGAGAGCGCGATACCTACGAATGAAAGCAGATTCGCAGCGGCGATGATTCCGCCCTTCTCATCCGCATTGGGACGATGTTGGATCAGCGCGTTCACTGGCACCGCAAAGAATCCGGCAAAAAAGCCAAGGGCAGCCAGCAGCGATGCTATCGTCGCAAACGAGCCATGCGAGATGCCCAGCGCGACTCCTATGACGGTCATGCCGATGGAACCAAGAGGAATCAACCCGTACTCGATCTTTCCGGCTGAAAGATAGCCGGCGGCAAGGCTACCCAACCCAATTCCGATCGATAGCGCGGTATTCAGATACGCGGTCCGCTGCGAGCCGATGTGGAGAATGTCACTGCCATAGACCAAAATGGTCGAGATCAGCAGCGAGCCCAAAAACCAAAAGTATGTATTCCCGATTACCGCGAGCAGAAGCGCGCGGTCGCGCCTCATGCGGGCGATGTTGCTCCAAAGATCAGCTAGAAAATTGGGCTGGAACCTCTTTGCCGGTGCTGCGGGTTCGAGCTTAGCGATTCCCAAGCTGCTACAGAGTCCAACGACGGCGAGGGCCATGAGCAGGAGCCCCGCGCGATACTCGAATCCATGGAGTCGCTCAGCAAGAACTCCGCCGCTCACAGTGCCAGAAATAATCGCGAGAAACGTTCCCAATTCGAGAATGCCGTTTCCCCATGAGAGGCGCTCGTGGGATAACAATTCCGGAAGCATTCCGTATTTCGATGGACCAAACAGAGCTGCCTGTGTACCAACCAGAAAGAGCGCACTCAACTGCACCGGAATGGAATGAATAGCCAAACCGAAGGTCGCCAGGGTCATCGCGCCGAGTTCAAGAAATTTCGTTGCGAGCGTGACCTGACGCTTGCTGAAGCGATCCGCAAGAAATCCTCCGCTCATGCTGAAAAGAATGAACGGCGCGGAGAAGAGCGCCATCACCACTGGAACAAGACGATCCCGTTCCGCTTTTCCCAGCCCCAATCCCAAAATCATTCCTAGAAGCAGGTACTGGAGCAGGTTGCTGCTGTAAGCGCCTTGGAACTGAGTGACGATCAGTGCCCAGAAGCCACGGCGTCCCGCAGATTGCACGGAATTATGGTCCTGCTCGCCGGACGACACGTGCTGCGATGCCGAAGGCGCGGCGGTAGTAGTCATTGGTAGAAGGGCTCGACCAGAGTCTGGTGCATTTTGGCACTGGTCGGTTCAGATCGCATCATGAATTCGATGAGCAAATCTCGTTAGTAACTTGCCTGATAAGGTGCGGTAGAGCCGCAGTCTTGCTTACGGCTGCAACGGCCTTTCTTGCCTGATGGGTAACCGATCTTCTGCGGCTACATGCTCGATTTGTGCAATGCGCTCCCGGGCTGGAGGATGCGAGCGGAAGTATTCAGTTAGAGTTTTGAAAGCGACGCGCGACATCTCGCCCTGCGGAGTTTGCGAGCGAATCTCGGCTTCGTGATAGCGCTCGTCCATAGTTTGAAACAGTCCGACGACGGCCGTCGCCGAATATCCAGCTCGAGACGCCAGACGAATGCCTTCGCGATCGGCTTCGAGTTCCTGCTCTTTCGTATAGCCGGCCTGGAACAACTCGATTGGCAGCATCGCCAAGCCGCCGAGCGGGATGTGGCGCAGGCGTGTCTCGACCTGCAGACGTTCAGCGCAGTGATAGTGATCGACGTGCTCGATCTCATGACCGAGGACGTCTGCGAGCTGATCTTCGCTCGTCATCATCGCGATCAGGCCTTTGCCAATAAAGACATGGCCGCCAGGTAAGGCGAACGCGTTGATGAAGCCCATATCGGGAACATAGTGAAACCGATATGGAAGCCGCCGGTGTGCATTCAGCGCCACACTTCTCCCAACCCGTTGGACGTAAGCTTCCATGGCTGCATCTTCGTCGGTTGAAGCGCGAGGAAACGAAGCGAGGTAAGTGTCTGCTATGCGATTGCCCGCCTCGATCTCCTCGTCATCGGAAAGACGCGTCATCTGCATTGGAACACGCGTGGCTTCGCGCTCGGCATCACCGATCACATGCAGCAGCGGAGCGGGAGTCACCGGCGCGTCGGCCTTGCTGCGCTCGCCGTAATAAAGCGCCGCAGCCGCGACCGTGATCACTCCTGCCAACACCGCAAAGCGCTTCATAGATATTTACGGATCGCCTCGCGATAGCGGTTATAGAGGAACGAGACCAGCAACAGAACGGCGCCAAGCACAGTCATCGAGATCGTGCGGTCTCCTGTGTTCATGTTCCACACATCGACACACAGCTTTCCGACGCAGAGCAGCAGGAGTCCCAGTCCGCATAGCCGGAAGCTGCGCTCGCCGACGATGAGTGCTAAAACAAAAACCAGCACCGCTTCGACTCCCCATCCGACGGTGATCTCGCCGTGCTTCATTTCGACTGCAATGAGCGGCGTGAGCAAAGCCACGGCTGAAAAGAAAAAGAGCTGCTCCGGACGCGCGCTGAGTCGCCTGAGAACACGACTCAAGCTGTTGCTGCCAGTGAGCGTTTCGGGAGGCGGCGTTGACCGAAGTTTGAAAGCGAAGAACAGTGCAACGAAAAACAGCGCGATTACTTCCCCGATCGTTGCGGCGCGTACGTCCGTGCGCGAAAAGTAACTCGGCGTGGTCAAGTTGTACATCATCGCGCGAACTGTAGTGCACACGGCGAGGACGATCGCCTGATAGAGAAACACCGATTGGCGAACCCACTGCGCGACCGCCATCAATATGATTGCGAGTGCAGCCCAAAGAACAACCACATACGGCGCAGGCGCCTCGAAGCGAACCAGGAATGCGATCGACGCCACGCCGAGGCTGCTGAAGAGCATCGGAGCAAGCTGTTTCCAGCGGCTCGGACCAAACGCTTCTTTGCGAGCCAGCGTTCGCCAGTAGACATACAGATAAATCAGTGCGAGCGGGACAATGCTATACACGCGCGGGCTGAGGTGTCCGGGCTCTCCCGCTGCGTTGAGGTTCACAAAGAAGATGCGTACGAAACTCGCGCACAGCGCCACCCCGCCTTGCCAGCGTAACTGAGGCAGTTTGCGCTCGAGTCCGATCTCAAAAAGCACAATTCCAAAAATGGCCCAGCCAAGCGCCACATCGATGGGACGCAGCTCATGCCACATCAGCGTAGTCACCAGCAGCGAACCAGCCCAACTGTAAAAATCACTGATCTGCACCGACCATTCGCTTTTGACGTGCTTCGAGGCAAGCCAGGCGTCCAGGTAAAAGAAGATCGCCACCAGAACAACCGTGATTAGCCGCGCGCTCACATCGTGGATTCGCGATTCCAGAAACATATTGAAAGCGTACGCGTCGATTAGCGCAGCGAGAGCGAGAGTATTCGCATGCCAGAAGAACTCGCCGAACTCGAGTTTTCGCCAGAGCAGGAGCAGAGCGGTTGCGAATGCAATCCAGAAGACTGGAGCCCATGTCTCTCCCGCCTCAAACCAGATGAGTCCACCAAGCAGCAGCGCCGCCCCTGTATTGAAGGCCGCACGGAAAGCGCCACGACTGTCGGACTCGGCCGGTGGTGCGATGATTGCCAGCAAGTAGAATCCCGCCGCAACGAATGCGAGTGTGACCAATCGCAGCGAAAGTCCAAGATGCCCAAGCTTCTGCTCCAGCGGCCAATTGAAGTCGAGGGCCACAACCAAAGCAGCCCCGGAAAGCGCATAGCATTGATGCAGCAGAGATTGCACTCGCAATCTGCGAGCCGCCAGCGTAAGGGCGATTGCGAACAGCGTCCAGGTTGGAGCAATCCAGTGCATGGGAAGCTCAACCCAGAGCAGTGCTGCGACGATCGCAGTTCCCGTCCATTGAAATCCCGCTCGAAGTACTCCTTCCAATTCGGGAATTTCTGCGAATCGCGCACTCAAATAAAACGAGGCGGCCACGAGCGCGACCGTCCAGAGTCGGGTGCGAGCAACTTCTGGAGCGCTCGCCTGAAGATTGACGGCGAAGATCCTTATCGCCGCGGCCACACCCAGGAGAACGGTCTGAATCGTGAGCTCAGTTCGCTTCAGGCGATTACTTGAAAATGCAAAAGCGAACATCAGAGCTGCCCAGCCAATCACGACTGCAAGCTCGGGCAGGAGAATCCAGAGCGCACAAAATGCGACCAGTCCTGACGTGTAGCTCAGTGCCGCAAGCAGCCATCGATCCCACTTGCCGGCAAAAAGGTCCTTCCAGCGTACCTGCAGCAGATGAGCGTCACAGAATATGACCGAGGCACAAATCGCCAGAAGGATACCCAACGCGACATCGCGTGTGGCTGGATTACCGTCGAAGAGGTTCTCGATCCATGGCCGCACATCGACGATGAAGACGTGCGCCGCAGTCGCGAGCCCCGCCAGCATTCCGATTCGCCGAAACGCCACCTCACGCGTAAGGATTCCAGCGATGAGCAATGCCTCTGCGCCAGCAAGCCACAGCACAGCGGTGTTCATGCCGGAGAATTTGAACGGCACTGCAGCGATCATGAGCGTGCAGCCGAGTGTGGTGAGAATCAGGAAGGCGATGCGTCGACGGCGGGTCACGGGCAACTGGCCGAGCGCGAATTCAATGGCTCCCAGCGCCAGCAGTGCATAAAAGGCAAGCTGCGGATGCACCGACTGATACTTCATCAACCCAAGCAGCAGAAACGAATTCAGCAGGCAGGCAAATGTCGAGACGTTCTCTTCGTGCTTTGAAGCATTGTGCCGCGCCACATAAGAACCGCGGAAGATCGCCCAGTAAAACAGCAGGAGCGTAGTGCTGGCATAGAACTGCGGAAACATCCGGTGTGCATGTTCGGTTCCCAGAATGGAAAACAGAAAACGAAAATGATTCAGGTAGCTCGCCAAAATCCCGAATACTTCGAGTTCATACCAGCGCATGCGGTGCACGAGTACGACAAGCGATATCGCGAGCACTGCGCCCGCGCTGAGACTGAAGACCGTCTCGTGACTGATCGCGACCGTAGAGAACGCCAGCAGATATGCGATTCCCGTAACCACCTGCGAGCGATACTTCAAGGTGTGCCACACCATGACCGCCGCCGTTCCGAGCATGATGACCAAGTCGACCCATTGCGTCGGCAGCACACGCGTGGCGTTGACGTGATACAGCGCGTAAGAGGTGTAGAAGAGCATCGCCCATCCGCCACCGATGAGGACGCGTCCAAAAAGCTCGAACTTCTCTTTCTTTTCGAGGAATATGCCAAGCCCGAGCAGGAGCCCGCCGGCAGCAAGCAGAAGCAGATCTTTGCCAAACGCGGGAATATTCTGCCACTGCGTCGCGATCAGAGAAACCGATCCGATGACCAGCAGAAAGATTCCTGCTTTGGGAAGCAGATTGCGCCCGACCAGTTCTTCCAGATCGAGCGACTTCTTCAATCTTTGCGGAGCTGGCGCGAGATTCTTGCTCGTTGCGCTGGCGATCGCAGCAGGAACCGGCGACGGCCGTGCTGCCTGCGCCGTCTGGACTGGCGCCGGAATTGATGTTTGGCTCGCCGCAAATGCCGGCATTGGAACGACTGGGCGCACAGGAGCAGGTGGCGGCGAAATCGGCTTTGGTTCTGATTTGGGAATCTCGAGCGGTCTAACTACAGGCGCTGTTTGCGCCGGAATGGAAGGCGAAGTGGGCTTCACCGGCTCCGGCTTAGGTGCCGCACTAAACGCGGAAACTCCTTGCACGGCAGCCTTGGTTGTCGGCGTGGCTGTTGCCTCATGCGGAGCCGTTATGCCCGGTTCGAGTCGCGCCTTCATCAACCGCAGCTCCTGCGCGAGAGTTTTCAACTCGGAGCGCAGAACCGCGGTTTCCTTCGCATCTTTCTCGATGGTTTCGTTCAACTTGGCGAAGCGTGATCGCCAGAGCCAGACTATGCCGGCAAGACTTGAAAAGACTAGAAACAGCGCAACTCCAAATTCGTTGGCACTAGCTGCCAGGGTAGCCAGCAACCAGACGAGGATCAGGACGACGATCTCCATGGCGCTCCTTGTGGACCGCAGCTTGGGGGGAAATCGACCACGATATTAGAACGGGTTCTCTGCTTGAGATTGCAGAATTTTCAAGAGAAAGTGCACCGCGGTACTTCCCAAGTCAAGGTCTTCCGCTTCTAAGCGGCCACAGGCGGGGTAGTACCTGTTTTTACAGGAACTTACCGAGATCATTCGGATCACCGTGCTGCCACTTCACGCCATCTCGCATATAGGATGAATTTCCATGACGACGCACCAGGGAAACGAAGAATTCGCACTGCAATGGATCGCTGCGTGGAACTCACACGACTTAGACGCCATCATGTCTCACTATGAGGAGAACGTTGTCCTGACCTCTCCCGTAGCAGCGAAGATCCTGAATCTCCCCTCAGGAACTGTCGAAGGCAAGGCGGCGCTGCGCAACTACTTCAAACAAGGTTTGAAGCTGTATCCGAACTTGCAGTTCGAATTGATCGATGTGATGCACGGACTTTCCAGCATCGTGATCTGCTACAAAAATCAGAACGGGACCCGAACCGCGGAGTTCATGGAGTTCGGCAACAACGGAAGAATCGTCCGCGTGGTCGCAAATTACAGCAGTTAGGCTGTAGCTATCCTTATTCTTGCGATGACGCAGGAGTACGCCTTTCTCGTTACCTCGGTACCTGTCCTTTCGAATCTCCGAACCA
Source organism: uncultured Terriglobales bacterium (assembly GCA_964399125.1). GTDB lineage: Bacteria > Acidobacteriota > Terriglobia > Terriglobales > Acidobacteriaceae > Gp1-AA112. The sequence goes on from CAYNPS010000026.1 coordinate 37,395, forward strand.
GCGCCGGGCCTTGCCGGGCCGATACTCTTTTCAGGAGGTCTCTTGTTGCGGGCATCGCAAGGTGCAGTTCTGGAGGATGTTGCCTCTATAACGTCGTTTCGCCGTGAAGCCGACCTCGATCTGCTCACGCGGCTCTCATCCGGAGCTTTGGCCTACTTCGTATTTTTGGTTCTGCTGGGCACGACGACGGTTTACGAACACGATTTTCCGCATCTGTTCTGGTGGTGCGCGGTTGCGATCTTTATCTCTTCGGGAATGCGCTTCGCGTTGCGGGCTGTCTTTCGTATTCGCGGCCTCAGCCACAGGACCGTTATGGGACTAACGGCAGTGTCAGTGTGCCTTAGCGCAGGCGCGTCGGGCCTGCTTCATGCTTCGGCCCTCTGGCGTTACGGACACTCCAATTGGACATTCACTGTAACCATGCTGTGGGTCGTCGGCATCGCTTCCGGATCGACGATTTCGTTTACTCCGAATTTCAGGCTGCTGTTGCTTCACATCAGCCTGCTGTTTGGCCCTGTGATCGGCTGCAGCCTAATCGGAATTACACAGGAATCGATAAGCTTCGCTGCCGCAACCGTGGTCTTATGCGGCTTTCTCCTGATCCAGGGCCATCGATTACACGTAATGTATTGGAATCTGCTCAAGAATCGCGCAGTGGAGGCGCGCCGCACCGCCGAGCTTCAGGCAGCAAAAGCAGCCGCTGAAGTAGCTCACGAGGTTCTGCGCTTCCAGGCGACGCACGACGGTCTCACAGGACTTTATAACCGAAGCGAGGCACTGGTTCTCCTGGAGCGGGAAATCGATCGCGCTGCTCGCACCAGCAAGTCGATCAGCGTTCTCATGATCGACATCGATCATTTTAAGAAGATCAATGATACCCACGGACACTTCAGCGGCGACGATGTGCTTCGCGCGGTGGCGAACACGCTGCGGCAGGCGGTGCGCTCATATGACATTGTGGCTCGGTATGGAGGCGAAGAGTTCCTCGTCATCATGAGCGGCTGTGATGAGCACGAGACACACCGTTTTGCGGAGAGACTTCGAGCAGTTACGGCGGAGGCGGCAATCCCGCTCGGCGCAAAAGAGCTGCATGTCACGATCAGCATCGGAGCGGTCTCAGCGCAGTCGGTGCCATCGCAACGTGAGTTGCTATTGATGGCAGACGAAGCCCTCTACAAAGCTAAACGCGCTGGGCGAGATCGTGTAGTCACCTGGACCAGGAACCAGTCAGAAGCTGCTGCGGAAGATATGTCGCAAATCGCGGCGCGCTGATGCGATGACGACGTGACGCCGCGCACGCACGTCGCCTGATCTGCAGCACGCTTAGGCATCGACTGCTATCGATCTTTGCTCATTCCAAATTCTTTCGCATGGCAGCGGCGTGCATACTGCCATTCCAACATAAACGCTGCTCCAACTCCCACCAGGATGAGCGTCCACAGCACAGCCGAGCTGAGATGCATGATTCGCAGATCCGTGAGCAAGGACATGAAACCTAGAATCAGGAAGAGTGGAGCGGTAATTCCGCAATGGAGAGTGCGATTCCTGACCCAGTTAGCTATGCAACCGATCGCCATGGCAAACAAGATGGTTTCTGCAGAGTACGCCCGCAGAGGATGCCAATAAAGTCCACTGATGCTGAGGAGTAACCATGCGGCGAGAGAAACAATGAACCAGTAGGCGATAGACGCCGGTGAGCTACAGCAAACCTGGCGTCGATTGTTCATGTTCTGAGCCAGCGGTCCGTCCTCCTGTTCGTCTAATCACCGGACGCTGCCCGGCGCGATTTCTAATGTATCCTTCCGCAGTCTCCTTTCCTATGTCACACCTCATTGTCGGACTTGGCGAGGCCCTTTGGGACATGCTTCCCAGCGGAAAGCATTTGGGCGGCGCTCCGTTGAACTTTGCTTATATCGCTTCCCTGCTGGGACATCGTGCGGTGATTGCTAGCCGCGTTGGCGAAGATTCATTGGGACGTGAGATTCGCAGCGAATTGAGCTCGCGCAAGCTAGACACGAGCGCGATCCAAACCGATGCCAGGTTTCCTACCGGCACAGTGGAAGTAAAGTTCCAAAATGGGCAACCAGAGTATGAGTTCCCAAAGCCAGTCGCATGGGATGCGCTGGAATGGTCTCCCGACTGGCAGCGGCTGGCGCGTAAGTGCGATGCTGTCTGTTTTGGCACCCTGGCGCAGCGCTCGGCTCAATCTCGCTCAACAATTCTTCGATTCCTGGAACATACCCGATCATCGTGCCTACGCGTCTTCGATATCAATCTGCGCAAGCCGTTCTACTCAAGGTCGACAATCGAAGGCGCACTGCCATTCACGACAGTATTAAAGATGAACGACGTTGAACTGCCGCAGGTAGCGGAAATGTTCGGGATTTCTGGTCAGTCCCCTGCCGAGCTGATGCTCGAAATCCAACGGAAATTGAGGGTGAAATTGCTCCTGGTCACACGCGGTGAACACGGCGCGGCAGCCACTGATGGCACGGTCGTAGTCGAGCATCCAGGATTTACCGTGAAGGTGTGCGACACGATTGGAGCCGGCGACGCGTTCAGCGCGGCTGCCACGCATTCTCTGCTCGCAGGCGTGAGTCTCAAAGATACTCTGCCATTCGCGAACCACTGGGCATCGTGGGTAGCCTCGCAGTCAGGCGGAATGCCGGTTTTGAATGAAGAACACAAGCTCGGCCTTAGCGCGAAGGGCATCATGCATTAGATCGATTTCAGGAATTACTGTGGTCTGGTTTTGTTGAAAGCCCCCGACTTCAGTCGGGGGCGACGCTTT
>CAYNPS010000027.1:0-39706 GCA_964399125.1 uncultured Terriglobales bacterium
GTGGCGTAAATCGCAAAGCGGGCGCACGAGTGCGATTCCTCGATAACAGATTTCCGCCAACACAAAAAATAATTCGAAGATGGCGCTCGAATTCCACGGGGAGATGTCTATTAGGAATAGCGAAAGGGATTTCTCGCCGGAGCTATCCAATGTGCCGCGACGAACACGACATCCTGCAGAGTGCAGCGTGATGCCCCGACGGTAGCGTCGCGGAACATGTTCATTCTCACCTCCAACGTGAAAGAGCGGGAGCAGGTCCCTTCAGCCTCAGATGCTGATCCTGCTCCCGGCTCTTCGTCCGGTAATCAATCCCGTGCTTCGGATATTGAGTCGCGACCGACGAATAATACTGCGTGGGTTCAAGCGGTCAGTCGCATCGCTCATTCTGATTTTCCTGCTTGGATCGCCTGCCTTTGCCCAGGCCGGCGGTGACAGGGTCACTTCATTCGTTTCGAACTCCATGAGCTATGCCCAGGGCCTCGGCATTTTTGGCGCAGGCTTTCTGGTTATGTGGGCGGTCGCCAACATCGCACGCGAGCGGCCCCATGCCACGTTCAGCACTACTAGAAGAGATTGCGTCATGCGGCGCGTTCCCGCGGCGCAGTCGCTTTGGGCCGGCGTCTGCCGCGGAGAGAAATGCTCGCCAGCCATGGGTACATGAACATCGCAGCGCTGGCTGCGGCGGCAGAGCCAAAAATTACAAACACCCCGAAGCGCTGCGTGGGCGGGAAATTCGAGAGCAGAAAAATTCCAAATCCACAACAGATCACGAACAGGTTCGTTCCGATCGGCCGCCACAGATGCGCGCATGCCTTGGACCAAGGCTCCCAGGAGCTGAGGTCCGCATTCCCACGCCTGGCGAACACTGTGAGATAGATCATGGCGTCGACGCCCATGCCAAGATCCATGTTGGAGGCGGCCGAGGTGAGAAAGTCCAGCGGCATTCCCAAGTACGCGATGTATCCACGCACCACGACTGGAATGACCGCCAAGGTGAGCAGCATGGCGAGGGCCGCACGCCACGAGCGGGAGAACACGGCGCCCATCAATGTGAACACTCCGATCAGCAGGATCGCGCCGGTAATGATGCTGGACGTGATCAGACGGCCCAGGTCACTCAACAAGCTGTACTCGCCACCCACCAACACCGTGCGAAAGCCCTCGCGCCGAACCGTCCCCTCCACCCGGCGGACAACTTCTGCGCGCGGCGTGCTCCGCACCGTCTCCCGCATCCGCAAAAGGAACAGCGCTTTCTTGTGGTCCGGCGTAAGGAACTGACGCGCCACCGCGCCGTGTTTCGGGTCCTCGAGAATGTTGATCTCCTTCTTTGCCTTGGACTTTCCTTGGAAGAATGCTTCTACCGCCAACAACTTCGAGTACCAGTGGCGGTTGATCTCGCTCTCAATGACAGGCAGCGACATGGCCTTGCCTACGGCGGGGTCTCTTTCCAACGCCTCCTGCAGGTCCCAGAGTTGTTTGTATGCTTGCTTGGTATCGAGTGGAACGCCGTCTCTTTGTTCGACCACGAGCTTAAGGGGGCTGCTGCCGCCGGAACGATCAACGGCCTCCAGCCCGTTTCGGATGTCGCTCCCTTTCTTGAAATAGGCAAATAACGGCGGGTCTGTATCCAGGCGCGGCAATCCGATCGCACCAACCACTGTGAAGACCGCCAGCCCGGCCACAATGAGGCCGTGGCGCGCGGAAAAGAATGACCGCACCCGGGAGTCCACGGCCTTCGTCCAACTCAGCCTTTCCCGTGGCGGTGATGCGAGAGCGAGAAACCAGGGGTACAGCGTATAGGCAGCGAGAAATGCCATCGCCGCGCCTACGGAACCGGCGGTGCCGAGGTGCTTCATCGGTGTGGAAGGAACGAACAAAAGGCTGAGGAAGCCGAGCAACATGCAGACCGCGCTCCAGAACGACGGCGTGATGGTCTCTTTCACCGCTGTCCATACCGCGGCCCGCCCGTCCGTCTCGTTCTGTTTTCGAATCCTCTTCCAGTTGAAGGTCAGAAACACCATGGGCGAGAGCGTCATGACGAACACCATGGTCGAGATGTTCGCCGTGACCGGCCCGATGGGAATATGAATGCGTTGATTGATGATGAGTGTCGCAGCACTCGAATTCGCGCACGCGACGAATGCGCCCAGCAGGACCCACGGTGAGCGAAAGATAACGAACAATATCAGGCCAAACACACCGACGGCAGCCAGGCTGAAGGTCCGCAGGTCTCTCTCCAGGGTCCGGGAGATCAATTCGGTGACGTACGGTAGTCCCGAGATCACGACGTGGAAACCCGGCCCGTCGAACTTCTTCTTCAGCGCCTGCAGGTCGTCGATCGTTCTTGCCCCTACGCTGCCTTTGAGGGTGGCGATGACGTCAGTGGATCGGTGATCCTTCCCGATCAGAATGTGCCTCCACAGAGGACTTTTCAGTGCATCCTTGAGGTCCTTTGGCCCGTGGCCCTTCGGCCCAGGACTCAGGGATACGATGGCGGTGACTCCGGGCACCTTCTCCAACTCATCCGACAAGGCGCGAATGCGGTCCGCGTAAGCTGGTGATGCAATATCGCCGCTGACGGTCAAATCGATCTCGGTCTCTTCTGGGAAGATGCGGGAGATCTCGTTGTCCTGGCGGACCTGAGTATCGTTTTTTGAGAAAAAGAAGTTCTCGCCGACCTTCGGCTTTAAATCCACTGAATGAAAGAATGCCACAACCACAATAGCGGTAACGGCAAGGCACACCAGCACTGGCAGGATCGCAATCGGCGATTGCTTCCGGCGCGGTGGCGAGTTGTGGACCTGAAACTCTCGCAAGAATTGCCCTCACAAACAGCGGCCAGTGCTGGTCGATGTTGGCGCTAGAGAATAGGAAGCGGGGCCCACGCGGTGAAGATGTCTGCCATTCGCAATTGAGATAATCGCTACGGCAGAACTCGTCCATTGCCGAACTGTCGTATTCAGCTATCCCAGGCAGGCGTGATGGAAGCCTCCATTTCAAATCAGATTCGGTTCCCGCGTTTTCAAAATTTGCCGCTCGATTTGGCGGCATACATTGCCTGATCGGTCGGGTTCTGTTAAGCAGCTCAGCAAATTGTTGCTTTTTATCAGGTCGAAGAAGCGTCAACTTGAGACAACGGAGTAGCAGGCGGCTGCCGGACGTGGCGCATGCCTTGGCGCAATTGGAAAGCCGGGTCCGCAGCCGGGCTTGTTTTCTTTTTCCTCAGTTCTATTCCGATTACCTCTTGTGATGCCGACGGAGCGAAGATTGCAGAATTGGCATTGGCTCGGGTGTGAGTTTCCAGGCTTGCAACAATTCTGATGGGACGCATTTCTTATCTTTGTGCTTTCGTGCCCACTCCTTCAATGCAGTTGATCGCCCATATTGATCCGAACTAACCCCAGGGCGCGCACGATCTCCTGAAAGGAACTTGCCTTGATGGTTGGTGCCTGGATTAGTGGCGGAACGGCGCGCTCGATCAGCCGTAGCCAGTCGTCTGGCGGAACGGTGATAAACCCGCGCGACATTTCGATGATGTCAAACCCAAGCTTCTTACATTCTTCGATGTACTGTTCCGCCGCTTCTGCGCCCTGCGTCAGAACGTATTCGATGAAGCCGCCTATAGAGACCAAAACGTTATTGCCATGACAAAGTTCGATGATCGCTTTGAGCGCGTTACGCGACTTCAGAGCGAACAATCCACCAGCGAATTTGAGGGGAAAATCGCGGTATCCATAAACCTGACACGATGCCGCCTCGCATAGATCATGTCGTGGTTCTCTTCCGTCGGTCGGCGCTAATAGGTGAGCAACAGAATCCCACGCATGAATCAACAGTGTTCGCGACCATGATCATGATGAGCAGCGTGAGCATGATCGTAATCAGGATCACGATTACATCGTCACTGTGATCACTGCCGCGATGACGACTATGCCTCCTCCGCCGCCGCTTTTAGTTTCTCCGCTGGTGCTCCTCCTTCTCCGCCTCGCGCTGCCGTTTTTATCCTGCTCCAACTGCTCCGCTTCCGGCTGCTCAGCATTTTTCGGAATAGAAGTGTCTTAACCGAAACGATTGTGTATACAAGATCCGCGTTTGTTGATATTTGCTTCAAATAGTTGGAGAATACCCAAGTTTTTTGACGCAAATATCAAAACAAGAGAATGCTAGATTGAACCATTTATGGTGCAATAATTTTGATATTTTAATCAAAAAGTACTGGTAATTGTCAATGTTTTGATGTATATATCAAACTAATGAGGACATTGGCGGAGCTCGGTCACGCTTTTGCAGAGAGCCGAAAAAGAAGAGGCCTCCGGCAAGGCGAAGTAGCCAGGCAAGCGGGACTGACACAAGAGTCGCTTTCGCGTTTTGAACACGGGCAGTTAAGTGAACTCGGTGCGCGCAAACTCCTGGCTCTACTCGCAGTGCTTGGTCTCGAATTGAATTTTTCCGAAGTGGGAACTTCTGGCTCGCTCGATGAACTCAGGCGAGAACGAGGTAAAGCTTGAAATTAAATGTGCATGTCTTAGGTGAGCACGTTGCGGTGCTCGATTCCGTTAGCGAATTAGAGAGCGTGCTGACCTATCTTCCAGACACAGCGCCTGGGAATCTCGTTTCTCTGACCATGCCTGTCCGAAGTGATTCATACGTCTGGGACGATGAGCTTCATCCCATCTTCCAAATGAATCTTCCGGAGGGCTATCTCTTGCAGGTGCTCCAGGAAGAGTTCGGACCGTATATTGGCGCAGGTCCTGCATCCCTTTTGTCGGTTGTTGGACGCAACATGATCGGAAGGCTTCAGATTGCGCCGCCCGGCGCGACATTGGACGAACCTGCCAAACCAGTGGACGTGGCTCAGCTACTTCAGGGGGACAATTCTGAGGAAGCCTTTGCCCAATTGGTTCGTGAACACGTAAAGAGCGGTGTCTCCGGTGTATTGCCAAAATTCCTGGATACGGAATCGAAAGCGAAAGTATCGAGTGGCCGTTTGGGACGACATCAGAAAGCGACTTTTCGAACCCATAAGCACATCATCAAAGGCAGTTCCGAGAATATTCCATTTGCGACGGTGAACGAATATCTCTGCATGCAAGTTGCCGCAAGGGTCATAGAGTCTGCCAAAACCGAGTTGTCGCACGATGGCAAGGTCCTTATCGTTCATCGATTCGATCTCGACAAAGATGGTAGGCCTTATTTCGCAATGGAGGATTTCTGCGCGTTGTTGGGGATGCGGCCTTCAAAGAAATACGAAACAACTTGGGAGCGCATCGCCAAAGCGGTCCGCGATCATGTTCAGGGAGCTCGGCAATATGAGACGTTTCAGAGATTGACCACGATTCTCCTGCTCACATATGCGCTTCGCAACGCAGACTGCCATTCGAAAAACATAGCCCTGCTCTATACTTCGCGGGCGGATGCTCGGCTCACACCTGTGTACGACTTTCTTACAACCTGCGTGTATGAACGGTCGAAGGACGCTCCTCCCGGTATTGCGTTCATGGGAAAGAAGACATGGTTGCCGGGCAAGAATTTGGCCCAGTTTATTGGGTCCTATTTCGGGATCCCCGCTCGCGAGCAAAAAGAGATTATGGAGAAGATTAGCGACGCAGTCTCGGAAGTGGCTCCAGTTGTTCGGGATATGATGCACAAAATTCCGGAGTTCAGGGATACAGGAAAACGCATGTTATTGGCATGGCACGAAGGAATCGATACGCTGCGTGCCAAGCGTATGTACGGATTGCCGCCTTGGCCATCGAGCAGCGCCTTCGAAGGATTTTCCGATCCACCGAAGCTCAAGGCTCCCAGTCCGGTTGTGGGCAAGTCTGAACTCCTCTCGCGCGGTCGGCGCCGAATCAAGTGAAGTTGAATCAAGAGAGATCATGTCCTCGAACGGGATCTTCCAGAAACTCTTGAACTACTGCAAAGGCCTTCGCGATGACGGGCTCTCCTATGGAGATTACGTCGAGCAACTAACTCACAGGAGACAAATTCAGGCGGGGGCGAGAGACGCTTCTACCGCGAGCTGATACAGAAGGCCGATGACCGTGAGGCCCATCTTGTCCGGATTAGAAGGCGGACGTACCATGTCTGTAAACGTGAATGAAATCATTCGGAAAACGAGCCCAGCCGAGCGCAAAAAGGTCGAGGACCGTACAGCTGAAATAATTACAGAGGAAATGAGCTTGCGTGATCTCCGAAACCCAGATTTGACCTCTGCCGTGACAGGGCTTAAACCTGATGTAAATCATTGATATCGAACGGTATTGACGGACAACTCATGATACCGTTTGGCACCGGATGTATGCTCTTATCGTCCCCTTAATGTACCTATATTCGAGTGGAAGTGAAAACATGACAAGGGAAATATGAATAGCGACTTTCTTTTGCCTTCGTCCTATCCTATCTGTTTGTCGTTTCTTAGTCCCGCGGGATCAGTTTTGTTGGCGAATTAAGTTCTCGCTAACAACCTTGCCGCAACACTCGGGGCGTTGCGGGAGGTCCGCTCTGTCCCATCCACCGCCAAGGGCCTCAATCAAAAAAACTGCGCTGGCCATGCGTCGTCCAAGAAGATTGACTGCAGTGACCTCATCAGAAAGCGCGGCATTCTGTGCAGTGATTACTTCCAGGTAGTTGGCGACACCGCCTTCGTATCTCGTTTTTGAAAGCTCAAGCGAGCGTTGCGCCGCTTGCACTGCGGTGGCCTGCACGCCTGCTTCGTGTTCCAAAATGCTTAACGCAGCAAGATTGTCTTCGACCTGTTGAAAAGCAGTTAGCACGGTCTGCCGGTAGGAGGCTACAGAGGCATCGTACGCCGCTTTGGCCTGATCATTGGCAGCGTGTCTGCGACCGCCATCGAAAAGAGTAAGTGTAGCGGCGGACCCTACTGACCAGAGAGCGCTGGGTCCCTGCAGCAAAGTAGTGATGGCCCCACTCTCGAATCCGCCGGAGCCGAATAAATTAATGAGCGGATAATACGCAGTTTTCGCCAGTCCTATCTGGGCGTTGGCGGCTGCTACACGGCGCTCGGCACCGGCAATATCAGGACGCCGTTCCAGCAACTCCGAAGGCACGCCAACGGGAATTGGGGGAGGCGGAGTTGCCAAGGGCAGCGGAGGCAGAGTGAAATCAGCCGGGGGCTTGCCCACCAGCACTGCCACAGCGTGCTCGAATTGGGAACGAGCTACTCCGACATCCACCAACTGCGCCCGCGTTGTTTCCAGGATCGTCCGTGCCTGCTGGACATCCACTTCGGAAGCAAGCCCGCCCTGATATCGGTCCTCATTCAGTTGCAACGCCTGCTCATATTGCGTAACCGTGTCATGAAGCAGTTTCTCTTCCGCGTCAAGGGTGCGTGCCGCAAAGTAATCCACGGCGAGATCTGCATGCATAGTCAGGTTCACTACGGCCAGATCAGCCGCGCTGGCCTGGGCCTGGTCACGGTAGGCTTCCACATTTTTGCTCACCCTGCCCCATGCGTTCGCTTGGTAAGAAAGATTGAGCGGCAATACAAAGTCATTGAAGGTAATGCCGCGAGTTGCGCTAGCGGGACGGTTCGCTGAGAACCTCTCACGAGTGGCTGAAGGGCCCGTCGTGATAGTCGGGTAATAGTCAGCGCGACTGTAGCGCAGAGCAGCCCGGGCCTCCTGGTACTGGGCGACTGCTGCCTTCAGGTTCTGGTTGGAAACATTAATCTGTTGTTCCAGAGTATTGAGCTCAGGATCGCGAAATATCTCCCACCAGTTCCCGCCCAGGTTTTGATCGCTCGGCTGCGCCGTCTTCCAGTTGCCCATCTCCTTATATGCAGGCGGTGTGGGCACCGCAGGGGTCCTGTACTTCGGCCCAACAGCGCAACCGATGACCTGAAGCATGCCGGCCAGAACAAGAACGAAACGTGCGGCACGGGCATAACGTTCGAAAAAGTTTGCATTAGGGCGTTTCATTGGGAATCTCCTGGCAGCGATGCCTGTGCGATTTTGACTTGTTGTCCCGAAACGAGGGAATCGGGCGGATTCACCACCACCTGATCCTCAGCTTTCAATCCAGCCACAACTTCAATCTCGCCTCCGAAGTCATGACCGGGAGTAATCTCTGCAAGAACCACTTTGCCGTTCTGGACCACCCCAACCTGCAGCCGGTCAGAGCGGAAGATCAAGGTGTTCACGGGAATGAGGAATGTGGGTGTCGCAGACGGCACGTGCAGATGTACCTCAGTGTACGAGCCGGTGAGCAGAGTATTGCCGGGGTTAGGCAGGTCAATCTCCGTTAAGAGAGTGCGTGTGGTCCCGTTGATTGCCTCCGATGTACGTACCACCTTTCCCGGAAACTTCTGACCGGGAAACTCGGCGAGCGTGATATCTGCGCCCGTTTCTCCGGGATTGATGCCGCGCGAATACTCTTCAGGAACGTTTACATAGACGCGCAGAGTCCCAGTCTGGGAGATTTGAAAGAGTTCTGTCTTCGGCGTCGAACTGCTCCCGGCATTAATAAGATCACCAATGTCGGTATTGCGCGCGGTGATCACTCCATCTACGGGAGCATAAACTTTCTCGAACGAAACCAGGGCTTCATAATGCCGCACGCTGGCCGTGTCTGCATCGACAATCGCCTTATTCGCAGCATAGGTCCCGGCTGCATTGTCAGCCTCCTGCTGGGAAACAGCGTGCTTTTGCAACAGGCCCCGGTAGCGCTCGTCGGTAATCTGTGCCAGCTTCAGATTGGCCTCCGCGGTGGCCAGAGTGCTTCGCGCCTGGGACAATTGCTGGTCTATCTCCGGCGACTGGATTGTCGCCAGCAACTGTCCGGCTTTTACGTGCGAGCCGATATCGAAGTACCACTTCTGCAGATAACCATCGGTGCGAGCGTAGATTGGAGATGAGATAAGCGGTTGTATATTGCCCGGCAGAATAATTTCCTGGGCCGGCGCAGCCGCTTTAGGCTGTACAACCGAAACGGAAGGCACAGCCATTTGCGTGGTTACGGTTTGCAGGCTGGCTTCTGCCTTCATTCGGGTGCGAATTCCATAGCCCAGAATTCCACCGACAATTACCAGGATCAGCAACACCCTTAACCACACCTTGCGTGGCTGCTTTTTATTCACGGGTTCGAACGAGAGTTCTTCGACGTTCTGAACGATAGTTTTGATTGCGGTATCAGTCATGATGTTATTCCTTTACAAGCCCTGAATTTGAATCCATTAAATCGAGGCCTTTCTGGGCGCGTTTTGCATGCAGCACGCTGAAGAACGTGGGTACAAAGAGCAGCGTCGATACGGTTGCGAAGATGAGGCCGCCAATCACGGCCCGGCCCAGAGGGGCATTCTGCTCGCCCCCATCTCCCATCCCCAGCGCCATCGGCACCATGCCGATGATCATGGCCAGCGCGGTCATCAGCACCGGACGGAAGCGCGTGAAGCCGGCCTGCAGGGCGGCGGTGAGCGGATCTTTTCCCTCCGCCATCTGCTCTCTGGCAAAGCTCACCACCAGAATGCTGTTCGCCGTGGCCACGCCCATGCACATGATGGTTCCCATCAACGCGGGAACGCTGAGAGTGGTGTGGGTGACGAACAGCATCCAGGCAATTCCGGCCATCGCGGCGGGTAAGGCCGAGATCATGATGAAAGGATCCAGCCAGGACTGAAAGTTCACCACGATCAACAGGTAGTCCAGCATGATCGCGAATATCAGGCCAACAAGCAGTCCGATATAAGACGAACGCATGGTTTGTACCTGGCCGCGGATGATTACCTGCGATCCCCGGGGCAATTGACTACGCAGCGAGTCGAACACCTTGTTGACGTCGCGTGAAACTGCTCCCAGATCGCGTCCGTCGGCTGAACCGAAGATGTCGATCACCGGCGCTACGTTGTAGTGCGACACAACTGCCATGCCGCTCCCGCGCCTCACGGAAACCAGGCTCGCCAGAAGGGATGGAGGAGCGGACGGATTCGTGCCCGTGACCGGCGTGTTTAGAAGAGCCTGCACGCTGCTGGTGCGATATTGCGGCGTTTGCGTGGCGATGGAGTAACTCACACCATTCTTCGGATCCACCCAGAAAGTGGGGGATGTTTGAAAACTGCCGCTGAGCGACACCAGAAGATTCTGTGCGATGTCGCGAGCTGAGAAACCGAGCTCCTGCGCCTTAGTCCGCTCAACCCTCAGGTGCAGATAGGGATTGTCAAACGGTTGTTGAATCCTCAAATCGGCTGTGCCGGGGACAAGCTTGAGTTTCTGCAGCAGCTGGTCCGCCCACGCCCGGTTAGCGTCCAGATTGTTGCCAACCACCTGGATATCAATCGGGGCAGGCAAACCGAAATTGAGAATCTGCGTGACCATATCGGAGGGTAGAAACGCAAAGGTCACACCAGGAAATTCCTTGGCCAGGTTCATCCGAATTTGTTTCACGTAATCGGCGGTGGGATGGTGCTTTGCTGTCAGGGTAACGAGGATGTCGGCATCCGATGTGCCGATCGGAGCGGAATTGCTGTAAGAAAGATTAATTCCGCTATAGGGCAGACCGATATTGTCGATAATGCTGGCCAGTTCGGATGCGGGAATTTGCCGGCGGATCGAGTTCTCCACCATGTCGGCAAGAAACGCTGTATCTTCTATGCGCATGCCGGTCGGACCGCGAAAATGAAGCGTGAAACTGCCGGCATCTACGCTGGGAAAGAAATTCTGCCCCAGCCAGGGAATTAGAACCGCGAGCGATCCCACACAGGCCGCGAAGAATGCCAGCAAAAAAGCACGCCGATGCTCCAGGCAGCGCTCCAGGATTCTGGAATAACCTTCGCGCAGCCGTTCGAATGCAGCTTCGAAAGCTTGCTGAAGCCTGACGAACGGGTTACGGCTTGTCCCTTGATTCTCGTGCGATCTCTCGCTCCGCAAGAGATACTTGGCCATGGTGGGAACGATAGTCCGCGAGAGCACATAAGAAGCCAGCATGGCAAAGACAACCGCTTCTGCCAGAGGCAGGAACAGATACCGCGCCACGCCGGACAAGAGAAACATGGGAGCAAAGACAATGCAGATAGAAAGGGTGGAAACCAGCGCTGGCGTGGAAATTTGCATGGCACCTTCCAGCACCACTTCCTCCAGGTCTTTGTCCGGGTGCAATTCCCGGTTGCGATTGATGTTCTCTATCGCGACCGTGGCGTCGTCCACAAGAATTCCCACGGCCAGCGCCAGCCCGCCAAGGGTCATGATGTTGATGGTCTCCCCGACAGCATTGAGGGCAATGATCGAAGACAGAATTGACAGCGGAATCGAAGTCGCGATGATGATTGTGCTGCGCCAGCTACCCAGGAACAGCAGGATCATCAGCGCGGTGAGACAGGCAGCGATCAATGCCTCTCGTGCGACTCCGCTGATTGCGCTTTTGACGAAAATGGATTGATCCGCAAGAGGCTGCATCTTAAGCTGCGGAGGAACCGTGGCTGCGATGCGGGGCAATATCGACTTTATCCCGGAGATGACGTTGAGTGTGGAAGCGTCGCCGGCCTTCTGGATCGTCAATAGCACGGACCGTTGGCCGTTCACGCGCACGATATTGGTTTGAGGCGGAAAGCCGTCCCGCACCCACGCAACATCTTTCATGTAGATCGTCGAGTCCCCGACCGTCTTAATAGGAATGCGATTCAGATCGGCGATGGTCTGCGGTGCGGCGTTGGGAATATCGACGTTGTATTCCTTGCCTCCCATCTTCGATGTTCCTGTGGGAAGGATCAGATTCTGAGCGGCAATGGCATTGATCACATCCAGAGCGGAAAGACCTTTGGACTGCAGCGCCTCTGGGTTCAGGTCCACCTGCACCTGCCGCTGCTTGCCACCGTAGGGATAAGGCACTGCCGCGCCGGGAATGGTGATCAATTGCGTGCGAATGAAATTCAAGCCATAGTCATTGAGTTGCTGCTCGGATAACCCCTGACCAGAGAGAGCCAGTTGCATGACCGGCACGCTCGATGCGCTATAAGCGATGATCAGTGGCGGCGTGGTGCCTGCGGGCAGTTGCCTGAGCTGTGTCTGGGAGCTGGCCGTAATCTGTGCAATCGCACGGTCCAGGCTGGCATTGGGCTGGAGAAAAACTTTCACGACAGCGATGCCATACAGCGACTGGGATTCCACGTGCTCGATGTTGTCCACAACCGTAGTCATGTTCCTTTCAGTGGTACTGATGATGCGATTGGCCATCTGCTCGGGAACCAGACCGTTGTAGGACCAGATGACGCTGACGACAGGAATGTTGATGTTAGGGAAGATGTCCGTCGGCATGCGAAAAATTGAAACCAAACCCATCACTAAAATAAGGATGGACATCACCACAAAGGTATAAGGACGGCGTAACGCTAATCGAACAATCCACATAATGGCTCTCCAGGGCTCGCTGTTCTTAAAAGCACCCCGCTTGCCAATCTGGATTTTTGTTCCAACTGCTTGCGGATAAAGTGTTTAGTGAATTAGTAGCGGATAGAAGCGACCTGCGAGTGTCAAAAACCTGACATTGACTCGACCGAAGTCATCCTGCAAATTGAGCCGCTCAAGACGAGCGGTTCATGGCTCGATCATCCCATTGCGAATGGCGTACCGCACCAAGTCGCTGAATGAACGGAAGCCCAGCTTTTGCATGATTCTGGGCACGATGGTTTTCGACCGTGCGCGAGCTGATTCCGAGGAGAGATGCAACTTGTTTATTGCTGTTGCCCTCGGCCAGAAGCTGCACAATCTCAGATTCGCGGACGGTGAGTGTGCCAGCACTCTTCTGGGACAGATGTTTACCCGCCATAGTCGCGACTGCAGAGGTGAAATAGGTTCTACCTTCCGCTAAGGCCTTAACCGCACTGACCAAGTCCGCTTCCGTATCAGACTTGAGCAAGTAGCCACGAACGCCGGCCTGAAGCATCCGGCCAATGATTTCCTCGGTGTGATAATCAGCCAGCATGAGCAGCCGGGTGCGAGGTGAGGCTTTGGAAATCAGTCGCCCTGCCTCCACTCCGTTCAAGAGGCGCATATGGATGTTGAGGACTGCAATATCGGGCCGACGCTGAGTAACCAGACTGACGGCTTCGTGGCCAGTGGCTGCCTCGCCTACAACCTTCCACCCTGGCTGCATTTCGAGCAACGCGCGAAGGCCACGTCTCACAGCCCACTTGTTGTCGCCGACGAGAATGGTGAGAGAAGCGCTCACTAGCGCATCTCCTCTCCCGATCTCCACCGATCAATTAAACAGAGTTGACGTTTACAACCTGCGTACAACGGCATTTCAATTGGAAGGACGGCCCAATTCGTAGTAAGAAGGTCCATACTCATAGCCCTCCGGTTATAAACAGCACGCTCCATGCCATTCATTGAGAAAACTTGCGTTTCGTTATTTGGCTGAATATCAAGTGCTTTTCGGGTGAGTACAGACAATGTAAGCAGCGGGTGTCGAGCCATTGACATCGGTTTGACAAAGGCTGAGGTTTCGCCGGTGCGCGATTCAGAAAAGATTCCAGCTGAACTTTTCGATCCTTTAATAACCTGCTAAGTTTGCGCGGTCAGAATAGCTTGCCAGGAGTTTTGGGGGGAGAACGTTCGTCATTTGTCCCAATTCTTTATCTGAACAGGATCTTTGCCATCATGCCCTTATCTTCGTGATTCAGCAGATGGCAGTGGAATACTGAGATTCCGCGAATAATAGGATCTGTAAAGTCCATGATCAGGTTCACAGTACCGTTGTAGGAAACATTGACCGTGTCGAGCCATTCTGGCGTGTCCTGGTGAACGCCATTGATGGCATAGGCGAGGAAGTGTACCTGGTGGATATGAAACGGATGCAGCTCATGCGTGTCGTTAACAATCCGCCAGTGTTGCAATGATCCCGTGCGCACAGTCAGCATCGGGGCGGAATCCATGGAGAATTGTTTGCCATTGATGTAGAACCCCTTTTTGTCTTCAGTGAACACCACGGTGAAATCAGGCGCGCTCGCCGCCAACTTCTCCAACTGGCGACGTGAAAATTCTTTGTAGATTGGCGCGTCTGTCATGCTGACAGTTTTGGGAGCCGGCGAATCCATCAGACTATTGCTTACGAGATCGGCAATAACCATCGCGGAATTCACATCACCGTCAGCGCCGGTATCGACACATCGTGTACTGAGCATGGCGTGGGCTTCCGCCGGAGGGCCTGTAACAATGGCTTCCACCCGGCCACCTGGCGCAAGAAGAATGTGATCGACTTTCAACGTCTGCCGGCCGCGGTTGTGATAGGAGAGGGGCATCCCGTCCAGCGCGATAATTTCCATCTGCTGGCCATCTATTGCAAGGTCGGCATAGCGATCGGGAGAGGCGTTCACAATCCGCCAGAACTGGCGCTCGCCCGGGTTGATTGGAATCTGAGGGCGTATTTCGCCGTTCAAAGTGAAGATCCGCTCAGGCCCCTCGTTGTCTGGCGCTGTTCCACAGCGGTTGGCCGGAACGCTGACCTGCTGAAACAACTGGTGGCGAACCTCAGGCTTCGCACCTTCTATGTCGTAACCGCGCAGGACAAACACGCGCTCACGCATCTCTCGAACTTGAGGATAGTAGCGATCAATGCCCTCCACAATAATGGCTCCGGACATGCCATCCAATGCCTGACGGGCGCTTTCACCATGCGCGTGCGTGTGATACCAGTACAGCCCCGGCGCCGCATACAAGGGAATTTCGACCCGATAGCTTAATCTTTCGCCTGGAGTCGCCATCATTGTGAGCACATCGTCCTGTGGACTCTTCGGTGAGACGTGCAAACCGTGAAAATGTAGGTTGCTGTGGTTTGCGCACTGGTCCAGCGCGCATCGTTCGCTTGAATGCACGGGCAGATTGTTCACATATTCGACGTTGATGGCGCGACCGGGCAAAACGCGAATTGTCGGAGGAACAGCTTTGCCGTTAAAGAAGAGGGCGTTGTGTTCCTCTTGAGCGTCGTAAGCTGCGGTAAGAGTAAATTGACCGCGCACTTCGGGAGCATCAGCCACAACCCTGCTTTGGGCGTGTGCAAGAATTGCGCTGAGCAACATGATCAAAATGGTATTTGGAGTTTTCACGATAAATGACCTCGCCTCAGTTATGGCCGTGCCACAGCTGATCGTTTTGGCGCGTTCCGCAGGAGTTGGTCGCCTGCACTTGGGGAATGATCAGCGCATGGACATGATTTTCTGGCTAATTCGCTGCACTTACCTCTTCCCCACTATTCACAGGCGCCCAATCCCCTGCTGGCCTGGCATTGATCTGCGGCGCCAGGCTTGCCGTTTCGGAACCCAGGTCCTTTTCGTAAACAGCCCCGCCGGGAAGAACAATGAATGTCATTACTCCTGATACTCCGTACTCTACGGGATAGGCCACCAACACAATGCCGGCAGCCTGCTCCGAGCCAATCCGGAACTGGTAACCTTTAAAAGGCTGTTTGGCATCTGGACTGTTTGTCGCCAGCTTCCGAGCAAATGCAAACGCGGCATCCTCAGTTGTGCCCGGTTCCGCATGGGGTTGCACCGCTTTCTCCAGAGCCTGGCATATCTGGATAGCAATGCTTTCGTTCTCTCCAATTGTCCGGGCCGTGATTTCCTGAATTCCAGCATCCGCATCAAACCGCCACCTGCCGTTTTTTGCAATAAGTGGAACTGGAAACGGGTAGTTGGCTACGCCAATGTAAAGCACCGCGCTGCCTTCTGATTCCTTAACCAGACGGTGCATCTCCTGGTATTCCCGGACGAACTCCTCCCGCTCCAGCTTGTCGAGAACTTCATCGCCGGAAGACGTAAGTTTAGATCCTGCTCCTATGATTGCTTGCACCGCCGTCTCATCGTTGTTTTTTACCGCTTCATAAAGGGCTTGCACTGCCTCGGTGGCAGATGCAAAGGTCTTCGCTGCCATCTGCTGAGCAAGAGCTAACTGGGAAAAGCCGGCGAGCAGCAGCGCTGTGATTGCTGTGAGAATTTTCCGCAATGAGATTAGTGGATGTGACGTATTGTTTGTGGTGTTCCTGCGCATCGGATGATTCCTCCATTTCATTAATATTGCTTCCCTTTTAACGGCGCCCACCGCCGTGGAAACCGCCGCCACTATGAAAGCCACCACCGTGAAAACCTCCCATGCTGGAGAATCCACGGTTGGAGTAGCCCCTGACTACGCCGCCGTGATTGACCCCGCCAAACGCGCCACCGTGTCCGCCTGCCTGAGCATGTGGAGCCGGCGAATAGCGCGGGCCACCGCGGAATGCGCTTCCGGAATGAAAATTGCCACCGCTGTTATGAGTTACGTTACGGGAACGATTCACGTAGTAGTTGTGGTTAATGACAGTCCTGCTATGGAACACATAGGGATTGTGGTTAAAAACCAGCCGGTGGTGGTCCCAATCTGGATGCCAATGATGCCAGCCCCAGCTATACCCACCAAAGAAACCAATTCCGAAGCCCGCTCCGAAGGCGATCCCAGGTGAGGTCCAATACAAACCCGGATACCAGTACCAACCTGGCCAAGGCGCAACGGGAACTCCATACACTAGCCACGGATCGTATTTAGGGACGTAAACAATCTCTGGGTCGATGGGCTCAATAATGATGGTTTGGCCTTGCTGGCTCACGTTTACTTGCGACGTGCTCTTTAGGTTTCCTGCTTTCTTTGCGTTTTGCCGCATCGCCTGAACAGCGTCCATTACGGCCTGTTCATTATTGACATAGGCTTCTCCCAGCGACGTGGTCCACGAGAGGTTCTTGTCCATATTGGCGAGTATGGAAGGAAATCCGGTAAGCGCTTTCACGCTGGGATCCCAGTTTTGCTGGTCAACTGCCGACGCCAGTTGGTCCCCTTTCAGTTCTGCATGTCCCTGCAGCCAGCGGTCGGATTCAACCACCTGCTCCGGATAACCGGCAGCGGCGAGAATCTGGGCTACAAGCGAATCGGGATACAGAGCGATTGGCGCGACCAGTTGCTGAAGCTCTTGCGCATTTGGTTGTGCGGAAACAACCGGAACGGCTGAATTTGGATCGTCTGCGGCATACGCCAGCCCTCCCGGCAACGTGGCGAGGACAATCGAACAGGATAGAAAAATTGATAAAAGCTGTTTCAGTCGAATCATGGCATTTCTCCTTACCGATCTGACTGCAAGTAACCGTGTCAGGACCAGTGCGGTACAAAATAGCCAAAGCATGCGGCATGCCATTCGACCCTCAGCAATCAGTCGTCAGTTAATTCCGTGTTTTTAAGTTGTTTGTGCATGTAGTTAGGAACATCGATTTTGTTGACGCTGTTAATGACTGTCAGTTTTTCGACACTAGCGTCAGAGGGCGAAACTCTTGTGACTTCTAATTCCTTTCTAATTACAGCGAGTTTTGTCCCACATTTGTCCAGTTTCAAAGATTTTTGGCGGAAGGATTTGGAGCATGACGTGCTCTCGCAACGATAAGGTGGAGGTGAAAAACTTATGATCGATATCAAAGCTGCCCTACATACGACATTACTGTTGGTCGACGACGACGTTGATCAACTGCAGCTGCGCGCTGTGATCTTGAGAATGTCCGGATTCACAGTGCTCACCGCCAGCAACCCGGTGGAAGCAATTGCGGTCATGGGGCGGGGAACCGGCAACGGCGTGGACGTAGCCGTGCTCGACTATCACATGCCTGTCATAAATGGCTGTGTTCTGGCCGAGTACCTGAGAAGCCGGTACCCAGATCTGAAGACCATCTTGTATTCCGCTGCTGTGGATATTCCAGAGAGCGAAATGAGCTGTATTGATGTGTTCGTGCCCAAAAGCGAGGGCGTGGCCCCGCTGCTCGCGCATGTTTCAGAGTTGGCACAGGTTCAGATCGCGCGAGAAGCGACCATCCACGAGAGCTACTAGCTGGAAAAGGCTTTGTTCTAACTCGCAAACAAAGGGTAGACAATGCGATATGATTCTCAGCATCCCTCGTCACCCTCTAAGGGCACGCGACTTTGGCGAGCAGCACCGAGGTTCAAGTCACTTCTATGGACCTTTCATTTAGCAGGGCAGCGGCGAATTTCATGCATTGGGGGCAACGGTTGAGCCCCATGGCCCGGATTGTTCTCTGCGTCATGGTGGTGCTTGCGGTGATTGCGCTGCTGTTCTCCTTGCATTTGATTGACCGGCCGTTGGCTGCAGCGCTCAATTTCTTTCTCATTCTGGTATTGATCGCGGCTGTAGCCTGGGGCGCCCGATACGCGATTTTAGTCTCATTCTTTGCCGCCTTCGGATTTAGCTGGCTCATACCACCCGCCGGACACTTCCACCTGACTGATTCGCGCGTGTGGACTCTGCTGGCTGTGTGCCTTGTCACTGGGATTACTGCAAGCGGCCTGACAGATCGGGTCCGTCGAAGTCAAAATGAGCTACGCGACGTCATCAACACGGTCCCGGCGCACGTCTGGAGCTTCTTGCCAGACGGCACCGTTGATTTCGTCAACCAGCGCTGGCAGGAGTTTACCGGTCTTAGCATCGAGGAGGCGCTGGCAGGAAAATGGGAAAGCGTAATTCATCCAGACGATCGCGCCCCTTTCGTCGCCGCCTGGCGTGCAGCGCTAAAGGCCCCGCAGGTGATGGAGAGAGAACTCAGGCTGCGGCGGGCGGACGGTGAATATCGCTGGTGGTTCATTCGTAATGTGCCGCTGCGCGATGAAGCAGGCAACATCTCGAAATGGTATGGAACTGGCCTGGACATCGAGGACCGCAAGCGCGCTGAGCAGGAACTGCTTGCCGCAATGTCCGAGCGAACACGCCTCGCTGCATTCCGGGAAGCAATTGGAACAGCCCTTGCCCATGACAAGGATTTGAGAACAATCCTGCATAGCTGTGCCGAGGCGATGGTCCGGCATCTCGATGCAGCCTTTGCAAGGATCTGGACCGTCAGCAGCGACGGACGGGAGTTGGAGTTGCAGGCAAGTGCTGGAATGTACACGCGTCTGGATGGTTCCCACAGCCGAATCCCTGTGGGGCATCTCAAAGTCGGTCTGATTGCGCAGGAAAGAAAACCGCACCTGACGAATGATGTTCAAAACGACCCGCGGGTCAATGATGAGGACTGGGCACGTCGGGAAAAGATGATCTCATTTGCCGGATACCCGCTTCTCGCAGGCGATCGAGTCATGGGCGTTATGGCCATGTTTTCTCAGAAAGCGCTCAGCGAGAGCACACTCAATACTCTTTCCGTCGTGGCGGACACTATCGCCCATGGCATCGATCGCAAACATGCGCAGGAAGCTCTGCAGCGCAGCGAAGCCTATCTGGCTGAATCGCAACGGCTGTCCCACACCGGAAGTTTTATCTGGGATGTTGCGACGCGAGAAGCCCTGTATCTCTCCGACGAATGGTTTCGGATCTATGGCTTTGATCCCAATGACAAGCTCGCGCGGAGTCTCTGGAGTGTACGGGGACAGCGCATCTGGCCGGAAGACCGGAGCAGATGGGAAGCTGCGATTAACCGCGCAATCGAAGATAAGTCTGACTACGAATTGGAGTATCGGATTGACCTCCGCGATGGCACAACGAAACATCTGCATACCTTAGGCCATCCTGTCTTGGACGATTCCGGCAAGGTTGTGCAATTCGTGGGAACGTTGACAGACATCACGCAGCGGAAGCGGGTCGAGGAAGCCCTGGGGCGAAGCGAGTTTTATTTAAAAGAAGCGCAAAAGATGAGTCATACAGGAAGCTGGGCCTGGGACTCGGCCTGCAACAAGGGGATTTATTTTTCCGAGGAGACGTGTCGAATTTTCGGATTAGATCCTGGCAGGGGCAGCCCTCCAGATGTGGAAGAATTCCTGCAACTGCTGCACCCGGAAGATCGCGACACATTTTACGAACACATCCAGGCGGCATTCCGCGAGAAAGCCGATTTTGCGGAAGAGTACAGGGTCTTGCTGCCTGATGGGACCATAAGGCACGTTCACGAAATCGGGCATCCGGTTCTTGATCAAGCCGGAAAGGTCATTGAGTACGTTGGCACTGTGGCGGATGTGACGGATCGCAAGCGCGCCGAGGAAGAACGTGACAAGTTGCGCCAGTTGGAGGCAGAGCTCGCGCACATTAACCGGGTGACCACCATGGGAGAGTTGACTGCCTCACTTGGCCACGAGATCAATCAGCCGATTGCCGCCGCGATGACGAACGCTAACACCTGCGTGCGCTGGCTTACGCGCGATAATCCTGACATCGAGGAGGCGCGGGCGGCAGCCGGAAGAATCGTCAAAGATACCCAACGTGCAGGGGAGATCATCAGCCGCATCCGCCTGCTGTTTAAGAAGGGCGCTCCGCAACGTGAGTTGGTTAACGTAAATGGAGTCATCAACGAAATTATTACCCTGCTCCGCAATGAAACGGCCCGGCACAACATATCCATTCAGAGCCAGCTCACCGCAGATCTTCCGCAAATCATGGGAGATCGCGTCCAACTGCAACAGGTGCTGATGAACCTGGTGATGAACAGCATCGATGCCATGAAGGCGGTAGAGGGCAAGCGCGAACTCACGCTTACCTCGCAATACGATGGCAACAATCAATTGTTGATTTCCGTCAGCGATACTGGCATCGGATTGCCGCCTGAAATGGGCCGGATTTTTGATGCCTTCTACACTACCAAGCCTCATGGAACAGGAATGGGACTGGCCATCAGCCGCAATATCATCGAATCCCACGGTGGCCACCTTTGGGCAACGGCGAATTCCTGCCACGGCGCTACTGTCTCCTTCACACTGCCCGCAACGGTCGAGGCGCAGTGATGAAGCCTGCCGACGCATCCATCGTTTTTGTTATTGATGATGATGCTTCCATCCGAATCTCAGTCCAGGGCCTGCTGAAATCAGTCGGGCTGCGCTCTGAGTTGTTTGCGAGTACACAAGAGTTTCTGGCCAGAGAAGGCGCTGACTGTCCAAGTTGTCTCGTTCTGGACGTGCAGCTTCCGGGCCTGAATGGCCTGGATTTTCAAAAACAACTGACAGATGCGGGTGTGCAGATTCCCATCATCTTCATCACTGGGCATGGCGATATTCCGATGTCGGTGAAAGCAATGAAATCCGGCGCGCTGGAGTTTCTGACCAAACCGTTCCACGATCAGGATCTGCTGGATGCAATTCGGCAGGCGCTTGAACGCGACCATGCCAGACGCACGCAGCAGAGTGCAACGGCCGATTTACGAAAGCGCTACGAAAGTCTGACTGCGCGCGAGCGCGAGGTAATGCAACTGGTGGTTTCGGGGCTGCTCAACAAGCAGGTGGCCTGGGAACTTGGCACCAGCGAGATCACTGCCAAGGTGCATCGCGGGAACGTGATGCGCAAAATGCAGGCAGACTCGCTGGCCGAATTGGTCAGAATGGCGGAAAGGCTGAAGCTGCCGGCAACCAAATAATCTTTGTTTAAAGGTTTAATTTCTAATTAGAGTTTGTCCTCGTCTGGAATTGGCAGCTCTCTCTCAATGTCTTTGACCTTCACCGGCGTATGTTTCCGAAAGAACTTCTTAATATCAGGAGCGAATTCGCGCAGAATGTTGCTCACGACGTCTGAGTTGAGTGCTCCGCCAAAACGGCCCATGGTCTGGCCGAAGGTGCGGTCAGCTTTGGGATAATAGGCGTTCTGCAAGGATCAGGCGAACAGCGCGCCTAGAAATTCGGGAGAATTGAACGTCGACCCGCCTCTGTCGCTTCTACCGACAGCTACTCGCATAGCCGCATACCACGCTCGAGGGAAGAACCTATTTCTGTGCGATGAAAAATAACGCGGGTCCTGGCGCAGCATCGTAGACAATGCAAAGCCCTGAATGAATTTTCTCGATTCGGTGTCGGCCAAGGTGGCGCCAAAGCGCTTTCCCCAACCCGCCATACCGCCTCCATAATGCGGCCATTGCCCCATCGCCTGCGCCCATGTTGCCTGAAAACCTGCCCCGGCAAACGTATAGGGCGAAAAGGTCTGCCGGACGAAGAGCTTGAACTTACAACGGGTCGAAAAAGGAAGATACGGAGAATCCTTGCCGTCTTGCTCCGGAATATCAGCACCCAAAGCGAAAGTACACTCGGTTGCTTTGGCGGTTTCTGTCTTCTCCGGAGTTATGCCGAGAGCATCTACGGCGTGGGTTTCACCTGGAGCACCACTTTTGATTTCTTGCGCCACAGCCACGGGTAGTGTGCTGGTCACAACCAGCATCAGCAAACAGTGTAAAGCGAGATTTAAGCGACGAGTGGGCATTGGAGGTGATCACACAGGCATGCGATCTCTACTTCTTCGCTTCCAGCAGTCCGGCAACTCTCGCTGCAGTATTCCTGTCCATCGTGTACCTGACAGAGGCATGGAATGTGTGCGCATAATTTGATTTTTCCGTTTTTCATACTGGTCTCCCTAGTCACCGCATGACAACAGTTCATAAGCATTCAGAATGCCAAAACCATGATTCCCGGAGCTGAGGGTGAGCGCATTCAAAATGTGCGGTTGTAGCAACTCCGATGCGCCGGAGACATTGCCGTGAAGCCGCGGACGTCAGTCGTTTGACGGGACTGTCAAATGCCTTGGTCGCAAGAGCATGCACGTGAACGCGACTATACGAACGTATAATTGCGCGCTTTTCTGCATGGCGCTAATTTATTCTCATGTCGACGCAGGTGAAGACGAAGTTGATCGCAATCGTAGATGATGATGAGTCAATGCGGAGTGCTTTGCAGGGTTTGATGAAAGCCGCCGGGTTTCAGGCACGGGCGTTTGCATCAGCCGAGGAGTTCCTCAAATCAGGCCAGCAATGTGAGACCGGATGCTTAATCGCTGATATCCGCATGCCGGGAATGTCCGGGCTTGATCTGCAGGCCAGGTTGAATTCCGAGCGATGCAGGATCCCCACCATTTTTATTACGGCGCATGGAGACACAAACATGCGCATGCAGGCGTTGCGGGCAGGCGCAGTCGAGTTCCTGACCAAGCCCTTCAACGACGATGTGCTGCTGGAACAGGTGAAGACCGCTTTGGAAATATAGCCAGAGCAGAACCCCTCAAACAAAGCCTGGAGGAGTTGTGGCAACGTTAGCAAGAACGAACCCATATCAAGACGATGTGCTGAACCGCAGGTTTCAGCAGATTGTCGGCAATAGCGCGACTTTGGAAGCGGTGCTTGCAAAAGTTGAGCGCGTGGCGCCCACCGGCTCCACTGTTTTGATCGAAGGCGAGACCGGTACAGGCAAGGAACTGATCGCGCATGCAGTGCACAACCTGAGTCCGCGCTGTGGACGCCCGTTCGTGAAGCTCAATTGCGCCGCCATTCCACTGGATCTCCTGGAAAGCGAACTATTTGGCCATGAAAAGGGCGCGTTTACCGGAGCAATCGCGCAGAAAGTTGGCCGCTTCGAAATGGCCGATAAAGGGACCCTGTTTCTGGACGAAGTCGGTGACATCCCGCCGGCGCTGCAGCCCAAGCTGCTGCGCGTTTTACAGGAACAGGAGTTCGAGCGCCTCGGCAGCGGCCGGACCCATCAGGTGGATGTCCGGCTGGTAGCTGCGACGAACCGGAACCTGGCGGAAATGGTAGCCCGCAACGAATTTCGCAGTGACCTGTACTATCGCCTTAACGTGTTTCCCATCTCGTTGCCTCCACTACGCGAACGCCAGGAAGACATCCCATCCTTGGTGGATCATTTCGTAGAAGTATTCGGCCGACGGATGGGCAAGCAAATCAAGCATGTTCCGTATGAAACGATGGCCGCTTTCGAGGCGTACGCATGGCCCGGAAATATACGCGAGTTGCAGAACCTGGTCGAGCGCGCAGTGATTCTAGCCAATGACGGGGTGTTACCCAACCCGCTGCCCACAACAGCACCAACGACGCTCTCCTCTTCCGCAGTTCCAAGTACTCTGCGTGAGTCCGAGCGCGCGCTGATCCTGCGCACGCTCGAAGCAACCGGGTGGGTGCTCGGAGGAACGCATGGCGCAGCTGCAAGATTGGGCCTGAAGAGAACTACCCTTATTTATAAGATGAAGAGACTCGGGATCGAACGGCCAGGACAGGCTGAGGGTGAATCTGATTCCGTTCCACTCCAGTCCGGTTTAATCCAATGACAACGCGCCGGAAATTTATGGAGTTGAGCGCGGCTACGGTTATGACTGCAGGACTTGGCCAACGCGCTGCGGGGTCTGAGACAAAGACTCAAGTACCTTACCGCACTCTCGGCAGAACCGGCGAAAAAGTTTCGATGGTTGGTATTGGCGGTTACCACCTGGGCAAACCGGAAGTTGATGCTCGGGAGAGCATCCGTATCGTCCGCATGGCCCTCGATGAGGGCATCAATTTTCTTGACAACTGCTGGGACTACAACGGCGGCGAGAGCGAGATCCGCATGGGAAAGGCGCTACGCGACGGCTATCGCCAGAAAGCCTTTCTGATGACCAAAATCGATGGTCGCAACAAGTTGGCGGCTGACAAGCAGATCAATGAATCGTTGACACGTCTCCAGACGGATCGGATCGATTTACTGCAATTTCACGAGGTCATTCGCGATTCTGATCCCGAACGCATCTTTGCGCCAGACGGCGCGCTGCAGGCGGCATTGCAGGCGCAGAATGCAGGTAAGGTCCGTTACATCGGCTTCACGGGACATAAAAGTCCAGACATCCATTTGGCCATGTTGGCGGCCGCCTCGGCTCATAATTTCAAGCTGGACACGGTGCAAATGCCCGTCAATGTGATGGACCATCACTTCAACAGCTTTGAATCCAGGGTGCTTCCGGCTTTGGTACAGCAGAACATTGGCGTGCTGGGTATGAAGCCAATGGGCGACCCATTTATTCTGCAGAGCAAAACGGTCAGTGCAGTTGAGTGCCTTCACTATGCCATGAACCTTCCCACGAGCGTAGTAATCACCGGTTGCGATTCGGTTGCGATTCTGCGTCAGGCCCTTGAAGCAGCGCGCAGTTTTCGTCCTATGAGTAAGGAACAGGTGGCAAGCATCCTGGCGAAGACTGCTGGCGCAGCAAAAGATGGAAAATTTGAACTGTACAAGACGAGTCACCACTTCGACGGGACGTATCAGAACCCTCAGTGGTTAGGGTGAGATGTCAGCGGTGGGAATAAGATCTTCGGGTCGAATCGTCGGGCAGATTGCTTGGTTTCGAGATCGAATCAGCTACTGTTTGACTCCGTGACGGCGCAGCCCCTCTCGGGTTCTGTTGCGTCAATCGCGGGCGACGGCTCCGATAGTCGTCGCAGCCGAAACCGTTCTTTTCGCAGCGAGCGGTATAAGAAAGTCGCGGAACAGGCCTAGCGCAATCAGCACGGCGCAGGCAGGTAGGAGGGCCCACGTCCGTAAATCTGAACCCGCGATTCCGGATAAAACTGCACCGCTTAGAAATCCACACCAAATGCTTGCCTCGATCCCGGCCCGAGTTATGTGAGAATCTCCTTGAAGTGCTCCTTGCAGCGGCTTCCGCCCTGCCGCCGAAGCGAGATGGCCGCCTATCCTATTCAACGTGCCGGTCACGAAAGTTAGACTCACTGATTCGGCACCGACCTTAGATAAAGCTGGATTCATCATCCCCATTGTCAAGCACAGCAAGGCGATCTCAAGAGAAATATTCTGCAGACCACCCCATTCAAGGGCGGTAACGGTTGCCAGTCCGCTTGCAACCAGGCTGAATATCATTCGATGGGAATGACGTGATCTGGACTGAGAGAGCAGGTTTGCAAAGAAACTGCCGGTTACGAAGAACAAGATGGCGATAGCGGATGGAAAGGCGGCATGGAAATGGCCCTGGCCAATCCTCAGGCCAGTGCCGGTCGTGTTTCCACTCATGAAGGAGACATAGTTTCCAAGAAAAAAAAGACCGTAGCCGTCGACATAGCCCGCGATCATGGCAAGCAAAATCGCCGTTGTCCACTGCACACGTATCTCTTTCCAGAACAGATTCATAAGAAATAGCAACGGTCTACCGAGTAACGAACCCCATTGGCCTCCAAGCTCTTACCGCAGAGCGAGCAATTCGTGCTGAGTCCACTGGGTGCAGCATTTGAAACTTATGTTAGGACCTAGCAATTACGTCCTAAACTGTGTTTCGTCGAGCCTCCTTCAGGGTCAGGCGAGACAGAGCTGCTCGGATCGCATCAGCGCTACGCTGTAGTCCATGCCGCTCCGCCTCCCTCATCTCAGGTTCGAGTATGCGCTGAACGCCATCCCGACCAACAACGCTGGGCAGCGAAAGCGTGACGCCGAAGGCAGGGTTGTAGCACCCAATGGGGATCACGGCATGTTCGTCGCGGAGTATCATTTCGGTAAGACGCGCCGAAATCATTCCAATCCCATACTGGCTGGCGCCAATGCCTTCGATGATCGTAATGTTTGCGTAACGGACCTCCCGTTCGATCTCCTCGCGGGCGGATGGGTGCTCAAGCAGGTCCAACACTTTTCTGCTGCCGAGTCGCGCCTGTGACCACAGGAAAACTGACGAGACGCCGTGTTCACCCAGCACGAGCGCCTCAACATCCGATGAACTGACGTTGAGGTGTCGCGCCAGGTGAAACCGGAAGCGTAGAGTGTCGAGAGATGTGCCGGTGCTCAGGACGCGTTCGTGCCCCAACATGCGGACCACATCGGCCAGCGCGTCCGGTGGATCGGTGACTACCAGAATCAGTGTGTCGGGAGCGGCGCTGCGTATCTTTGGCACGATTTCCTCAAAGACAGCCGCGTTCGCCTCCAGCAGGCGAAGCCTTCCCAGAGGATCGCTCCGGTCGGTTGCGCCTCCACTTTTTTCGTTTACTCCCGCCGTGATCATTACCACGGAGGCGCCTGTGAGATCTGAATAGTCGCCGTCACGCACCGTGATGGGCGGAAAGAGGGCCGTGCCGTATTGAAGGTCTGTCACGACGCCCTGAGCCCGTTTGCGATTTCTGTTCACCAGCACGACTTCGCGGGCGCTTCCCCGCATCACCACTGATAGAAGACACGCTGAGCCAACCGCTCCCGCGCCAACAATTCCAACCTTCATAGTCATATTCTCCCTCGTTTCCTTGTCCCTACCTGGTAGTCGTTGAAGGTTTCTCACTATGTTTTCCTGAAAGTGCTCCAGATGTGGTCACTATAGCCGTGGGGGCATTGCGTGAGCTGCAATCTCGACGCCACGCTCGCGACGGCCCAAAGCTGCCATCAGGCTGTGTACTACCTTCGGTTCGCGCAATGTGGTTGGCCTTAAGCATAAGATCAGTTAATGTCATGGCGGTTCACCCTATTGTTGGTTTGCCGTCCGCTCTCGGTGGCAACCCGTATTTTTCAATTGAGTCTTTGAGCAATCGTCTTACCAAAACTTCAGGTCATTGAGATGGGCACAAGGGAGGGAGGTGTTTAAAAAGGCAAAGTTACAGCCCGCTACTGAGAAGGGTACTGCCCACGTTCCTGCTTATATTCAAAGCGACTATGAGCTTTCCAATCTCTGCGGGATGTGGCGTCCGACTTTCGACAACGCAGGTCAAGATTTTGACATCCACGCTAAGCGATCAGGTCGTAACCACCGCACTTCTGAATAAATCCCGCATAAAGCAGTATCTGGCCTTTGGCATGTGAAGTGCTTCTAACAAAATCGAGAATAAAAGGAGAATGCATGCAGATCAATAAACGCTCATTGGGTTCAAGTGGACTTGAGATTACAACCGTCGGTTTTGGAGCCTGGGCAATCGGCGGAGGCGGCTGGTCCTTTGGATGGGGACCACAGGACGACAAAGCATCCGAAGCTACGATGCGCCACGCTGTCGAACTCGGGATCAACTGGATCGATACAGCGGCAGTTTACGGACTTGGCCATTCCGAGGAAGTTGTGGGGCGGTTTCTAAAGTCCTTGCCGATTTCCGAGAAGCCCTTCATCTTCACCAAGTGCGGCCTGATCTGGGACGAGCGGAATCCCATGCAAGAGCCCCGGAGGGTCCTCAGGCCGGAATCGATCCGCACGGAGTGCGAGGCATCGCTGCGCCGGCTCGGCATTGAGCGCATTGATCTTTACCAATTCCATTGGCCTGACGAGACGGGCACTCCTATCGAAGATTCATGGGCTGAAATGCTGCGGCTGATCGAAGAAGGCAAGGTAAGGCTCGGCGGCGTATCGAATTTTAACGTCGGCTTGCTGGATCGTTGCGAGGCCATTCGTCACGTAGATTCCCTGCAGCCGCCTTTCTCATTGATTCGTCGCGATGTTGCCGCACGCGAAATTCCGTGGTGCCACGCGCACAACACCGGCGTGATCTGCTACAGCCCAATGCAGTCCGGGCTGCTCACGGAACGTTTCAGCGCCGAGAGAGTTGCCGCCCTGGCGAGCGATGACTGGCGACGCCGCTCTCCGGAATTCAATTCGCCCAATCTGGAACGCAACATTGCGCTCCGGGATGCATTGCAACCCATCGCGCGCCGACATGGCGCCTCGGTCTCATCCGTTACCATTGCGTGGGTGCTCAGTTGGCCGGGAGTTACGGCCGCAATCGTCGGGGCCAGATCGCCTGAACAGGTGGATGGCTGGATTGATGCCGCCAATCTCAAATTGAGCCAGGGTGATCTGGAGGAGATTGCGCGCGCCATTCAGAAAACTGGCGCGGGAACCGGTCCCGCCAAACCGAAGATGAAAGATTCCCAACGGCAGAATGTCGCGTAAGGCACTTTGAAAAAGAAAGCAGTGAAGTCCATGCGAGTCACGAATCAAATACGAATTTGGATTGCGGTTTTACTAGGTCTGTCTGTGGCGGTTCTTGGTTACAAAAGCGCCAAATCGGCTTTCTGGAACTCAGAAGCAAGTGTAGAACAGCAAACAGCGCCACACGCACCACCAATTCCCCCTGCCAGTCGACTTGCGGATCCTAAATCCATCCAACAGACCGGACTGCCACTGGAAGCCACACGCGCGGCCGTGCCGGCCGAAAATCCGCAGACTCCAGAAAAAATCGCACTTGGCGAAAAGCTCTTCTTCGACGGACGCTTGTCCGCAGATGGGACCGTGGCTTGCAGTACATGCCACGACTCGACACGCGCGTTCACTGACGGAAGGCCGGTTTCCATTGGAATCAAAGGCCGCCTCGGACAACGCAATGCTCCCACGATTCTGAATGCGCTTTTCAATAAAACGCAGTTCTGGGATGGGAGAGCAACAACTCTTGAGGATCAGGCGGCCCTGCCCATCGTAAATCCGAGTGAAATGGGCCAGCCCAGTCTTGATGCTGCCGTAACCAAAATTGCCGGCCTGCCCGAATACGAACAGGCCTTTCGTGCGGCGTTTGGCCGTTCAATTAATGGAACCGATTTGGTGCGCGCCATCGCTTCCTATGAGCGCACGCAGTTCTCGTTCGATTCCCCATTCGATCACTTCATGGCCGGCGATAAAAATGCCATCAGCGACTCCGCCAGGCGTGGCTGGATGCTGTTCAATATGAAAGCTCGCTGTAACAAATGCCATGCTTTGACAGAAGAAAAGCGCGACCCTACCTACTTCACCGACAATGATTTTCACAATATCGGCATAGGCATCATTCGACACAACGTGGTCGCGCTGGCATGCCAGGCGGAGCAGGAGATCAATTCGGGAAATACAGCGGACGTGGATCAGGCAGCCATTCAGACAAATATGTCAGTCCTTGGCCGTTTTCTTATCACCAAAAAAGAAACCGATATTGCGTCTTTCAAGACGCCAGACCTGCGCAACGTGCTCATGACCGCGCCCTACTTCCACGACGGCTCGCAGGCAACGCTTTGGGATGTAATGGATCACTACAACAAAGGAAACGGTCTCCACAATCCATATCTCGATCAAGATATACAGCCACTCGCGCTAAGTGAATCGGAAATCGACGATGTTGTTGCCTTCATGGCAACGCTGACGAGCGCGCAGTATCGGGAGCAAGGCATTAAAGAACTCGTGCGGCAACGCTCGCTGTCGCGCACTGATCGGCCACAACGCGACACTGCTCGCGCTTTTGGGCCGAAGCCGGTTCAGCCTAAACCGTCACGGAATTGCGTGGCTGCACAATCCACGATAAGACCGAAATGATCAGGAAACTTAAAATAGGAGGATGTGATGAATAAAAAACAGCCAAGTACCGGAACTACTGAAGGAATCACTGCACAACCTCGGCTTCATCAACGCGCAGGCGAGATTCAAGCCTACGGAACGGTCAGCCATCTGTTGCCGCTTGAGCTTGAAGAACCTGTGCGGCTGGAGGTCACAGCCCAACTGAATCAATTGCTGGCCGACACGATGGTGTTGCGAGACTTATATAAGAAAGCGCACTGGCAGGTTGCCGGTCCAACCTTTTACCAACTCCATCTGCTGTTCGATAAGCATTTCGGAGAGCAGGTCGAACTCGTGGACGCGATTGCAGAGAGAATCCAACTGCTGGGCGGAGTCAGCATCGCGATGGCCCACGATGTGGCTGAGACCACGCGCATCGAGCGTCCGCCCAAGGGACGCGAGGAGGTTCCTGTTCAACTGTCACGCCTGCTGGACGCTCACCAGTTCATCATCGGCGAAGTACGAAAACAAGCGCGGCGTGCTTCCGAGCTTGGCGACGATGGCACAAATGACCTTTTCGTCAGCCAGGTGCTGCGAACGAATGAGCTGCAGGTCTGGTTTCTGAGCGAACATCTGGTCAGCATGCCTCTAGTCAAGGCCAAAGAAGCGGCGGCTGCCGACGTGGCATAAGAGTTCTCGTTTCCGACTGGCGGATCATCAGGATGATTCGCCCGCGACGAAACAAGGAAAGTAGAGGAAAGGATCAGTTTATGAGCATACAAAAGCAGGAACGGTGGTCGAGGATTGCACGCATCGGCGTGAGGGCGACGATGATCATATTGGTTCTCGCTCTCGCCGTGTTAGCCGCCCTGGTGATGATCGCTGAACTCACTGTGGCCTGAGGAAACTGACTCGATAGCACTTGCAGTACACCTCATGCAGGTCACAGTGGTTTCGTCCAGCGTTCATCAAAGCTGGATTTGCCATTCATGGCTTCCGGTCAGGTTACTTATATTCAATCAGGGAGTTATCCATGACGTCTACCGCCACAAACAGCATTATCAGTAAGCAGAGCAACCACTCTGTTGATGAAACTGTTCAGAAGCTGAAGGAAATTCTCAAGGTAAAAGGGGTAACGCTGTTTGCATTAGTTGACCACAGCGGCGAAGCAGGAAAAATCGGAATGCAAATGCCTCCGACCAAGCTGCTGATCTTCGGCAATCCCAAAGCTGGCACGCCACTGATGCTCGCCGCCCCGTCGAGCGCCATCGATCTTCCGCTGAAGATCCTGGTCTGGGAAGATCCACAGAAAAAGGTCTGGGTCAGCTACAACAGTCCAGAGTACTTACAGCGGCGCCATGGGCTATCCAGAGACCTGCTGGCGAACATAGCAGTCGTGGAAGCGTTGGCGGACAAAGCGGCTGAATAATCAATTACCCTCTTGCCGATTGGACGGCCACGTGCAATCGATCTTGAGTTAGCTGACGTTCATAAAGGGAGTACCAAATGAAACTACTTAATGCTGGCCAAGTGAAGCTTGGGTTTATTGGCATGGGAGCGATGGGAAGCCGCATCGCGCGGAGATTGCTTGAGCAGGGATACAAAGTATCGGTCTTCAATCGTGATCGGAGTAAAGCCGTGGCCCTGTTGCCGTATGGAGCCTCGGTTGCCGGAAGCGCAGCCGAGTTGGCGGGCTCTGTGGATGTGATTCTTTCATGCCTGAGCAACGATGAGGCAGTGCGGAGCGTTTATACCGGGCCGGAAGGCATCCTGGCCAGCTTAGGCAAAGATGCGATTGTTCTTGAGATGAGCACAATCTCGCCGCAAACCTCGCGTGAACTTCACGCGCTGAGTTTAAAGCGAGGCGTCGAGGTGCTGGATGCAGCGATCTCCGGCAGCACTCTAGCGGCCGAGCAAGGCAAGCTGGTCTTGCTCGTTGGCGGAAATGGTGTGACATTCCACGCAGCCGAGCCAATTCTCCACTCTGTGGCGGCAGGTGTTTTCTTTATGGGGCCTTCCGGTTCGGGCACAAGCATGAAACTAGTGCTCAACACTCTTCTCGGAGTCGGCATGCAGGGGGTCGCTGAGGCTGTCGCCCTGGGCGAGCTACAAGGTCTTGATCGCAAGCGACTTCTTGAAGTGCTGTCCCAAACCGCCGTTGTAGCGCCGGCTCATCTAGGGAAACTGGCGCGAGCGAAGCGTAACGACTACAGTCCTCAGTTTTCTGTGGGATTGATGAATAAAGACTTCGGGCTCATCCTGAAAGCAGCAGATTCTCAAAATTTTGCCATGCCTGCGACCAAGGCTGCATTCGATATCAATTCGGAAACCATGGCGTCTGATCCCGGAGCGGATTTCTCTTCTGTCATTCGCCGCATGGAAGACCTGGCCCTCAATCAATCTAAATGAACGTTCTTCTCTTACCCTTACTGCCAAATTGCCTGTACCAACCCCCGATATTGCGAACGATTTAACCAGATTTGGTCTGCTTGTTCGCGGACTTCACGGCGTCAGTTGTCTGCCGGACGAGATCGTACTGTCGATCTCGCGACTGCTATTGTCAATTCCCCGACGCCTACAAACATCAATTCAACAAAATCCCTAATAACTTGCTACTGGGACTTTGGCAAGAGAAGTGCTTTGTACAGATGCGAGAGATGGAGGAGAAACTCAAATGAAGAATCGAATATTCATGGGCCCAGCAATTCTTTTAACTATTCTGTTAGGACTTGTGCCATCCATCACGGCACAGCAGCCTCCTGTTCCGTCGGGAGTTCCAGCCAGGCTGGTGGTGACGGTTGAAGCCAAGCATGGTTCCACCTTGCCGGTCATCAATCGTGAGGACGTGATGGTTTACGAAGGTCACAACCGCGACCAGGTCACCGATTGGACTCCACTACAGGGTGATCACGCGGCTCTGGAACTGTTCATTCTGATCGATGATGGCTTGGGGTCGAGCGTTGATGTCCAACTCAACGATCTCAAGAAATTCATCGCCGCCCAGCCGCCGACGACCGCGATTGGCATTGGATACATGTGCGACGGCACGGTGCAGGTTACGCAGAACCCAACGACCGATCATGATGCGGCGATCAAAAACCTACGAATTCCCTTCGGCGAGCGCGGCATCTCCCCCAGTCCATATCTGTCGGTTGTCGACCTTATTAAAAGGTGGCCGAAACAGCAGGTACGGCGCGAAATCCTGATGATCAGCGATGGTATCGATGGGCTGAACGGCGGCGGGCCATCGAATCCATACCTGGACCAGGCCATCGACGCGGCACAGAGAACGGGGGTGATCGTTTATTCGATCTATTCTCCCGGCGCCGGTCACTATGGCCACAGCTTCTGGCGGACGAACTGGGGCCAGAACTTCTTATCAGAATTGTCCGACGAAACCGGCGGCGAATCCTACGGTCTGCTCCTGGGTGCCCCTGTCTCGTTCAGTCCTTATCTGGCGGACCTGAGCCAGCGGCTCACTCATCAGTATCTGCTCACGTTCGTCACCAAGCCGGAGAAGAAGGCGGGAGACCGTCAAATCAAACTCAGAACCGAAGTGCCGAATGCAGATCTCGTCTCCGCAAACAAAATCTACACTCCGGCTGGAATGTAAGGTAGTCGAAGCAGTGGAACTGAGGCTACAGAGGTATCAACAAATTCGATCTTTAGAAAAGGAGCATTTATGAAAACCACAATGATGCGAGTACTGGCAATTGCCATGCTTACAACCTCAATGTCAGCTTTCGCGCTGTCTGATAAATCAAAGACAGCCAACGATCCCAATACCAAGAATCCCAACTCTGATGAAACAGTCGTGATTTACGTTGTTGACGAGCCCAGCTCCGATCAGGACGAAGCGCAGTCAGACCAGAACCAGAAGAAGTCCGAAGAGCAACAAAAGATCGAGCAGCAGGACAAACAATGGCTGCATGATGTTCAAAACTTAGTCGCAGGGTGACTCGCGATCTGAATCCACAACTCGCCGGATCTAGCGAGTTGTGGATTCACCTTTCCAACGTTAGGTGATTTGTAGAGCCTGCCGCCTCCAGAAAATTGGTAACTTCCTGCTGATCACTTCTGAATCTGCACTTATCCAGACGGAGAGTGACCTTTCTTTTCGGCAAGACTCTCTGCACGCCTTCCGATCTTCTTGAGGACCACCTCGAGCTGTTCCAGCTCTTCTGAAGAGACATCCTGGAAGGCTCGTTGGATGAGTGCAGTGTGCCGGCGAAAAAGAGGGACGAACATTTGCCGTCCTTTTTCAGTCAGGGACACGGTCCTGACCCGCCGATCTTCGCCGCACTCAACGCGGTTGACCAAGCCCTTCTTATATAAACGATCCACGGCGACGCTGACTGATCCCGGGTTGAGGTAAACCTTGGGGCCAATAGCGTTTACCGGCATCGGTCCCTTGTGCAGCAGTATTTCCAGGACACGAAAATCGGACTCCCCTAACCCTTCCTTGAGTAATGCTGGAAGAAGATAACGGGACATCGATTGCCAGGCCTTCAGCACGATCAGCCAAGCATGAAGGGCCTGTGGGCGATTCCTTCCTTCTCTCATAGAAATTGAATCCCGCCCAGTATACCAGCATCAATAGTATCGATGTCGATATATTCGACACCATTACATGTCATGGAGGAGATTATGTCAGCAACTTCAACAGCAATTCCTTATCGAACAGGAGCTCAAAGCCTTCGCAGGGGCGCTGCGATTCTTGCAGGACGGGTATTCTTCTCGCTGATCTTCATACTCGCAGGTCTGAATCACTTCTCGAAGCAGACCATCGCATTCGCAGCATCCCAGGGCGTGCCTCTGGCTTCAGTCGCGGTGCCGTTATCGGGCGTGATTGCCGTGGTGGGCGGGTTGAGCATTTTGCTTGGCTATCGCGCAAGACTTGGAGCATGGCTGATTGTTCTGTTCCTCGCCGGCGTGACCCCGCTGCACAACTTCTGGGCTGTGCACGATCCCATGATGGCCCAACTTCAGATGACCATGTTCATGAAGAACATCTCCATGCTTGGCGGGGCGTTGCTGATTTCACAATTTGGCGCAGGACCGCTCAGTCTGGATGCGCGCCGCGCGCAGTAAACGGCGAACAATATCAATTCTTCATTATTAGGAGGCACTATGTCGACTTCTTCTTGCCATCCTGACCTTCTGGTTGAGCAGAGGCCACAGTCAGCAATGCAGGCGAGCTATCTCACGAAAACTTTGTTTAAGCCTTTTTGGCTTAAGAGCCTAAGTCTTTCGAACCGCATTGTAATGGCACCCATGACGCGCGCAATGTCGCCTAACGGAGTTCCTGGTGCTGATGTCGCCGAATATTACGCGCGACGAGCAAAGGCAGATGTAGGACTCATCATCTCGGAAGGAACATTTGTTCCTCATCCGAGTGCTGGGGACGCAACCGGTTCGATTACTTGGTGAACAATGCCGGCAACTCTCTACATGCCAACTTTGCGGAGACCACGGAAGCTCAGTTTGATGAAATCGTCAACGTGCACTTCAAAGGCGTCTAATTTCTCATGCAGAAGCTGCTTCCCCTTATCAACGACGGCGGCCGCATCGTGAATATTTCGTCAGGTCTTGCACGTTTCGCCATTCCTGGAAGCTCCGTTTACGGCGCCACGAAAGGCGCAATCGAGGTCCTGACCCGCTATTTGGCCAAAGAGCTTGGCCCGCGCGGGATCACCGTGAATGTGATCGCACCTGGTGCGATCGAAACGGACTTCAGTGGCGGGATGGTCCGTGACAATCCGGAGCTCAACAAACGCGTGGCAGAAATGACCGCCCTCGGACGCACTGGTGTGCCGGATGACATTGGGCCGCTGATCGCCGCATTCCTTTCCGACGAGAACCGCTGGGTGAACGGCCAGAGAATCGAAGTGTCGGGCGGCATGAATTTATAGGATTCGTTTTGCATTCATTCGCCAAAGGAGGTTTGCAATGCACCGCTGGCAGCAGTGGCTGAAATTCTCGATAATGACCCTTATGTTCGCTGTCGCCTTATTTGCGCAGGAGGAACACGTTCCGAATCGCTTGGGCTCAAGCGTTGAGGCAAACCAAAGGAGACAACCTATGTCCTTTAGTATATCGACCTTGCTAACTCGCAATCTTCATGACGTCTTTGGTGAAAACGACCCCGCGCGTCGGCGCGCGGCAATCGACGAGATCTTCACCGAAGATTGCGTGTTCTACGAGCCCAGCGGGCGCGTCTACCATGGCCGCGACGAGATCGAGCGCGTCGCGGCCACGCTCAGGGCCATGCACCCTGACTTTCGATATCAGCCAATTGGCAAGCCCGAGAAACTGGGCAATGCCGGGCGAATCCGATGGGTAGAGGGCCGCCCTGACGAGGCGCCAGCGGTCGCCGGGACTGATTTCATCATCGCCCGGGGCGGCCGGATTGCCGCAATTTATCTCTTTTTCGACAAGTTACCGTGAGCACTTGCGAAATAAGGCGGGAGGCTGAGATAGCGTAGGGGAAGAATCAACTCGCGTTATTTCCCGAGCGATGCCCGCAGATGACTTGCTCGACCAATTCCTCGCCGAACCGTCTACTTAACGGAACGGAACGCAGTAACAGGCGTCCCGTGCCTCGCGCGCCGCAAGACAAATGCGTCGGCGTTTCCTTTTGCCACCGAAACGCCGCCTTGTCATTCTTTATTTAGAAGAGAACGTCAATTTCAGCAGGTTGAGCTTCTTCAACAACGCGGCGTATCGCGGGTCGTGGCGCAAATTCTTCAGCAGGGGGTCTACTCTCGTCAGGATCAGGCCGGAGTTACGTTGGACATAAAATAAGATTATGTCACAGTCAATCAATGCTAATGAAAAGGAGACAAGAAATGAAAACTTCCAACGTGAAAAACATCGTTTTGATCCACGGAGGCTTTGTGGACGGCTCAGGGTGGCAGGGCGTGTATACGATTCTCAAGCAGAAAGGCTACAACGTTTCTGTTGTCCAGAACCCCACGACTTCCTTGGCGGACGATGTAGCAGCAACTAACAGAACGATTGCCGCGCAGGATGGCCCGGTTGTCCTCGTTGGCCATTCTTATGGCGGTGTCGTGATCACCGAAGCCGGCAACAATCCCAAAGTAGCCGGGCTTGCCTATATTGCCGCGTTCGCACCTGATAGCGGCGAGTCGGTCGCGTCCTTGATCAAGAACCCGGTTCCAGGGGCACCAGTGCCTCCGATCCTGCCGCCGCAGGACGGATTTCTTTTTCTCGATCGCTCAAGGTTTGCAGCTTCATTCGCTGCCGATGTTGAGCCAGAGTTGGCCGCGTTCATGGCCGATTCGCAGGTTCCCTGGGGAGTGCAGGCCCTCGAAGGCGCGGTCAGCCAGCCTGGCTGGAAGTCGAAACCCAGCTGGTACCTGATAGCGACCGATGACAAGATGATTCCTCCGTATGCACAACGTGCGATGTCCAAGCGCGCTGGATCGAAGACAGTTGGAGTGAGAGGAAGTCACGCGGTCTATGTCTCACAACCGCAGGCGGTGGCAGATCTTATCGTCCGGGCCGCGGAGGGAGTGCAGGAAACTGGCCAGGCACTATCGGCCTGACGCATATGCATGGCGCGGGCGGCCGCTTTAGGCTGCCCGTTTCTTCTCAATTGG
This sequence comes from uncultured Terriglobales bacterium, assembly GCA_964399125.1. Classification (GTDB taxonomy): domain Bacteria; phylum Acidobacteriota; class Terriglobia; order Terriglobales; family Acidobacteriaceae; genus Gp1-AA112. The sequence continues at coordinate 37,587 of CAYNPS010000027.1, forward strand.
ACCCACAAGCAGATTCTCCTTCCCGGTAAAGGGAAAGCCCTCTCCGGCAGCAAGAGCCATCTCACTCAAAATCAACGAGCGAGGATTACAATCGGTGCAGATACTCCCGGGTAAATCAGAACGTGACAAATGAAAACGACCAGAGCTGGGTTCGTCGAGCCTATGCTGCTTCTGGCAACGAGCGACTTGCCGCAAGGCGCTGCCTGGGCCTACATGTTTACACATTTCAGGTGGCCTTAGAAAACATGCTATCCTGCATCGGGATAATAGAGGAAACAGATCACGTCTGTGAGGCAGTTTTGGTTTGAAGCCTCACACCCATACTCTTTCCCTCTGAACCAGCAATTCTTTGACTACAGCCAGAATCGTGGCCTGCTGCCTTTCCATCAGACGTTTCATGCGGTCGAATTCTCGTTGCTGAATGTGGACATAGTGCAGCGACGTTTCCCTGTCCATATGTCCAAGTTGGGCCATCATTACTTCCAATGGTATTCCTGCCTCGGCTCCTTGGGTTCGAAAGGTGTGCCTCAGATCGTGGAATCGAAACCCTTCCATCCCAGCCGCTCGGATAAGTTTCCGCCACGCCTTAATCCATGTCTTCATTGGTCTATCGACATCCCAGCGCATTGGTGTCGTTTTTGCCAGATGCCGTGACTTGGCGGTATCAAAAGGCAATAAGTAATGATGTGGTTCAGTTGCTCCCAAGAATGTGGCTCGTGAAAGCAGCTGTTTTAGGCCCCACTCAGCCAATGCCATCAAACGAGGCTCACGCCCGGAGCTATTCTTTGCGATTTCTCGAGAAATGAAAAGCCTCCGATCCTCAAGTTGGACATCCTTCAGCCGAAGATGCCTGATTTCGCAGGCCCGACAGCCAGTGCCGGCGGCCACCGTTGCGCACCATAGAGCGACTCTCCATCGTTCATTGCTGTTTGCAGTTTTGACGATTCTGATCAGTTCATCCTTCGTTGCAACCCGACCAATGCGACTTCCGCTTTGCCGCAACGGCTTGTAGCAAGTAGCCAGCATTCCATTCCAGCAACCTGCGTAATCCATAACGCCGCGCAACAGCTGCACTTCATAGTTGACCGTGCGCGCCTTGATCGGCTGCTTCATGGTCGGACTAATTTGCCGCCGGCGCCACTCCTGGTACTGCCGAATGTTAAGAAGGCTAATACATCGCACCGGGCGAGCGCAGTTAAAAAACTGGAGAACCCTCTGAAACATTCTCCGCTCCCGGTCCACAGTAGCAGGCGAAATGTTTGCCTCTTTCCAGCCAAAATACCGTTTTGCTACTTCCTCAAGGGAGCAGCCACTCAGATCGGGCATCAGCCATTCAGCATCTTTCTGACTCCTTTTTTTATCCAGCAGAAAATTGATTTTGAAGACAAGGGCTTCCAAAGGATCTGCTGTTCGCGTTGATACATGTTGATACATGATGTTCTTTTCGGCTGCCATCGCGCCAACTAAACCAGATGTAGGGTGAATTGGAGGTCCAATGAATGCCACGTGCGAGCTTCGGTCGTTTGTTTTCAGCCATAGCCAGGGCAGGTTGCTATTGATCACAAAATCGGTCAAATCCCCGATCAAATAAATCTCTATGTCACGCGAGGCCATCACCTCACTTGGCCGTCAAAAACGACAAGTCGCAAATATATTCAGATATGGAAGAGAATTCCGGGCCATTCCTGTGTTGAGCTAGATTGTCACAAACGTGATGTTACGAGTAGCTGTTACAAGGCTTGTTCGGTGACACTCCGAAGGCATTTATTATCAGCTACATCGAAACGTCCCACATCCTTGGATAGCTGATGCTACTCAGGTGTCCTGCGATCTGTAAGTTATAGAAAATAAAGGGAAGAAAAATGCAGCTGGGAGGTTGGGATCAGCTGATCTGCACAATGACAAGCAGTTAAGTTATTGATATTGAATTATTTGGCTGCCCCCCAGGGATTCGAACCCCGATATGCTGATCCAGAGGCAAACTAGCATCCATTCTTCCCTTGTTCCTCGGTGTTCCCCAAAGTCTGCGGAATATTATGTAAGCTCCTTTCTTTGAATATTTTACCTGAGCCGCTCGAGTCTGAATAGCGCGCGATGAACAAGCGGAAGCATACGGGAAT